>NZ_JBHWKO010000049.1:0-47928 GCF_042731035.1 Streptomyces sp. NPDC059895
CGTTCCGTGCGGGCGCTCGGGCGTCCCTTCCGAGCGGGGGAAGAACTCGTACCACGCGCCGTACAGGGCCCGTTCCCGCTCCACCAGCAGCGGCACGGAGGGGCCGGCCGAGACGAACTCCCGGAAGGGGTGGCGGTCCAGGACCTCCCGCACCTTTGGGGCCAGCGCCGCGGCGTGGCGCTCGGCCACCGGCAGTGAGTCGTCGAGCAGTTTGCGCGCGGCCTCCCGCAGCACCGCACGGGCCGGCCCGCGGGGCACCCGGGCGGCGGCCCGCTCGTGGAGCCGGCCGCCCTCCTCCAGGACGAGACCCGTGTCGACGCCCGCCGGGATCTTGATCTGGGCGGTCCGGCGCCAGGTGGTGACCGGGTCGCCCCAGGCCTCCACCGTGTACGTCCAGTGGCCCACCTCGTGGAGCGTCACCTCCGTGCCCCAGCGGTCGGTGCCGGGGGCGAGTTCCCGCATCGGCGTCCACGGTCCACGGCGGCCGTCGGGGCCCTTGAGGACCACGTTCGCGCCGACGGCGTCATGGCCCTCGCGGAACACCGTCGCCGTGATCGGGAACGTCTCCCCGATCACGGACTTGGCCGGTCGCCTGCCGCACTCCACAAGCGGCTGGACGTCCCGCACCGGGATACGGCCGATCGCTCTGGTGGACCTCACGCTGCACCTCCGCTGTACCGAAAACGCGCCATTGAATAGGGCTTCCGTCGCCCGCTGTCGCCCGCTGTCCGCCCGTTGTGGCCTCGCCCGTTGTGGCCTCACCCGCCGACGCGCCGCCCGCCGTCGCGCCGTCGCGCCGCCCGCTGTGCGTCTCGTGCCTGCCGCCGACGCGCCGCCCGCCGTCCTGCCTGCCTGTCGCGCCCGCCCGCCACCGCGGTCCTGCCTGAGCCTGACTGCCCGCCGCCGTGCCGCCTGCCGCCGCCGTGCCGCCTGCCACCTGTCGCCGCCGCCGTGCCGCCTGCCGCCGTCGCGCGCTGCCCGCGGCCGGACCGTCTGCCGCCGTCGCGCGCTGCCCGCGGCCGTACCGTCTGCCGCCGCCGTACGGGCGAAACGCCCTGGTCGGTGCGACGACCTGCTAACGCTCCGCCGCGAGATGCGGCACGGCCCTGGTCGCCGACACCCGTGCGACGCCGTTCCTGCGCTTGCGCCCGCCTCGCCGGGGGAGGGCGTCCGAAGCGCCGCGCAGATACTGCTCGGCGGCGTCCGCGGCCTCCCGGGCGCAACGCTTGCCCATCAGCACGCAGAGGGTGTAACCGCAGTCCTCGAAAGTGGCGCGCACCGCGACGTCACCCGGACAGGCGAGCATCGCGCGCTCCCAGGCGCGGTAACTGCGCAGACGTCTGGCCACTTCGGTCTTGGCTGGTAGCAGCATGGCGCTGTTCACCTTCCGGGAGTTCGAGGGGTACATCGCCCCGCGGCGAGCGGGTCGGCCCTGTACGCAGAGGTGCGAAACCGTCAAACCTCCCGAGGCCTTCACTTATGGTGCACGGCTGACCACCCAACGTCCTGTTGGATCTTGGTAGTGGTGTGCTCGTGTTGCACGAATGGCGTAGCGGTCGCACTGTGGTTGTGACTCAGGAGCGAACAACGCTCACGCTTCGTGTTCGGGGCTCGGTCCGTCCGACCGATGAGGAGGCGAGAGCCTCGCCTGTGAGGAGCCAACGACGATGAAGACCGCAGTGCCCTGCTACTACCACCTCGACGTGGACGTGAGCCCGGAACGGGCCGGACAGGTCAGGCGCATCCTGGCCGCGCACCTCCGGCACTGGAGCCTGGAGAACCTCGTCGAGCCCGTCTGCCGCGGAGCCGAGATGCTCCTGCGGGCCATCGACGAGCACGCCACGGACAAGCACACCTCGATCGAGATGTGGTGGAACGGCCAGCACCTGATCACCGCCGTCGGGGGCCGCGACCGGGACCTGCGCCCCGACCAGGACCTGCGCGGCTGCCTGGAGCACATCGCCGAGACCAGCGACGGCTGGGGCTGCTGCGCCACCGGTGCCGGCAGCGTGGTCATCTGGTTCTCGCAACGGGCCCGCGCCGGCGAGCGCGTCCCCCTGGTGCCCACCGCGCCGGAGCCCAGCCTGCGGGAGGATCTCCAGGTGCCGCGCACCGTGCCCGTGGCGGCCCTCGCCGCCCCCGCGGACGAGGCGGACGGCGTCCTGGAGGGAGCTCGGTGACCTCGCGGACCCACCGCGGCCCAGGGGTGCCCGTGTGGAGCGGGCGCCCCTACCCGCTGGGCGCCGACCACGACGGCGAGGGCACCAACTTCGCCCTGTTCAGCGAGGTCGCCCAGCGTGTCGACCTGGTCCTGGTCGACGACGACGGCGGCACCCGGGGCGTGACGATGAGCGAGGTCGACGGGTTCGTCTGGCACGCCTACCTGCCCGGGGTGGGCCCGGGGCAGCGCTACGGCTACCGGGTGCACGGGCCCTGGGCGCCGGCCTCCGGGCACCGCTGCAACCCGGCCAAGCTGCTCCTCGACCCGTACGCCCGGGCCGTCGACGGCCAGGTCGACAACCACGCCTCCCTCTTCGAACGGGCGGGCGGGCGCCCTGACCCGAGGGACAGCGCCGGGCACACCCTGCTCGGCGTCGTCACCGACCCCTCCTTCGACTGGGGCGACGACCGCCCGCCGCAACGCGCGTACGCCGACACGGTCATCTACGAGGCCCATGCGCGCGGTCTGACCCGCACCCACCCCGACGTCCCGCCCGGGCTGCGCGGCACCTACGCCGGCCTGGCGCACCCCGCGGTGACCGGGCACCTCACCTCGCTCGGCGTGACGGCGATCGAGCTGATGCCGGTGCACCAGTACGTGCAGGACGGCGTCCTGAAGGACCGCGGCCTGTCCAACTACTGGGGGTACAACACCATCGGCTTCTTCGCCCCGCACAACGCCTACGCCGCCCACGGCACCCGGGGGCAGCAGGTCGCCGAGTTCAAGGCGATGGTGAAGGCGCTGCACGCGGCGGGCCTCGAAGTGATCCTCGACGTCGTCTACAACCACACCGCCGAGGGCAACGAGAGGGGCCCCACCCTCTCCTTCCGCGGCATCGACAACGCCTCCTACTACCGCCTGGTGGACGGGGACTGGGCGCACTACTACGACACCACCGGCACCGGCAACAGCCTGCTGATGCGGCACCCCCACGTCCTCCAGCTGATCATGGACTCGCTGCGGTACTGGGTGACCGAGATGCACGTCGACGGCTTCCGCTTCGACCTCGCGGCCACGCTGGCCCGGCAGTTCCACGAGGTGTCCCGGCTGTCGGCGTTCTTCGACCTGATCCAGCAGGATCCCGTGATCAGCCGTGTCAAGCTCATCGCCGAGCCGTGGGACGTCGGCGAGGGCGGCTACCAGGTCGGCAACTTCCCGCCCCTGTGGTCGGAGTGGAACGGCCGCTACCGCGACGCGGTACGGGACTTCTGGCGCGCCGAACCGGGCTCGCTCGCCGAGTTCGCCTCCCGCCTGACCGGCTCCGCCGACCTCTACGCCCACAGCCGGCGCCGTCCGCGCGCCAGCGTCAACTTCGTGACCGCGCACGACGGGTTCACGCTCCGCGACCTCGTCTCGTACAACGACAAGCACAACGAGGCCAACGGCGAGGACAACCGCGACGGCGAGAGCCACAACCGGTCCTGGAACTGCGGGGTGGAGGGCGAGAGCCACGACCCGGAGGTACGGGAGCTGCGCGCCCGCCAGCAGCGCAACCTCCTCGCCACCCTGCTGCTGTCGCAGGGCATCCCGATGCTCTGCCACGGCGACGAACTCGGGCGCACCCAGCGCGGCAACAACAACGCCTACTGCCAGGACAACGAGATCTCCTGGATCGACTGGCGGCTCACGGGGGAGCGGCGCGACCTCGTCGGCTTCACCCGGCGCATGGTGTCCCTGCGCGCCGCCCACCCCGTCCTGCGCCGGCGCCGGTTCTTCCGCGGCGCGACGGCGACGCACGCCGGGCAGCCACTGCCCGACCTGGTGTGGCTGCTGCCGGACGCGCGCGAGATGGCCGACGCCGACTGGCGGCGCTCCGACGCGCACTGCGTCGGCGTCTTCCTCAACGGCGACGCGATCGCCGAACCCGACCCGCAGGGCCGGCCCGTCGTCGACGACTCCTTCCTGCTGCTGCTCAACAGCTACTGGGAACCGGTCGTCTTCCGGCTGCCCGGCCCCCGGTACGGGGAGCGCTGGACAGTGTGCGTCGACACGGTGCAGCCCGACGGCGGCCCGGACGAGACCGAGCACAAGGCGGGCACCGAGGTCACCGTGGAGGCCCGCAGCCTGCTCGTGCTCTCCCGGCCGCCCAGGCGCGCCGAGTAGGCGGGACGGGCAGGCCGAGTAGGCGGGGCGGGCGGCCGGGGCGACGGAGAGCGCCGGGCGCGGCGCCCGCCCCGGCTGTCTGGAGGGTGCCCGCCCCGGCTGTCTGGAGGGTGCCCGCCCCGGCTGTCCGGAGGGTGCCCGCCCCGGCCGTCCGGACGCGGGGTCTCAGCGGTCCCGGTGCGAGGTCACCGTGAACTGGGCGCCGTCGGGGTCCCGCAGCACGGCCTCGTCGAAGGCCTTGCCCAGCACGCTTCCGCCGTGCCGCTCCGCGGCCCGCGCGCAGGCCGCCACGTCCGCGACGGCGAAGTGGACCTGCCAGTGCGGCCGGATCGTCGGGTCGGGTGCCGCCTCCAGCGCGCCCGACTCGATCCGGGCCACGACGTCGCCCCGGCTGCGCAGCACCACCTCGCCGCCCTCGTAGTGGACCTGGCAGCAGCCCGGCCGGTCCGAGGCCCAGTCGAGGATCTCGCCGTAGAACATGGCGGAGTCGAAGGCGTCGCGGGTGTGCAGCCGGATGAAGGTGGGGGCCGCCTGCCGCCAGACCTCCCACTTGCTGTTCAGCGCTCCCTCCCAGACACCGAAGGTCGCGCCGTCCCGGTCGGCGAGGAGCGCCGCCCGGCCGGGCGGCAGGGAGATCGGGCCGACGGCCGCCGTGCCGCCGCGCTCCCGGGCCCGGGAGGCGGCCACGTCCGCGCTCGGCACCGCGAAGTACGGGGTCCAGGCGACCGCCATCTGCCACATCGCCGCGACGGCGGCGACGCCCGCCACCGGGACGCCGCCGACCAGCGCCGTCCGGAAGTGGTCGCCGAGCCTGCCCCGGCGCCACTCCCAGCCGAGGACGGCGGAGTAGAAGTCCTGGGTGGCCTCCAGGTCGCGGCTGGTCAGGCTCACCCAGCAGGGCGCGCCGAACACGGAGTGCGTGGAGACGACCTCCTTCGCACCGGGGCCGGGTTTCGGGTCATCGTTCATGGCACTCGCGTTCCTGATCTGTGAGCGGCGGCCGGAGGGGTCCCTTTTCCAGTGTCCGGCCGCACCCGCTCACGGCGCCTGCCGGGAGAGCCGGTGGCACGATGGAGGGGTGTCACGAGTACCGCACGGAATACCCGACGAAACAGACCGGATCTTCGCGCTCCAGCGGGAGGTCGACCAGCTCAAGGAGGCCGTCGCCTCCCATGCCGTGGTCGACCAGGCGATCGGCGTGGTCGTGGCGCTGGGCCGGATGACGCCGGACGAGGGATGGACCGTCCTGCGCGAGGTCTCCCAGCACACCAACATCAAGCTCCGCACCGTCGCCGAGCTCATCCTCCTGTGGGGGCGCGGCGGGCACCTGCCCGAGGAGATCCGGGCGGAGCTGGAGGAACTGCTCGTCCGGCACGGCCCCGCCCGGGTGCCGGGCGGGGCCGCGCCGGACGGGCCGGTGGGCTGACGTCGGTGTCGGCTCGCCCCAGGGGTGGCCGTCAGTTCGCCTCCGGCACGATTTCCTCGCGCAGCCTGGCGAAGCAGCCGCTGAGCAGCCGCGAGACGTGCATCTGCGAGATACCGAGCTGCTCGGCGATGCAGCTCTGGGTCATCCCGCCGAAGAAGCGCAGGTACAGGATGGTCCGCTCGCGCTCCGGCAGCGCCCGCAGGCTCGGGGTGACCGCCACCCGGTCGACCACCGTGTCGAAGGCGGGGTCGGGGTCGCCGAGCGCGTCCTCCAGGGCGTAGCCGTCGGTGCCGGGCATCTGCGCCTCCAGGGACAGCGCGGTGAAGCACTCCAGCGCCTCCATCCCGGTGCGCACCTCGTCCTCGCTCAGGTGCGTGAACTCGGCGATCTCGGCGATCGTGGGCGGCCGTCCCGAGGTGGTCTGGGAGAGTTCCTTGACGGCATGCCGCACCCGGTTGCGCAGGTCCTGGACCCGGCGCGGCACGTGGAGGGTCCACATGTGGTCCCGGAAGTGCCGTTTGATCTCCCCGGTGATCGTCGGCACGGCGTAGGCCTCGAACGCGCGGCCGCGGTCGGGGTCGTAGTGGTCGACGGCCTTGACGAGTCCCAGGGCCGCCACCTGGTAGAGGTCCTCGAGGGCCTCGCCGCGGCCCCGGAAACGGACGGCGATCCGCTCGGCCATGGGCAGCCACAGGCGGACCAGCTCGTCCCGCAGCGCTCGCCGTTCGGGCCCCTCGGGCAGCTGGGCGAGCCGTACGAAGGACTCGGCCGTGTCCGGGGCGTCGTCGTGGGGGTGCTGCCTGGTTCTGACGGTGGTACGCATCACGCGCGCCTCCCACAGGAAGGTGCCGGTGGATGGACGGACACCGTGGGACACGGGCCTCGGACCCGGCGGTGAGGTCACCCGGGGCGGCCGGCGCGGCAGGGTCCCACGGACGTGCCTCCTGTCCGAAGCACATCCCTGCTCATGCCCGGATTAGGTATTTCTGAAACAGTTGTACGGTTATTGACTGGTTTTGTCTTGACCTGTTCTTGGTGCAGTTGTCTCTGACACAGAGGTAATCTCGGCCGGGTGGACGCGGAGACCGAAACCTTCCCCGAAGAGCTGGCCGACGCGCTCGTCGGCGTCCAGCGGCTGCTCAGACGCCGGCTGCGCGCCGGGCTGACCGTGCCCCGGCTGCGGGGCGCCGAGGTCGAGCTGCTGCGGCTCGTCGAGGCCCGCCCCGGCGTCGGTGTCTCGGACGCGGCCAAGGAGCTCGGCCTGGCGGGCAACTCCGTCTCGACGCTCGTCAACCAACTGGTCCGCGACGGCCACCTGGTGCGGGAGACCGACCCCGCCGACCGGCGGGCCGCGCGCCTGCTGCTCACTCCGTCGTCCGAGGCCCGGCTGCGGGACTGGAAGCGGCGCCGCGCCGCGCTCGTCGGCCGGCATCTCGCCCGTCTGGACGCGTCCGACCGGGCGGCCCTGCGCGCCGCGCTCCCCGCCCTGCGCACACTCGCCGTCCACCTGCACGAGGAGGCCGAGGAATCATGACGACCACCACCCCCGACGCCGTCGCCTGCACCCGGCTCGCCTACGCCTTCGGTGACACCAAGGCCGTCGACGGGCTCGACCTGACCGTCCGGGAGGGCGAGGTCTTCGGCCTGCTCGGCCCGAACGGCGCCGGCAAGACCACGGCGATCCGCTGCGTCACCACCCTGCTGCCGGTGCCCTCCGGCATGGTCCACGTCTTCGGCCACGACGCGGCCAAGGAGCGCATGGCCGTACGACGGCTGCTCGGCTACGTGCCGCAGCAACTGTCCGCCGACGCGAGCCTCACCGGCCGGGAGAACGTCTCCCTGTTCGCCCGGGTCTTCGACGTGCCGCGCCGCGAACGCGCCGAACGGGTCGCCCAGGCCCTGGCCGCCGTCGACCTCACGGACGCCGCCGACCGGCTCGCCGGCACCTACTCCGGTGGCATGATCCGGCGGCTCGAACTGGCCCAGGCACTGGTCAGCGCGCCGAGGCTGCTGATCCTCGACGAGCCGACCATCGGCCTCGACCCGATCGCCCGGACCAGCGTCTGGGAGCACATCACCGCCGTCCGCGAGGCCACCGGCATGACCGTCCTGGTCACCACCCACTACATGGACGAGGCCGACCACTACTGCGACCGGGTCGGCCTGATGCACCACGGCCGCATCCGCGCCCTCGGCACCCCGGCCGAACTGCGCCGCGGACTCGGCGAACGCCGGGGCGCCCAGGCCACGGACCCGCTGCCGACCCTGGAGGACGTCTTCCGTGACGTCGCCGGCAGCGGCCTCGACGACCAGTCAGGAGACTTCCGCGATGTCCGAAGCACCCGCCGCACCGCCCAGCGTGTCGGCTGACCGCGCCCGGGCCCAGGGCATCGGCCTGCTGGTGCGCCCGCCCGAACCCCGGGCGGGCTGGCGGCTGGTGCCGGCCCGCGTCGCCGCGATGTGCGCGGTCGAACTCCAGAAGCTGCGCCACGACCGCACCGAGCTGTACACCCGGGCGGTCCAGCCCGCCCTCTGGCTGCTGATCTTCGGTCAGACCTTCACCCGCATCAAGGCGATCCCCACCGGCGGCATCCCCTACATCGACTACCTGGCGCCCGGCATCATCGCCCAGTCCGCGATGTTCATCGCCATCTTCTACGGCATCCACATCATCTGGGAACGCGACGCGGGCATCCTCAACAAGCTGCTCGTGACGCCGACTCCGCGCTCCGCCCTCATCACCGGCAAGGCGTTCGCGGCCGGGGTGAAGTCGGTGATCCAGGCGGTCGTCGTGATCGTCATCGCCGCCCTGCTGGGCGTCGCGCTGACCTGGAACCCGCTCAGGCTGCTCGGCGTCGCCGCGATCGTCGTCCTCGGATCGGCCTTCTTCGCCTGTCTGTCGATGACCATCGCGGGCATCGTCCTCAGCCGCGACCGCCTGATGGGCTTCGGCCAGGCGATCACCATGCCCCTGTTCTTCGGCTCCAACGCCCTCTACCCCCTCGACGTCATGCCGGGCTGGCTCCAGGCGGTCAGCCGGGTCAACCCCCTCAGCTACGAGGTGGACGCCCTGCGCGGCCTCCTCCTCGGCACGCCGGCGCACCTCGCGCTCGACTTCGGGGTGCTGATCGTGGCGGCCGCCCTCGGCATCACCGCGGCCTCCTCCCTGCTGGGCCGGCTGGCCCGCTGATCTCGCCGGGAGGTGACGGGTGTGACGTGATGTGCGGCACGCCCGCGGGCCGCCCGCGCGCGGCCCTCGGACGGATCGTGCCTGCGCACGGCTTGATCGGCGATCAAAAGGGGTGAACCGCCTGGCCACCGCGCATTCCCGCTCATTTGACAGTGCACAGAGCACACGGATAGGAAGCAGCCCGTAGCAAGTCGAGAGGTGGACCGTGTACGAGCCGAACGTGGTCGGGGACTGGCAGGAGTACGACGAGCACGCCGGTCTGCGGGTCCGCGTCCACCGTCTGGAGCGGGCCGAGCCGCCGCGCGGGCGCGACGACGCGGCCGAGGGACTGACGTACTTCTGTCTGCGGGTGACCGTCGAGAACCGCGGCGAGCGCGGCTTCGGCGTGCACCTCGAGGACGGGCAGCTCGACGTGCGGATCGGCCCCGACGGGGAGAGCGCCTTCGTCGACTGGCGCAACTCGCAGTTCATCGAGGGCTTCGACGTCTACCCGCTGCGCCGCGCCACCGCCGTCCTGTACGCCGCCGGACCGGAGGCCGCGCTCGGCCAGGTGGACATCCAGGTCCAACTGCGCGTCGACGAGGAGTGGGCCGGGCGCCGGATGTGGGCGGGCGGCCTCGGACTGCACGAGGGGACGGCCGGCGCACCGGCCGGCGCGGGCCGGGAGAGCCTGGCCCGCCAGGTGAGCAACTTCCTGCGGGACCAGGCCGAGGAGGGCACCGCCTGACGGCCCGCCCGCCGCGGTGTCCGCGCCGAGGCGGCGCCCGCCTCGGTGGCGCCCGCTCCAGCGGGGGGACGCCTCAGTGGGGGATGCCTCAGTGGGGGATGCCGTCGATGATCTCGCGGGCGCCCTGACGCAGCAGCGCGACGGCCACCGACGTGCCGAGCGTGGCCGGGTCGAGCCGGCCCGCCCACTCGTGGGCGTTCAGCCGGGTCTTGCCGTCCGGGGTGAACACACAGGCGCGCAGGGACAGTTCGCCGCTGCGGTCCACGCGCGCGTACCCGGCGATCGGGCTGTTGCAGTGCCCCTGGAGCACGTGCAGGAACATGCGCTCGGCGGCGGTCTCCCGGTGGGTGGCGGGATCCCCCAGCCCGCTGACGGCGTCGACGAGGGCGGTGTCGCCCTCCCGGCACTGCAGGGCGAGGGCGCCCGCCCCGATCGGCGGCATCATCGTCTCCGGCGAGAGCACCTCGCTGATCACGTCCGTCCGGCCGATGCGCTCCAGCCCGGAGACCGCGAGCAGCAGCGCGTCCGCCTCGCCCGCCGCCAGCTTCGCCAGCCGCCGGTTGGCGTTGCCGCGGAACGGCACGCACTCCAGGTGCGGATGGGTGGCGGCCAGTTGGGCGACCCGGCGCACCGAGGAGGTGCCGACGCGGGTCCCCGGCGGCAGCTCGTCGAGGGTGAGCCCGCCGGGGTGCACCAGGGCGTCGCGGATGTCGTCCCGCTTCAGGAAGGCGGCGAACACCGTCCCCGCGGGCAGCGGCCGGTCCGCCGGGACGTCCTTGACGCAGTGCACCGCGAGATCCGCCTCGCCGGCCAGCAGCGCCGCGTCCACCTCCTTGGTGAACGCCCCCTTGCCCTCGACCTCGGACAGGTCCCCCATCCACTTGTCACCGGTGGTCTTCACGGGGACGACCTCGGTGCGCACACCGGGGTGCAGTACGGCCAACTCGGCGCGGACGCGCTCCACCTGGGCCAGGGCCATGGGCGAGTCGCGGGAGACGATGCGGATGAGTTCCGGGACGGACATGCGGGACACCATAGACCCTCCAGGGGACGTCTCCGTGCCGGACCGCCCCGCTCCGGGCGCCGGGAACCGGTCCCGTGCCCGGGGACCGGTCCTGTGCCTGGGGACCGGTTCCCGGCGCCGGCTCAGGCGTAGGGGTCGAAGGCTAGGCCGGACGGCTCCGCCGACGCCAGGTGGGCGGCGAAATTGGCGTCCTTCAGGCCGAAGTTGGCGCTGCCGAAGTCGTAGGCGCTCAAGGTGTCGCGCAGGCCCGCCGGGTAGCCGTTCCAGCCGACCAGCGGCGGGTACTGCCAGGTGCCCTCGTGGTTCTCCGGCGGCTCGTCGCCGGAGTCGGCCAGCCGGAAGCAGTGGGTGCTGACACCGTCCTTGTGGTACACGACCTTGGCGTGCGTGCCGTCGAAACGGACCCCGGAGGCCGCGGTGACGGTGAACGAGCCGTGGTTGGACGTCGAGACGTACTGCACCTGGTTGTTCTGCACCCAGACCACGACGTGCTCCCAGTCGTGGCGGTGCCCGCCGATGCTGCTGCCCGCCACGGCCTGGTCCTTCTCGAAGTACAGGCCGTAGAGGTAGGCGCACCAGCCGTTGTTGCACTTGTAGCGCGAGTAGCTGTTGGTGTTGTCCAGGTCGGAGGCGTCGCGGCAGCTGCCGTTGAGGGCGCCGGTCGGGTTCAGGCCGCCGTTGACGGTGCCGTCGGGGCCGATCGCGGGGGTGGAGTAACAGCCGTCGGTGTCGTAGTCGAACGCCGGCTGGTAGGTCAGCTCGGCGGCCTCGGCGTTGGCCGGCAGCGCCGTCGGAGGGGCCGCGAAGGCGGCGGTGGGGAAGGCGACGACGAGCGCGGCCGCACCGGCGAGTCCGGTGAGCCATCTCCTGCGGTGGGCCTTGCTGCGGGGTGACGACACTGCGTCCTCCTCGGGGTCCGGGCGCAGCCGAACGGCTGTGGGGGAAAGGGAAGTTCAGCTTCCCTGACCCTCATGTCCACGCCAAGAGGGTGTGGGCGTATCCGCGGTGAAGCGCAGCCCAACACTTGATCGCCGAGACCGCGTCAGGACTCCGGGGCGTCCGGGAGGTCGGCCGCGGACTCCTCGGGGGTGAGGTCGGTGCGCAGCCGCAGCCAGGACGGCTGGCGCAGCAGTCCGGCCCGGGTGCGGGTGCTGAAGCGGACCTCGCCCACCAGCCGGGGCAGCACCCAGTGGGCACCCGGCGCGCGCGGCACCGGCGTGAACGGGCACACGTCGGTCGCCAGCGTCCGCAACAGGGCCGCGAGGCCGGTGCGTTCGGCCTCGCTCCAGCCGGTGCCCACGCTGCCGACGTACCGCAGGTCGCGGCCCGCCCGCTGTCCGGCCAGGAGGGCGCCGGGCAGCCCGGTGAGCCGGCCCTTCCCGGGCAGCCAGCCGCCCACCAGGACGTCCGCGGTGCGCATGTTGCGGATCTTGATCCAGGCCCGGGAGCGCACACCGGGCTCGTACACGGAGTCCAGCCGCTTGCAGACCAGCCCCTCCAGACCGTGCGCGCGGGTGGCGTCGAGGGCCTGCCGTCCGTGCCCGACGAGCGCGCCGGGCGTCGACCAGAACGGCCCGTCCAGGCCCAGCTCCTCCAACCGGGCGCGCCGCCGCAGGTAGGGCAGGCGCACGAGCGAGCGGCCGTCCAGGTGCATCACGTCGAACAGGACCAGGTGGACGGGTGCCGTCGCCGCGAGCCGCGCGGCCCTGCCCGGCGACCCGGCCAGCCCCATCCGGGACTGGAGCGACTGGAAGTCGGCCCGGCCCCGCTGGTCCAGCGCCAGCACCTCCCCGTCCAGGACGGCGGCCGTGCGGCCCAGCGCGGCACCGAGCGGGCGCAGTTCGGGGTAGGCGGCGGTGATGTCCTGCCCCGACCGGGCGCGCAGCACCAGGCTCCCGTCGCCGGCCAGGTAGACCACGGCCCGCTGTCCGTCCTGCTTGGTCTCGTAGGCCCAGCGGGTGTCCTGTGCCGCGGGCGGGAGCGAGCCGGGGGTGGCGAGCATGGGGGCGATCAGCGGCAGGGTCACGGGTGAGGTGTCGACGCGTCCGCCGCGCGCCACGCGCGCCCCTCGGGCCTTTCGCCCGAACGGAGGGGGCCGTCCCCGGCGAGGGCCGCACCAGGGCGGCCCGGGACGAGACCGCCCGGGCCGCCGTGGTGCGGACCCGCCCCCCGCCGTGCGGCGGGGGGCGGAGTGCCCCGGCGTCCGATCCGCCGGGGCTCCTTCTCAGTGCAGGTCGATGACCGTCACCGTGTCGGCGCCGTTCTCACCGGCACCCGACTTGTCGACCACGTAGGCGACGCCGTCGGCGACCTCCACGTGGTTGGGGTTCGCGCCGGTGGCGACCGTCGCCTCGACGACGCCCTTGCCCGGGTCGACGACCGTGGCGGTGGCGGCGGTGCGGTTGACCACGACGACGTCACCCGAGCGGTCGTCGGTGTCGAGCGACAGCGCGCCCGCGCCGGTGGCGATGGTCTTGGTGACCGTGCCCGTGCGCAGGTCGACGACCGAGAGGGTGCCCGCGGTCTGGTCCGCCGTGTAGGCCGTGCGGCCGTTCTTCGACAGCGCGACGGAGATCGGGCCGTCACCGGCCGGGATCAGGCGCGGGGTGTCCGAGTCGCGGGTGACCTCGATGATCCGGTCGTTGTTGAGGTCCGTGGCGTAGACCGTGCCGGTCTTCTCGTCGACGGCGAGACCGGCCGGGCCCGAACCCTCGACCGTGACGCGCTTCTTCTCCGTCAGGGTCTTGGAGTCGAACGCGACGAGTGCGGCGCCGGTGAAGGCGCTGGCCCACACGGTGTTGTGCTCCTCGTCCACCACGATCTCGCGGGCGTGGGCGACGTTCGGCAGGGTGGCGAGGTGCTCGCCGGTCTTCTGGCTGTAGACGGCGACCGTGTTCACGCGGGTGTTGGTCACCCACACGGTGTTGTGCTCGTCGTCCACGGCCACGCCGTACACGCCCTCGAGGGTGCCGGTGGTGGCGTCGGCGACCGGCGGGGTGATCGTCTGCTCGACCGCCAGGGTCTTCGGGTCGACCTTCAGCAGGGCGGTCGGGTTGGCCGCCCGGCCCACGGAGGTGGTCACCCAGAGCGCGTCGTTGCGCTCGGAGTAGGCGGACTGGTACTGGCCGGCCGCGAGCGACACGGTGGTCGCCGTCGGGGCGGCGGCCGACTGCGCCGACGCGGTGCCGGCCAGCGCCACGGAGGAGCCGGCGGTGAGGACGACGGCGATGGCCGCCGAGGTCAGGGCACGACGACGGTCGATGCTGGTCATGATGGATGTACTCCTCAGGAACAGGAACTGGTGGGAGATACGGGCGCCCCGGGAAGCGGGGCGGCCCGGCCGGCACGGGATGCGTGCCGGGGTCTGTGGGGGTCCGTCAGCTGCCGGCCGGTGCCCCGGAGGGGCGGCGGCGTACGACGAACAGCGTGGTGGCCGCGGCTCCGGCGGCCCCGCCCGCGGCGGCGGCGCCCGCCGACCAGGCGATGGTGGCGTAGGAGACCGGGGCCTCGATCGAGGCGGCCGCGGCGAGGGTCTTCTCCGTCGTGCCGGGGGCGGCGGTGGACGAGGTCTGCGCGCCGCCCGCCTCCGCCACGGTGAACTCGACCTTCAGCGAGGTCGGCGGGTTCGGCGCGAGGAAGCGCAGCCAGTGCGCGCCGGGCGCGGTGTCCGCGGGCACCGTGACATCACCCTCGTACGAGCCCTGCGCGTCGGCCGTCCACTGGCCGAGGATGGCCTCGTCGTCGAGCTTGATGGTGACGGTCTGTCCGGCGGGGAACTTCGTCACCCGGAAGTGCAGCGTTCCGCCCGCCTGCACCTCGCTCGCGGTGATCTCCGCCTTCGCGCCCGCCGAGTTGGTGGCGCTGGCGGGCTCGCCGGACGCGGCCGGTACCGGCGTCGCGGAGGTGCCCGCGGTGCCCGTGCCGGAGGTGCCGGTGCCCGAGGTGGTGCCGGAGGAGGCGGTGGGGGCGGCGGTGGAGGAGGTGACCGTGAAGGAGGCCTTCAGGCTGGTCGCCGGGTTCGGGGCGAGGAAGCGCAGCCAGTGGGATCCGGCCGGGGTGTCCGTCGGGACGGTGACGCTGCCCGAGAAGGAGCCGTCCGAGCCGATCCCGCCCTGCCACTGCCCGATGATCTCGCTGTCGTCCAGCTTGACCGTGAGCTGCTGTCCGGCGGGGAAGCCCGTGACCTGGAACGATACCTTACCGCCCGCGGCGACCTGCGAGCCCGCGGTGATGGTCGCGGAGGTGGAGGCGGACGAGGTGCCGCCGCTGCTCGAACCAGAGCCGCTGTCCGCCCCGCTGCTGCCGGTCGAGCCGCTGTCCGAACCGCCGGAGGAACTGCCGCCGGAAGAGCTGCCGCCGGAGGAACTGCCGCCGGAGGAACTGCCGCCCGACGAGCCACCGGAGGAGCCGCCGCTGCCGGTGGAGGCCGCGGTCACCTCGATGTCCGCCTTGAGGCTGGTCGCCGGGTCGGGTGCCAGGAAGCGCAGCCAGTGCGCGCCGGCCGAGGTCGACGCGGGGATCGTCACGGAGCCGCTGAAGGTGCCGTCCGCGGCCACCGCTGTCGCGAACTGCTCGAGGATCGCGCTGTCGTCCAGCTTCACCGTGACGGTCTGTCCCTTGACGAAGCCGGACAGGCTGAACGAGACCTTCGTGCCCGCCGTGACCGAGGCGCCGCCGGTGAGCTTCACCGCCGGTGTCGCCGCGGACGACGACGGCGACGGCGAGGGCGAAGGAGAGGAGGACGGCTCCGGCGAGGACGACGGCGACGGCGACGGCGACGACGCGGAGGTCACCGTGAGGTCCGCGCTGCGCACGCTGGTCCCCGTGGCGAGGAAGCGCAGCCAGTGCCCGGCCCCGGCGCTCGCGTCGGCCGGGACGGTCACCGCCCCCGAGAAGGTGCCGTCGGCGCCGAGGGTGAACTGCTTCAGCAGCGTCTTGTCGTCGAACTTGACGCTGAGCGTCCCGCTCGCCGGGAACCCGGCGACACTGAAGGACACCTCGCCCCCGGCCTGGACGGTGGTGGTGCCGAGCGTCACCGCGGGCGACGCCGCGTCCTCCGCCGCCAGCGACACGGTGTCATGGGCGTCTCCGACCGTGGGGAGGGCCATGGCCAGCCCGCCGATGCCGAGGGCCGTGCCCGCGGTCAGCGCGATCATCCGGCCGCCGAGCCGCCGGGCAGGGGTGGGTCTGTGAGAGGTCATGAGAACTGCTCCTGGCAGATGAGAGATGTGCTGCTGAGGGCGGTGCGCCGCTGAGCGCGGGAACAGGCGAGGTTAGGCTTGCCTAATCGGAAGGTCCGTATCGGAAGCAGTGCCTCACCCCACCGGAGTCCGCCCGTATGTCCTGGTCCGCGCCGCCCGAGGGCGCCCCGCACCACCCGCCCCGACTGCCGCGCCCGCACCCGCTGCCGCGCCTGACGCCACCGGCCGCCGCGCTGCCCGGGCCGGACGGCGTCGAGGAGTTCTGGGAGCGGGTCCGCCGCACCGGCACCCCGCTCGTCGCCCCCGACCCGCAGGGCACCGCCGACCACCGGGCGGTGACGTTCCTGTGGCGCGGGACCCCCGCCACGCGCGCCGTGCAGGTCCTGCCCAACAAGCTCGGCGACCCGCGCGATCCTGCCGGCAACCTGATGGAACGGGTTCCGGGGACGGACGTGTGGCACTGGACGCTCCGTCTGCGCCACGACTGGCGCGGCACCTACGACCTGTACGCCGACGAGGGCGGCGGACCCGAGGCGGGCACCCCCGCCTACTGGCGGTGGCTGCGCACCCGGCGCCGCACCGACCCGTACAACCCCCGCTCGCTGCCGCACCGCTGGGACGGCACCCCCGTGCCGTACGCCGAACTCCCCGCCGCGCCCCGGGCGGTGGACTGGGAACCGCGGCCCGGGGCGGCCCGGGGCACCGTCACCGAGCACCGGGTGCCCAGCGGCCGGCTGGGCGGCACCCGCCGGGTCTGGCTGTACCGGCCTCCCGGCGAGCACGGACCGGCGCGTGACCTTCCGGTCCTGGTGCTCCTGGACGGCGAGCACTGGGAGCCCCGGCTGGGTGTGTCGCGGCTGCTCGACACCCTGATCGCGGACGGCCGCGTCCCGCCGCTGGCCGCCGTGCTGCCGGAGGCGGTGGACGAGCCCACCCGCTGGCGGGAGATGGCCTGCCGCCCCGATTACGTCGCCCACCTCACGGACGAACTGCTGCCGTGGGCGGCCCGGCACCTGCCGCTGACCGACGACCCGGCACGGACCGTGATCGCCGGACAGAGCCTCGGCGGCCTCACCGCCGCCTACGCGGCACTGGCCGCCCCGCACCGCTTCGGCAACGTCCTGGTGCAGTCCGGCTCGTTCTGGTGGCCCGTCGGCCCGGACGCGGAGTGGCTCACCCGCGCCCTCGCCGAGCGGCCCCGGCCGCCGGTGCGTTTCCGGCTGTCCTTCGGCGAGCAGGAGTGGGTGGCGCTGCCCGCCGCGCGCCGGCTCAGGGACACCCTGGCCGCTCTCGGCTGTCACGATTCCTCCTATCGGGAGTTCAACGGCGGTCACGACTATCTCTGCTGGCGCACCGAGATGGCCGACGGACTGGTGGAGCTCATGCGTCCAGCTCCTTGAGGCGCGCGCGGAGATGGACCGCGACCTCGTCCAGCCACCGCTCCGCCATCAGCTGCGGATGGGTGCAGTCCAGGTCGTGGTTGTCGATCGCGCCGCTCACGTGCGGCCGCCACGCCTCCCGCGTCAGCCAGTCCTCGGGGCGCGGGGCGGCGGCCGTGAAGAACAGCACGTCGCCCCGGTAGGCGCGGTGCCGGTGCTCGCGCATCATGCGGGCGTGGTTCGGCACGATGTCGACGATCCTCGACAGCGTCGCGTCGGACAGGCCCGCGAGGGGGCTGCCGCCCCGGCGCAGGGTGGCCAGGACGTCCTCGCGGGTGCGTTCGCCGGTGCGGTCGAAGCCCGCCATGCGCAGCACGGCGGTCAGCGCGTCGCCCTCCTCCGGCGCGGGCCGCTCCCGCCACTGCTCGGCCGGGAACGCGTCGAGCAGCGCGAGGAGTTCGACCTCCTCACCGGCCTCCTGGAGCAGCACGGCCACGGCGTGCGCGAGGATCCCGCCCACCGACCACCCCATCAGCCGGTACGGGCCGCGCGGCCGGATCTCCCGGATCCGCCCGGCGTAGTCGGCGGCCTCCTCCCACAGGGTGGCCGGCAGCGGCTCGTCCCCGGCCAGGCCACGGGCCTGGATGCCGTACAGGGGCTGTCCGGGCCCCAGGCGCGCGGTGAGCCCCGCGTAGCACCAGGCGAGTCCGCCCGCCGGGTGGATCGCGAACAGCGGTGGCCGCCCGCCCTCGGTCCGCAGCGGCAGGACGACGCCCAGGGCGTCCCGCGCGGCCGGTCCCGCCGCGTCGACGCGCGCGGCGAGCGCGGCCGGCGTCGGCGCCTCGAAGAGCGATCCGATGGTCAGCTCGGCCCCGCACTCCTCGCGCACCCGCGCCACCAGCCGCACCGCGAGCAGCGAGGTGCCGCCGAGGTCGAAGAACGCGTCGTCGGGGCCGACCCGCTCGACACCGAGCACCTCGGCGAAGAGCCGGGTCAGCGTCTCCTCCCGCGCGGTCGCCGGGGGACGGCCGTCCGCGCCGCCCGCGAAGACGGGGGCGGGCAGCCGGCCGCGGTCCAGCTTGCCGTTCGGGCTGAGCGGGAACTCCGCCAGGGCCACCACGGCCGCCGGCACCATGTGCTCCGGCAGCTCCCGCGCCAGCGCGGCGCGCACCGCCACCGGGTCGGCGGTTCCGGTGACGTACCCGACCAGCCGGTCCTCGTGGACCAGCGCGCAGGACCCGTCGACGCCCGGCCGGGCCGCCAGCGCGGCCTCGATCTCGCCGAGTTCGATCCGCTGCCCGCGCAGCTTGACCTGGTGGTCGGTGCGGCCGAGGTACTCCACCTCGCCGTCCGGGGTCCAGCGGGCGACGTCGCCCGTGCGGTACATCCGGCCGCCGGGCGGCCCGAACGGGTCGTCCACGAACCGGGACGCGGTCAGCTCGGGCCGGTGCAGGTAGCCGTCCGCCAACTGCACCCCCGCGAGGAACAGTTCCCCCGGCACGCCCGGGGGGCACGGCTGGAGCGCCGCGTCGAGGACGTACAGGCGGGTGTTCCACACCGGCCGGCCGATCGGCACCGCACCGGCGCCCTCGGGGGCGCAGGCGTGGTACGACACGTCGACGGCGGCCTCCGTCGGACCGTACAGGTTGTGCAGCTCGACGCCCGGCAGCGCCCGCCCGAAGGCGTTCGCGGTCTCCCGGGGCAGCGCCTCGCCGCTGCAGAACACCCGGCGCAGCACCTCGCGGCAGCCGCCCGCCTCCGGCGCGCCCAGGAACACCTGGAGCATCGACGGCACGAAGTGGCAGGTGGTCACGGACTGCTCATGGATCAGCCGGGCCAGGCGGTCGGGGTCCTTGTGCGCGCCGGGCTCGGCGACGACCAGCGTCGCGCCCTCCCGCAGCGGCCAGAAGAACTCCCAGACCGACACGTCGAAGGAGGACGGCGTCTTCTGCAGCACCCGGTCGCCGGCGGTGAGCCGGTACTCGTGCTGCATCCACCGCAGCCGGTTGTCGATCGCCCGGTGCGGTACGACGACCCCCTTGGGCCGGCCCGTGGAGCCGGAGGTGTAGATCACGTACGCGGGGTGGGCGGGCGTGAGCGCCCGTGCCGGGGGCACCGCCGGGCAGTCGGAGACGTCGAGGCCGTCCAGCACCACGACCGGCGTCCTCGGGTCCGGCGGGAGCCGGTCCGCGCGGTCGGCGATCGCGCAGACCGGCGCAGCGTCCTCCAGCATGTACGCCAGCCGGGGCGCCGGGTAGTCGGGGTCGAGCGGCAGATAGGCGGCGCCCGCCTTCAAGGCCGCGAGCAGCGCCACCACCAGCTCCACCGAGCGGGGCACCGACACCGCCACCACCGCGCCCGGCCCCGCCCCGAGCCCCTGGAGGTGGTGCGCCAGCCGGTTGGCGCGGGCGTCGAGTTCGGCGTACGTCAGCCGGGTGCCGCCGTACACGAGCGCGGTGGCGTCCGGGGTCCGCGCCGCCTGTGCCTCGATGGGGCCGATCAGTGTGGTCGGCGGCACGGGGTGGTCCGTGCGGTTGAACTCCTCCACCACCAGCGCCCGTTCGGCGGGCGTCGCGATCGGGTGGGCGGCCAGCGGCCCGTGCGGGTCGGCGGCCGTCAGACGCTCCACCAGGTGCAGGAACCGGTCCTGGTGGGCGGCGAGGGAGGCCTCGTCGTACAGGGCGGGGTTGCCGTCGTGGTCGATGCGCAGCCCCCGGCCGTCGGCGCGGTCGTACACGTTGACCGTCAGGTCGTCGACCGGGCCGGCGGACAGGTTGCGGGCGCGGGCCGGGGTGCCCGCGAAGTCCACGCCGTAGTCGAAGGGCATGACGTTGACCAACGGGCCCACCAAGCCGCGCTGTTCGCCGAGCAGGCCCAGGTCGCGGCGGATGTCCTCGTAGCGGTAGCGCTGGTGGCGGCGCACCTCGCGGATGCCGAGCACGACCTGCCGGACGAGGTCGGCGAAGGTCGCCTCGGGGGTGACGGACAGCCGCAGGGGCAGGACGTTCATCACCATGCCGGGCACCCGCAGCGCCACCGAGCCCATGCGGCCCATCAGCGGCAGCCCCAGGACGACGTCCGGCCGCCCGGTCGCCCGCGCGGTGTACAGGGCCTGCGCCGCGATCAGCACGTCCGGCCAGGTGGCCCGCAGCCGTGCCGCGAGGTCGCGCAGCCCGTCGGTGACGTCGGGTGCGAGGTGGGCCGTGCGGCGGTGGAACGTGCGGGACGGCAGTGCGCCGCGGCCCGCGAGGCGGGGCGCCTCGGGGCGGTCGGCGAAGGCCCGCGTCCAGTGGTCGCGGTCGGCGGCGAAGGCTTCCGAGGACCGGTACGCGGTGTCGTCCGCGACCAGGTCGGCGAGGCGGCCGAAGGTACGGGCGGGCGGCTCCTCGCCGCGGACCAGCGCCGAGTACACCTCGGCGGTGCGGCGCACCAGCAGCGAGTAGCCGAAGCCGTCCATCACCAGGTGGTGGATGCGCTGGTACCACAGCCACCGCTCGTCGCCCACCCGGATCAGGGCGTGCCGGAACAGCGGTCCCGCCGCCAGGTCGAACGGCCGGGCGAGGTCGGCGCGCATCCACGCCTGCGCCCGCTCCTCGGCGTCGCCCGTCCCCTCGGCGTGGCCCGTCCCCTCGGCGTGGCCCGTCCCCTCGGCGTCGTCCGTCTTCCCGGTGTCGCGCAGGTCGAGCACGGTGAGCGGCAGTTCGACGTCCGGGACGAGGTGCTGGCGCGGACCGTCGGCCGTGTCCTCGACGCGGACCCGCAGTGCCTCCGCCTCCTCGGCGACCCTGCGCAGGGCCTCCGCGAACGCGCGCGCGTCCAGGGGCCCGTCGAGGTGCAGGCACTCGGCGGTGTTCTGGGCCGGGCTGAGCGGATCCAGGGCCTGCGCGAACCACATGCCCGACTGGGCCGCCGTCAGCGGCAGCACGGCCTCGGTGGGGGCCGGGGCGCTCATACGGCCCCCAGCAGCGCGGTCCAGGCCTCGACGGCGGGCCGCTCGGCGAGGTCCGCGAAGTCCGCGGTGACGGCGTGCTCGCGCCGCCAGCGCTCCAGCAGGGTCATGATGCGGACCGAGTCCAGGCCGTAGTCGAGGAGGTTCTCGTCGACCGGGATGTCCTCGGGCTCCTCGCCGAGCACGTCGGCGACGTCGGCGCGGATCAGTTCGGTGGTGAGGGCCATCGCTCAGACCTCCCCGAAGACCGCGTCGGCGGTGGTCACGACCGCGCAGCGGCCGGCGGCCCAGCGCAGCGCCATGTCGTGGTCGTCGCGGGAGAAGTCCGCGACGGCGTCGGCCACGACGAACGCCCGGATGTCCCGCGACCACGCGTCGCAGGCCGTCATCATGACCCCGATGTGCGCGTACACACCGACGATCACCAGCTGGTCGCGCCCCCAGCCGCGCATCCGCCCCTCGAGGTCGGTGCGCACGAAGGCGCTGTACTTCCACTTGGTCAGCAGCGTGTCGCCCGGCTGCGGCGCCATCGCGGCGGGCACGGCGAGCGCCTGGGGGTCGTCGGCCACGCCCGGGCCCCAGAAGTCGAGCTGGAGCCCGCGCTCCTCGGGGGTCTGGCCGCCGCGCTGGGCCGAGTAGACCACCGGCACACCCAGCCGGCGGGCCTGCTCCAGCAGCCGCGCGGTGTTGCCGAGCATGTCGCTGAGGGGCTGCTCGCCGGAAGGGTAGGCGGACAGGAAGTGGTGCTGGAGGTCGTGCACGAGCAGGACCGCGCGGGCGGGGTCCACGCCCCAGGAGACGCGGTTGGCCGGCAACTCGTCGACGGTCGGGAGCGGGTAGGGGGAGACGGCGGGAAGTGCCATGGGGAGGGGGCCTTTCAGTGCTGCTCGGCGCTGGACCGCAGCTGCTTCTTGCTGACCTTGCCGACGCCGGTCTGCGGGAAGGCGTCGACGAACTCGACGAGGTCGGGGACCTTGTAGGCGGCGATGCCGCGCTCGCGCACGAAACGCTTTACCGCGGCCGCTTTCAGCGGGTCGGCACCCCGGCGGAGGATCACGTAGGCGAGGGAGCGTTCGCCGAGGTAGGGATCGGGCACGGCGACCACGGACACGTCGTGCACGGCCGGGTGGGCGAGGATGACGTTCTCGACCTCCTCCGGCGCGATCTTCTCGCCGCCCCGGTTGATCTGGTCCTTCGCCCGGCCCTCGACCACGAGGTGGCCGGTGGGGGTGCGGCGCACGATGTCGCCTGTGCGGTAGAAGCCGTCCTCGGTGAAGGAGCGGGCGTTGTGCTCGGGGGCCCGCCAGTAGCCGCGGATGGTGTACGGGCCGCGGGTGAGCAGATGCCCGAACGCGCCGTCGGGGACCTCCGCCCCGGCGTCGTCGACGATGCGGATCTCGTCGTCCGGGGAGATCGGCCGGCCCTGCGTGGTGACCACCGTCTCCGGATCGTCGTCCAGCCGCGTGTAGTTGACCAGCCCCTCCGCCATCCCGAACACCTGCATCAGCCGGCACCCGAGGGCGGGTTCGAGACGGCGGGCCGCCTCCGCGCTGTACTTGGCGCCGCCGACCAGGGCCAGTTCCAGGCTGGACAGGTCGTGCCCGGTGCCGCCCGCCGCCTCCGTCCACACCAGGGCGAGCGGCGGCACCAGCCCGGTCATGGTGATCCGCTCGCTCTCGATCAGCGGGAACGCGGTCGCCGGGTCGGGCCGCGGGCACATCACGGCGGTGCCGCCGGCGTACAGCACGCCCAGCCAGCCCGGCGAGCTCATGGGGAAGTTGTGGGCGGCGGGGAGGGTGACGAGGAAGCGGGTGTCCGCGTCGACGCCGCAGATCTCGTTCGAGCCGCGCAGCGAGTAGGCGTAGTCGTCGTGGGTGCGCGGGATGAGCTTGGGCACGCCCGTCGTGCCGCCCGACAGCTGGAGGAACGCCAGCTCGTGCGGCTCCGGTCCGGCGAGCGGAACGGCGGGGTCGCACGGCACCTCGGACAGCGGGGTGTGCCCGCCGGGGTCGCCGGCCACGAACACGTGCCGCAGGCCCGGCGCCTCCTTGCGCACCCGCGTGGCCAGGTCGCGGAAGTCGAAGCCGGCGTGGACGTCGGGGATGACGTAGGCGACCGCCTCGGTGAAGGAGCAGAAGTAGGAGACCTCGGTGTCCCGGTGCGCGGGCAGCGCGTACACGGGCAGGGCGCCGATGCGGAACAGCGCGAAGACCACCTCGATGAACTCGCCGGTGTTCGGCAGCTGGACGACGACCCGGTCGCCCGGGCCGATCCCGCGGGCCGTGAACCCGGCGGCCAGCCGGTCGGCGCGCTCGTCCAGCTCCCGGTACGTCCAGGTGCGGCGCTCCGGCGCCGGGTCGACCAGGGCGATCCGGTCGGGATGGGCGGCGGCCCGGGCGCGCAGCACGCCGCCGAAGGTCTCGCCGCGCCAGTGGCCGGCCGCGCGGTAGCGTTCGGCGAACTCCGCGGGCCAGGTGGGGGAGTCGAGGCCGGGGGTCAGGGCGGAGGCGCTCACAGGTCGGCCCCCACGGCGTGCAGGAAGGTGCGGAACTTGGCGGCGGTCTCCGCCGTCTCCGCCTCCGGGGTCGACTCGGCGACCACACCGGCGCCCGCGAACAGCCGCAGTGTGCGCCCCTCGGCCTCGGCGCAGCGGATGGTCACGACCCACTCGCCGTCGCCGTCCGCGTCCTGCCAGCCGACCATGCCCGTGTAGGGGCCCCGGTCGAAGGGCTCTGACTCGGCGATCACGGCGCGGGCCGTCTCGGTGGGCGTGCCGCAGACCGCGGGCGTCGGATGCAGGGCGCACGCGAGGTCCAGGGCGGTCACGGCAGGGTCGGACAGCTCTCCGGTGACGGTCGTCGACAGGTGCCACAGCGCGGCGGTCCGCACCAGCGTGGGCCGCTCCGGCACCTCCAGACGCGTGCAGAACGGCGCGAGCGCCTCGCGGACGGCGGTCGCGACCACGGCGTGCTCGTGCAGGTCCTTCGCGGACTCCAGCAGCGCGGCCGCCCGGCGCACGTCCTCGGCGAGGTCGGCGCTGCGCGGGGCGGACCCGGCGAGCGGGTTGGCCGTCAGCACCCCGCCCCGCCGGGAGACCAGCAGTTCGGGGCTGGCGCCGACGAGGGTGCGGCCGGGGCCGCTGGGCAGGGCGAAGGAGTAGCCGGACGGGTCCCGCTGGGCCAGCCGGCGCAGCATGGTGGCCAGGTCGGGCTCGCGCGCGGAGGTCAGCTCCAGGGTGCGGGCCAGGACGACCTTGTCGAACTCACCGGCCCGCATCCGGGCGACGGCCGCGGCGACGGCCTGGCCGTACCGCTCGGGCGAGGGCACCTCCCGCACCCGCCAGTCCGGCCGGTGCGGGTCGGCGGCCACGGGCAGCGCGACGAGCGGGTCCTCGCGCAGTGCCGGCGCCCAGTGCACCATGTCGGGCACGGCGAGCGCGGGCGGCGCGTCGGGGGCGAAGGGGATGGAGCCCATGACGAGGGGGGCCGGCGCGCCGGTGCGGCGCAGTCCGTCGAGGACGTCGCGCACACGGTGCGTCAGCGGGTCCGTGCCGTGGGGTATCTCGGCGGCCGTTCCCCGGCCCAGCAGGGTGTGCCGGGGCGAGGAGAGGAACCGGTCGGTGCCGGGCCGGTAGGCCTCCAGCAGTGCGGTGGCCGCGCCGGGGGAGAGGAGGGCGGGAGCGGGGTGTTCGCGCAGTCGGGCAGGCATGGGTGTCTCCAGTGGGGGACGTGCACGAGGGCGGTGGGGCGGGTCAGGCCCGGAGGGTGGCGCCGCCGTCGACGTACAGGTCGTGCAGGGTGATGTGCCGGGCGCGGTCGGAGACCAGGAACACCACGGCGTCGGCGATGTCGGCGGGGTCGGCGATCCGGCCCAGCGGGATGCCGGTGCGGTGGGCGGCCAGGTCGCCCTCGACGACGCGCCGGACCGATTCCTCCGCGTCGTCGGTCCACAGGGCGCGCTGCATGTCGGTGAGGGTGGAGCCCGGGGAGACGGTGTTGCAGCGCACTCCCTGTGCGGCCACCTCCAGGCCCAGGCACTTGGTGAACATGACGGCGGCGGCCTTGGAGGCGGCGTAGGCGGCCAGGCCCGCGCGCGGGATGCCGGCCGCGTTCGAGGCGACGGTGACGATGCTGCCCGCGCCGCGGGCCGCCATCCGCCGGGCGGCGGCGCGCGAGACGTGGAAGACGCCGTCGGTGTTGACGGCGAAGGTGGCCGCCCAGTCCTCGTCGGTCAGGTTCACGACATCCGCGTTCCGCAGGATCCCGGCGACGTTGACGGCGATGTCCAGCGGGCCGAGTTCGCGCTCGGCCCCGTCGACGAGGTCCTCCACGGCCCGGGCGTCGGTGACGTCCAGCGGGCGGGCGGTGACCCGGCCCGGGTGCGCCGCGGCGAGCGCCTCGACGCCGGCCGCGTCCAGGTCGGTGGCCAGGACCCGGGCGCCCTCCTCGACGAGGGCGGCGACCACGGCCGCGCCGATCCCGCGGCCCGCCCCCGTCACCAGGGCGAGGCGGCCCTCCAGGCCCGCGCTCACGAGGCCAGCGCCTTCGTCACGTCGTCCAGGACGATCCGCGCGGCCAGCGGACCGCCGGCGCTGTTCCACGCCGAGCCCTGCACCACGACGACGTGCCCGTTCTCCTCGGCCCCGAGCTTGCCGAAGTTGGCGACCTTCCGCGCCTCGGCGTAGGCCTTCTCGCCGTCCGCCAGGTCCCCGAGCGTGCCGAAGAACAGCCAGTCGCCGTCGATGGTCGACAGCTTCTCCAGGCTGACCGGTTCGCTGTGCCCGGTGCCGGTGCCCTGCTGGTCCTTCGGCCGGGTGAGACCCAGCGCGGTGAGGGTGGAGCCGACGTGGCCGACGCCCCTGCCGACGACGGAGGGCGCGCCGTTCTGCCAGCGGACGACGCTGACGACGGCGCCCGCGTTCGCGCCGAGCTTCGCCTTGGCGGCGGCGACGTCGGTGTCGAGGTCCGCGAGGAGCTTTACGGCGTCCGCCTTCTTGTTCAGCGCGTCGGCGGTCGCGGTGAACGCCTTCTTCCAGTCCTCGTTCAGTTTCGCGGTCACCACCGTCGGCGCGATGGCCTGGAGCTTGGACACCTCGCTCTTCACGGCCGTCGTCTCGTCGAGCAGGATCAGGTCGGGCTGGAGCGCCGCCACCTTCTCCATGTCGGCCTCGGCGACGGTCGCGACCACCTGCGCCTCGGACGCCTTGTCGGCGAGGTAGGTGGAGACGCCCTTCTGGCCCCGGCCGGCGGTCGCGCCGACCGGTTCGACGCCCAGCGCGAGGGCCGCGTCCAGGGTGGGCTCGCTCAGCGTGACGACCTTCGTCGGCGCGGTGGGGACGTCGACCGTGCGGCCGGTCGCGTCGGTGATGGCGCGGGTGCCCGCCTCCGCGCCGGACGTGCCTCCGTCGTTCCCGCCGTCGCCGCAGGCGGACAGGAGGAGGGCTCCCGTCACGACGGCGGCGGCGGACGTCAGGACCGCGCGGCGGGAGGTGCGTGCAGAGGACATGTGGGAAAGCTCCTTGCGATGGTTCGGGAACTCGGGCAACGAAGGGGACGGGACGGCGGGGGAGGATCTCAGGGGCCCAGCAGGCGCGTCAGGCCGTCGGCCAGGCCCGGGTGCCAGCAGGCGTAGTCGTGGCCGCCGTTGAACTCCGTGTAGGTGACCCGGTGGCCGGAGCGGCGCAGCACCTCGTGCAGGGCGCGGCTGTGCTCGACCATCGAGCCCTCGTGGAGGCCGACGTCCAGGTGGACCGCGACCGACCGCGGGCCGGCCGCGGCGTACCGCGAGACGAGCCACGGCACGCCGAACACGGCGGGCTTGGGGCCCCGGGGCGGTGGCAGGCCCGGCCGCCACCACAGGGAGGCGGACTGGGCGAGGACGTTGCCGAAGCGCTCCGGCCGCCGGTGGGCGGCGTGCAGCGCGGTGACCGCGCCCAGGCTCTGGCCGGCGACGACCGTGCGCGCCGGGTCCGTGGTCAGCGGCCAGCGGCCGGCGGCCCAGGGCAGCAGTTCGTCCGCGAGGAAGTTCACGAACGGCTCCCGGCCGCCGAGTTCACGCCAGCGGGTGTCGCGGTCCACGGCGTCGGGCGCCAGGACGGCGAGCGGGGGCAGCGCACCGTCGGTGACGAGCGCGTCGAGCGTGCGGCCCAGGGCGAGCCGCCCGAACCACATGTCGCCGTCGCACAGCACCACCACCGGCAGTGGTTCGTGGTCGGTGGAGCGGTGCCCCGGGGGCAGGTAGACCCAGACGTCACGGTCGCCGCCGAGCGCCGGGGCGCTCACCCGGTGCCGCTCCACGCGCCCCGCCGGGGTGCCGGCGGGCCGGTCGGCCCACGGCTGCGGCGGTGCGTCGGGCAGGGCGAAGACGGAGGCGTCAGCCCCGCCCCAACGGGTCGGCGACCGGCGCCGGTTGCGCGGGTCGGCGGCGGCGTGCACGGACAGCGACCGCAGCCGCTGCTGGAGCCCGGCCGGGTCCGTGGGCGGTTCCTTGGCCGAGACGTCGGCGGCCATGCGGTAGGAGCCGCGGTGGTCGGCGCGCAGCAGCAGCCCCAGGTGCCAGACGTCGGTGCCGGGGACGTGTTCCAGGAGGGAGTCGGCCAGGTGGTCGCGGTCGACGATCCGGTTGGCGTGCAACAGCACCTGTCGGGTGGCCCGATGGCCGCGCCACAGGAAGGTGACCGCCCGGTACCCGGGCCGGCCGTCGAACTCCTCGACGAGCGGGGTGCCTTGACGGTCGGCCTCCTCCCAGAACGCCGCCGTCACGGCGGCGCGCCGCGCGCCGTCGGCGGACTCCGGGCGGTCCAGGTCCTCCAGCAGCCGTGCGATCCGCGGACCGGTGACGCGCTCCGGGCGCACGGCGTCGGAGGTGTCCCGCCGCACGGGGCGGGTCTCCAAGGCGGACATCTCTCCCCCTCCGGGGCCGTCGGTTCGCGTCGATGGGCGGCGCGCCGACGGCAGTTGGGCATGCGGGCATAAAGTGTCAACGAGATCGTCAACCGCCCTGCTTAGGTTAGCCTAAGCTAAGCACATGTTCGCTGATGTGCGCCCCCGCACCGGGGGAAAACGGCCGGCCCCGCCGGATCCGCCGACTCCGTCCGACACGCCCCACGGCGAGGAAAGCCGCAGGTCACGGGCTTCCTTGCGGGCGTGGGGCCTGCTGCTCGGCCTGGTGTTGCTCAGCGCGACAACACTGCTTTCGCTAGGTGTAGGCACCAAACAGATCGCCCCGGACCAGGTGTGGAGCGCGCTGTTCACCCCCACCGGCACCGAGAACGACGCGATCGTGCGGGAGTTGAGGCTGCCGCGCACCCTCATCGGCATCGCCGTCGGCGCAGCCCTCGGCCTCGGCGGCGGCCTCATGCAGACCCTGACCCGCAACCCCCTGGCCGACCCCGGCCTGCTCGGCGTCAACGCGGGCGCCGCCGCGGCCGTCGTCACCGCGATCAGCGTCCTCGGCATCACCACGTTCACCGGCTACCTGTGGTTCGCGCTCGCCGGAGCCGCCCTCGCCGCCACCGCCGTCCAGGCCCTGGGCGGCGGCCGGCACGCCACCCCCGTCCGCCTCGCCCTCGCCGGAACCGCCGTCAACGCGGCCCTGTTCGGCTACGTCAACGGCCTTCAGCAGTGGGACCTGAACGCGCTGGACGAGATGCGGTACTGGTCCGTCGGCACCCTCGCCAAACGCGACGCCGACCTGCTGCTCACCGTGCTCCCGCTGCTCCTGGCCGGCGCCGCCCTCGCCCTCGCCCTGGCCCGCCCGCTCGGCGCGCTCGCGCTCGGCGACGACCACGCGCGCGCCCTCGGCACGCGCGTGCGGCGCACCCGCGTGCTGTCCGTCCTCGCCATCACCCTGCTGTGCGGCGGCGCGACCGCCGTCTGCGGGCCGATCGCCTTCATCGGCCTGATGATCCCGCACGCGGCCCGCTCCTTCTGCGGCTCCGACCCGCGCTGGCTGCTGCCCTACTGCGCCCTGTACGCCCCCGTCCTCCTCCTCGTCTCCGACGTGGTCGGACGGATCGTCGTGCCCCCCTCGGAGATCGAGGTCGGCACCGTCACCGCCTTCCTCGGCGGCCTGCTCTTCATCCACCTGGTCCGGCGGCGGAAGGTGGCCCAGCTGTGAGCCTGCTCCAGGCGCCCCGCACCGCCACCGTCCTGCGCACCGGCACCTGGTCCCTGCGCTGCGTCCCGCGCACCCTGCTCACCTGCGCCGTGATCGCGGCGCTCACCGGCTGCGCCCTGATCCTCTCCCTCGGCACCGGCGGTTACGCGCTGACGCCCGTCGAGGTGGTGCGCACCCTCGCCGGGTCGGGACCGCCCGGCGCCGAGTTCATCGTCATGGACCTGCGCCTGCCGCGGGCCCTCGTCGCCGTGCTGGTCGGCTTCGGGATGGGCCTGGCCGGCGCGGTGTTCCAGTCGCTGACGCGCAATCCGCTCGGCAGCCCGGACATCACCGGCTTCGGCAACGGAGCCTCGGCGGGCGCGCTCGTCGCGATCATCCTGTTCGACGCCGGCGCCCCGCAGACGGCGCTCGGCGCGGTCTGCGGCGGCCTCGCCACGGCCGCGGCCGTCTACGTCCTCGCCTGGAAGCGGGGCGTGCACGGCTACCGGCTCGTCCTCGTCGGCATCGGGGCCTCCGCGGTGCTCGGCTCGGCGACCAGCTTCCTCTACGTGCGCGCCGACATCGGCAAGGCGGCCCAGGCCGCGAGCTGGACCATCGGCTCGCTCAACGCCCGCGACTGGACGGACGTCCGCATCGCCGCGCTGGGCCTGGCCGCGCTGCTCCCCGCCGTCCTGGTGTACGCCCGCCGGCTGACCCTGCTGGAGATGGGCGACGACACCGCCGCCGCCCTCGGCGTCCCGCCCGAGCGCAGCCGCCTGGCCCTGCTCGGCGTCGGCACCGGACTCACCGCGATGGCGGTCGCCGCGGCCGGCCCGATCCCCTTCGTCGCGATGGCCGCCCCGCAACTGGCCCGCCGCCTCACCCGCGCCGCCGGCCCGAACCTCCTGCCCGCCGCCTGGACGGGCGCCCTCCTGGTCTCCGCCGCCGACCTCGCCACCCAGCGCCTCACCGGCTCGTCCCTGCTGCCGGTCGGCGTGGTGACGGGCGTGGCGGGCGGCGCGTACCTGGCGTGGCTGCTGCGCGGGGAAAGGGGGGCGGGGCGTCTGTGAGCCGGGGCGGGGGCGCGCCCGCCTGCCGCGTCCGGTGCGCGCCGGAGTGCCGCGCCCGGCTGCCGCGTCCGGTGCGTGCCCGGCTGCCGCGCCCGGTGCGCGTGCCGCGCGTGCCGAGTCCGGCGTGACCGCCGCCTCCGCGCGCGTGCCGCGTCCGCCGCCTCCGCGCGCGTGCCGCGCTTGCCGCGTCCGCCGCCTCCGCGCGCGTGCCGCGCTTGCCGCGTCCGCCGCCTCCGCGCGCATGCCGCGCGTGCCGCCCACGCCGCGTCCGGCGTGACCGCCGCGCATGCCGCCCACGCCGCGTCCGGCACGCGCGCCGCACCCGGCACGCGCCAAGCGCCTCTGCCACGCACACGACAACTTACTTGAGTTACGCAACAAGATGGTACGGTGGGCCGCATGTCGACCGAACCGCTGTCCTCCGCCCCCGCCTCGGCGGACGTGACCGAGATCGAGCGGGCGCTCACGCGCATCACCTATCTGAGCACCCGCGCCCGTCGGCACGACCGGCTGATGGCGCTGGCCGGTGTCCCCCTGGACCGCGCCGCCGTGGCCCTGCTCCGCCAGATCGCCGACACCGAGCCGCTGCGGCCGGGGGAGCTGGCCCAGCGGCTGGGCGTGGAGGCCTCGCACGTGACGCGGACCGTGCAGCACCTCGAGAAGTCCGGCCATGTCATCCGGGTGCCGGACCCCGACGACGGCAGGGCGCAGCGGATCCAGCTCACCGCCGAGGGCCGCGCGGCCGTGGAACGGGTCCGCGACGCGGGCGCCCGCGGCATGCAGGCGGCGCTGTCCGGGTGGACCCCCGAGGACCTGGGGCAGCTGGCCGCCCTCTTCCACCGCATGGTCGACGACCTGCTCTCCCACGCAGTCGACGAGGAGACCGAGCGACCGGTGCCGCCGCCCGCGGGCGGCGCCTGACGGCCGGGACGGCGGCCGGCGGAGGTCCGAGGCACGGACCCGCCGGGCCGGCCCCCGCTCCTCCCCTCCCCGCTCCTCTCGTCCCCGCCCCTCCCGTCCCCGCCCCTCCCGCCGTACGGTTGCGGCGACTTGGGGACCCCGCCCGGGCCCCCTCCTTACTGTCCAGTAGGATCGCCCGCCAGGCCGTCGGAGCAGGCCGTTCAGAGCAGGCCGTCAGAGGAGGAACCGTGCCCCGGTCCGAACGCTCACCCCTGTTGCTCGCGGGCCTGCTGGCCGGCGCGGGCATCGCCCATGTCACGGCGCCACGCCCGTTCGACGCGACGATCCCCCGCGCGCTGCCCGGCTCGCCCAGGGCCTGGACGTACGCCAGCGCGGTCGCCGAACTGGCGCTCGCGGCGGGCCTGGCGATGCCCCGGACCCGCCGGGCGGCGGCCCTGGCCACGGCGGCGTTCTTCGTCGGCGTCTTCCCCGCCAACGTCAAGCTGGCGCTCGACTGGCGCCACCGGACCGCCCCGCTGAAGGCCGCGGCGATCGGCCGGCTTCCCTTGCAGGTGCCGCTCGTGCTGTGGGCCCGCAGCGTCGCCGGGCGCGCCGGGACCGGGGAGGGACGCCGATGAGCGGCACACCGCGGACCGGTGACCTGGTCGAGGACTTCGCGCTGCCGGACGAGACCGGTACGGTGCGCAGCCTCACGGAACTGCTCGCCGAGGGGCCGGTGGTGCTCTTCTTCTATCCCGCCGCCCTGACCGCCGGCTGCACCGCGGAGGCCTGCCACTTCCGCGACCTGGCCGCGGAGTTCGCCGCCGTCGGCGCGCGGCCCGTCGGCATCAGCGGTGACTCCGTCGACCGGCAGCAGGAGTTCGCCGGACGCCACACCCTCGGCATGCCGTTGCTGTCCGACCCCGACGGCGCGGTGCGGGAGCGGTTCGGTGTGAAGCGCGGCTTCTCCCTGGCACCCACCAAGCGGGTCACCTTCGTCATCGGGCAGGACCGCACCGTCCTGGAGGTGGTCCGCAGCGAGCTGCGCATGAACACCCACGCCGACCGTGCCCTCGAGGCACTGCGCGCCCACCGTCCCTGACCCCCGGCGCGCCACGCCGCCGCCGGGTGCGCCCCGACGCTCCCCACTGCCGGGTGCGCCCCGACGCTCCCCACCGGTCGATGGGCCCCGGCGGCCGGCGGTGGTCCGGCCGCCGGGGCCCGTCCGGTCAGAACTCCTCGTGCGCCTCCGGGTCGCCGCCCAGCCGCCGGTGGGCGCGGTCCGCGATCGCCGCCGTCTGCGCCGCGTCCAGCTCGAAGCCGAACACGTCGAGGTTGGCGGCCTGCCGCCCGGGGTCGGACGACTTCGGGATGGGCACCGCGCCGAGCTGGACGTGCCAGCGCAGCACGGCCTGGGCCGGCGTCACCCCGTGCGCCTCGGCGACGGAGACGACGGCCGGGTCCGCCAGGATGTCCGAGCCGCGGCCCAGGGGGCTCCAGCTCTCCGTGACGATGCCCTTGGCCTCGTGGACGGCGCGCAGCTCGTCCTGCGGCAGGAGGGGGTGCAGCTCGATCTGGTTGACGGACGGCAGGACGCCCGTCTCCTTCTCCAGCCGCTCGATGTGCCCGGCGGTGAAGTTGGAGACGCCGATCGAGCGGACCAGGCCCTCCTCACGGAGTTTGATCATGGCCCGCCAGGAGTCGACGTACCGGCCCACGCGGGGGAGCGGCCAGTGGATCAGGTACAGGTCCACGTGGTCGACGCCGAGCCGGCGGCGGGACTCCTCGAAGGAGGCGAGGGTCTCCTCGTACCCGTGGTGGCGGCCCGGGAGCTTCGTGGTGACGACGATCTCCTCGCGGGGCACGCCGGCCCGGGCGATGCCGCGGCCGACGCCCGTCTCGTTGCGGTAGTTCACCGCCGAGTCGATCAGCCGGTAGCCCTGCCGGAGCGCCGCGGCCACCGCCTCCTCCGCCTGCGCGTCGTCCATCGGCCAGGTGCCGAGCCCGAGAGCGGGCAGCTTCGTTCCGTCGTTGAGCGTGTGCACCGGGATGTTGCTCACCGTCGCGCCTTTCCTCGACCGTACCGTCGCTCCCAGCTTCGGTCAGGGGGCGAGGATTGATCAACCGCAGGGGTGGGGGAGGAAGCCTGCGGGCGGCACCGGGCCGCACCCGACGACGATCGGAGCACGCATGACGACGGACAGCCGGACGACGGACGAGGCCGTGCGGGCGGCCGGACTGGAGGTGCGGCCGGTCGCCGGGCACATCGGCGCCGAGATCACGGGCGTCGACCTGGCCGAGGGACTCGACGACGCCCAGGTGGCCGCGGTCCGGGCGGCGGTGCTGCGCTGGAAGGTGGTGTTCTTCCGCGGGCAGCGCCTGGACCACGCCGGGCACGTGGCGTTCGCCCGGCGGTTCGGCGAGCCGGTCGTGCTGCGCAAGCGGGGCGGCGCCTCCCCGCCCGACGTTCCGGAGATCGAGACCACCGCCGACCGGCTGGAGCTCGGCGGCCGGTTCGGCATGGAGCACGACGAGTGGCTGCGGCGCCGCCGTCACACCCTGCTGCGCGGCTGGCACTGCGACCACGGCGCCCGCATCGACCCGCCGGCCGCGACGATCCTGCGCGCCGAGACGGTACCGCCCTACGGCGGCGACACCACCTGGTCCAACCTGGCCGCCGCCTACGCCGGACTCTCCGCGCCCGTACGGGGGTTCGTCGACGGACTGCGTGCCGAGCACCGGCTCGGCGTCGGCTACCAGCCCCGCCCGGGCGACGACGCGTACCTGCGCCATCTGCTGGACCACCAGGTGGCGTCCGTGCACCCCTTGGTGCGCGTCCACCCGGAGACCGGGGAACGCGTGCTGTACGTCAACGGCTACTACGTCGAGCAGATCACCGGCCTCTCCCGCGCGGAGAGCACGGCGGTCCTGGAGATGCTCCTCGACCAGGCCACCCGGCCCGAGTACACCGTCCGCTTCCGCTGGGAGCCGGGCAGCGTCGCCTTCTGGGACAACCGGGCCACCATCCATCTCGCCCCCGGCGACAACGCCCACCTCGGCTTCCCCCGCACCATGCACCGGGTGATGCTCGCCGGTGACGTGCCGGTCGGCGTGGACGGCAGGCCGTCGGAGCCGGTGACCGGGACCGCGCCGGGCCGCTGGTGAGTGGGCGGCCCGGCGCAATCGGCTGCCTCAGCCGGTGACGCCGGGGCGCCGGCCCAGCGCCGGGCCCAGCTTCGTCGCCATGTCGGTGAGGATCTGGACGTAGTCCTCGTGGGCGAAGGTGAACGGCAGCGCGAACGCCACCTCGTCGATCTCGCGGAACGCGGCGTGCGCGTGGAGCCGTTCGGCGATCTCCTCGGACGTGCCGACCAGGTCCGGCGCGAACAGCAGGCGCGCCGGACCCTGCGGGGCCGTGGTGCGCGGCAGACGCCGGGCGGCGAACTCCCGGTACCGGTCGCGCTGTCGGGGCGAGGCCGAGTCGGTGGGGATGACGACGAGCCCCTGGGAGACCCGGGCGGCCTCGCCGTCGGGATGGGCGGCGCGGAAGGCGCGGACGTGGGACAGCTGGATCTCGGCGAAGTCCCGCGTGTCGTCCGGCCCCTCGGCCTTGACCACACTGCTGGTGAGGAAGTTCATGCCGTGTTCCCCGGCCCACCGGGCCGAGCTCAGGCTGCCTCCGCCGTACCACAGGCGACGGCCCAGGCCGGGGGAGTGCGGCTGGACCCGGTCCGAGAACACCTCGAACCCTTCGGTGCCGCTGAAGCCGGTGGCGGGCTCGCCGCGCACGAGGTCCAGCAGGCGCCGCACCCGCTCGTACCCGAAGTCCTCCGCATCGCCCGTGTCCGGGTACAGGGCCTGCCGGACCCGGTCGTAGTGCATCGGCGGGCCGACGCTCACCCCGGGGTTGAGCCGGCCCCCGGACAGGACGTCCACGGTCGCCAGGTCCTCCGCCAGCCGCAGCGGGTTCTCCCAGCCCAGCGGGATCACCGCGGTGCCCAGCTCGATACGGCTGGTGCGCTGCGAGGCCGCGGCGAGGACGGCGACGGGGGAGGAGATGCCGTACTGGAGGTGGCGGTGGCGCACCCAGGCGCTGTCGAAGCCGAGGCGCTCGCCCAGCTCGATGATCTCCAGCGTGTTCTCGTGCCCGCGTCGCGGATCGGCTCCGTCGAACAGGCCGATGGTGAGGAAGCCCAGCTTGCGCAGCGGGCGGGGGACGGCCGTCATGGTCTCCTTCTCGCAACGGGGTTCAGGCCAGGGGGACGGTGAACTCGTCCTCGACCGGCGGGTCCAGTTCCTGCGCGCGGTTGCCGGTGGCCGCGTAGCAGCGCAGCCGCAGGGTCCCGGGCGTCACGTCCAGCCGCAGGAAGCACTTGAAGAAGGGCGGGCTGTACGTCGCCGAGCTCGGCGAGAACAACTGCGTGTAGATCTTGCGCACGGGCAGGCGGACGCGTGCGGTGCGGTCGGGGCGGCGGCCCGCCCCGAGCAGGCCGGCGACCAGCCGGATCCGCCGGGTGAGCCGGACCTCCCCGCCCGGCGTCCGGGTCGGCGGGATGCCCAGCCGCTCGGCGACCACGGCCGTGGCCTCGGCCTCGGTGAGGGTGAAGAAGCGGCGCAGCCGCAGCCGGCGGCCGTACAGGCGGCTGTAGAAGGCGAGGGAGTCGCCGCGCAGCGGGTAGCAGCGGAAGTCCGCCTCGGTCACCCCGGCGACGTCGACGCGGGGAATGGTGTGGGTGGCGTGCATGAACGCGCCGCCACCGCCCGCGACGACGTACTGCAGGGTGCGGCCGTCCTCCAGCCGCACCGGGTAGCGCTGGTAGTTGTGGATGTCGCCGCCGATCGCCGCGACGTAGTGGTGCTCCGGGTCGCGCACGATCTCGTCGACCGTGCCGCCGCCCTCGATGGGGCACGGGTGGTGCTCGCCGTCCACGTACAGGGGCGAGCCGGTGACGAGGATCTTCGGCCGCGGTCCCCGCGACACCTCGCGCAGCCACGCGCCCTGTTCGGCGTCCAGGGTGCCCAGCAGGCCCGTGTCGATGCCGATGATCCGCACCGGCCCGGAGTCGATCGCCCAGTACGGTCCCGGCTGCACCGCCCGCTGGCACTCCGCGGAGCGCAGCGCGCGGGCCTCGTCCAGGCGGCGGCCGTCGTCCGGGCGGGGCCGGTGCCACAGCAGCGAGCGCAGCCAGGCGCGGGTGAGCGGGCGCGGTGCGGGCTCGGGCGCCAGGGGCGGGGCGTCGTCGCAGAAGACGCGCATGAACCCGCCGAGGTCCTCGTACCAGTCGTGGTTGCCGGGTATCGCGTAGATCGGCGCCCGGTAGTCCCGGTACGGCCGGAAGAACTTGCCGTCGTAGTCGTCCGCGCTGCCGACGGGATAGATCACGTCACTGGCCAGGACGGCGAACCGCGTGTCCTGACCGGCTTTCAGGAAGCCGGGGACGACGGCGTACTGGGGGTCGTCACCCTCTCCCGTGTCACCGATGACCATGAAGGAGAAGCTCTCCGGGTCCGTGCGCCGGATCACCTTGTCGGCCGGCGCCCCGGCGGCCTCCCGCTGCGCCACCCACCGGGCGCGCGTGCGGCCCGTGGGATCGCCGAACCAGGACGCCAGCACACCGTTGCGCGCCGCCCACAGCATCCTGGGGTCCAGCCACGAGATCTTCTGGACCCCGCCGGGCATGAGCTGCTGGTACGCGCCCCGGTCGGCGCCGCCCCAGCCGGCGCCTTCGGCGGTCTCGCGTGAGGATGTGGCCATCGGTGCACCGTAGCAATCGATCAAGGAGGGAGTGCCGGCCGGGGGGTGGTGAACCGCCTTGTCCGGGACGGTGGTTGCCGACGCGCCTGCGTGAGCGCCGCGCGTCGGCTCAGCCCCGGCTCCACGAGCGCCCGGTGGCCTTGCGGCGTGACGGCTGGTCGGCCGGGGCGGCCCGTCCGGTCCCGGTGGGCCGGTTCCACTCGCCGTCCCCGAGCACGAGGAGCGGGTCGAACATCACCACCACCCCGGCCAGCACCAGGAAGACGATCGGCCCGATGAGCATCGGCAGCAGCAGGGAGGACGGGGTGTCGCCGGCCCAGGACGACGTCGTGCCGTGCACATGGACGCTGACGGCGGCCATGGCGGTGTAGTGCATCCCGGACACGGCGACGCCCATCACGAGGCTCGCCCCGAGACTCATCACGAAACCGCGGATCGTGACGGCCGCCCACAGGGCCGCCGTCGCGGCGACGATCGCGATCAGCACGGAGAGGGCGACCGTGGCCGGGTCGTAGCCGATGCTGCCGTTGAGCTGCATCGCCGCCATGCCGAGGTAGTGCATGGCGGCGACCCCGACCCCGGTGACCGAGCCCGCGAGGCACAGGACCGTGCCGCCCGCGCCGCGGTACCCCACGATGAACACCCCGATGCCCACGACCACGACCGCGACGACCAGACTGAGCACGGTCAGTCCGACGTGGTAGCCGATCCGGGTCTCCTCCACCTGGAACCCGATCATGGCGATGAAGTGCATCGTCCAGATCCCGCAGCCGATCGACACGGCCCCCAGCGCCAGCCAGCCCGGCCTCCACGCATGCCCGTGGATCAGTGAGCGCACGATGCAGCGCAGACCCAGGGCACCTCCCAGACAAGCCATCACATAGGCCGCCACCGGGGTCACCGCCCCGTACCGGAAGCCGTCAAGCGTACCTTCCATCGCCAACTCCCCCCAGAGCGACGTCTGTTGTAGGGGAAGGTCTACGTGTGATCCACCGGTGAAAGCAAGCCCCTTCCCCTGAGCCCGCCGGGAGGCGGAGCTGTCCCGCACCGAGGGATAACCCTCGAAGCGCCGGACTGTGGATGACATGCCCCGGACAACACTGTCATCCTCCACCCAACTGCCGCTCGCACGCGGCACGTCGCCCCCCCACAACGCTGTAGGTCCCGCACACCTCAGCTCGTCCCGGACAGCACACCCGTCTGCCCGGTCTGTCACCGGCCGCCACCCGCGGCCGCCGCAGGAGGAGTACGAGTGAGACCCAACCCCCGTAAGCGGACCGCGGCCGGAGCCGCCCTGCTCTCCACGCTCGCCGTCCTCGCTCTCGGTGTTCCGTCGACCCCCGCGGCGGCGCAGCCCGCCGCCCCCCACCCCAGCCCCCTGCGCGCCGGCGGCCTGCCCGCCGAGCTCACGCCCGCCCAGCGCACGGCACTGATCAGGAGCGCCGAGGCGAGCACCGGGCGGACGGCCGACACCCTGGGCCTCGGCGCCCAGGAGAAGCTGGTCGTCAAGGACGTCGTCAAGGACAACGACGGGACCGTGCACACCCGCTACGAGCGCACCTACGCGGGCCTGCCCGTCCTCGGTGGCGACCTCGTCGTGCACACGCCCCCGGCCACGGCGGCCGCCGGCACGGTGAGTACGACCTTCAACAACGACCGCCGTACCGTCTCGGTCAAGTCCACCACGCCCACGTACAGCAAGGCGGCCGCCGAGACCAAGGCCCTGAAGGCCGCCGAGGCGCTCGACGCCCAGGACCCCGCCGCCGACAGCGCCCGCAAGGTGATCTGGGCGGGCGAGGGCACCCCGAAGCTCGCCTGGGAGACCGTGGTGAGCGGGCTCCAGGACGACGGCACGCCGAGCCGGCTGCACGTCGTCACCGACGCCACCACCGGCGCGGAGCTGCACCGCTTCGAGGACATCAAGACCGGCACCGGCAACAGCCAGTACAGCGGCACGGTGACCATCGGCACCACGCTGTCCGGCTCGACGTACCAGCTGTACGACACCACGCGCGGCGGCCACAAGACGTACAGCCTCAACAACGGCACGTCGGGCACCGGCACCCTGATGACGGACTCCGACGACGTCTGGGGCACCGGCTCCGGCTCCAACACCCAGACCGCCGGGGTCGACGCCCACTTCGGCGCCCAGGTGACGTGGGACTTCTACAAGAACACCTTCGGGCGCAGCGGCATCAAGAACGACGGCGTCGCCGCCTACTCGCGCGTCCACTACAGCTCGGCGTACGTCAACGCCTTCTGGGACGACGACTGCTTCTGCATGACCTACGGCGACGGCTCCGGCGGCACGCACGCGCTGACCTCGCTGGACGTCGCCGGCCACGAGATGACCCACGGCGTCACCTCCAACACCGCGAACCTCAACTACACCGGTGAGTCCGGCGGGCTGAACGAGGCGACCTCCGACATCTTCGGCACGGGCGTGGAGTTCTACGCGGCCAACTCCACCGACGTCGGCGACTACCTCATCGGCGAGAAGATCGACATCAACGGCGACGGCACCCCGCTGCGCTACATGGACGAGCCCGACAAGGACGGCTCCTCCGCCGACAGCTGGTACTCCGGCATCGGCAGCCTCGACGTCCACTACTCCTCGGGCCCGGCGAACCACATGTTCTACCTGCTCTCCGAGGGCAGCGGCAGCAAGACCGTCAACGGCGTCACCTACAACAGCCCGACCTCCGACGGCGTCGCCGTCGCCGGCATCGGCCGGGCCGCGGCCCTGCAGATCTGGTACAAGGCGCTGACGACGTACATGACGTCCAGCACCAACTACGCGGGCGCCCGCACCGCCGCCCTGAACGCGGCCACGGCGCTCTACGGCTCCGGCTCCACCCAGTACGCCGGGGTCGGCAACGCCTTCGCGGGCATCAACGTCGGCAGCCACATCACGGTCCCGTCGACGGGCGTCACGGTCACCAACCCGGGCAGCCAGTCCGCCACCGTCGGCACCGCCGTGAGCCTCCAGATCGCGGCGAGCAGCACCAACGGCGGTTCCCTGACCTACGCGGCGAGCGGCCTGCCCGCCGGCCTGTCGATCAGCGGCTCCACCGGGCTGATCTCCGGTACGCCGACCACGGCCGGCTCCTCCAGCACCACCGTGACGGTGACCGACTCCACCGGCGCCACCGGCACCGCGTCCTTCACCTGGACGGTCAGCTCCTCCGGGGGCGGGGGCTCCTGCACCTCGACGCAGCTCCTGGGCAACCAGGGCTTCGAGTCGGGCAGCACCACCTGGACGGCGACGAGCGGTGTCATCACCAACTCCAGCAGCCAGGCGGCCCGCACCGGCTCCTACAAGGCCTGGCTCGACGGCTACGGCTCGACCCACACCGACACGCTGTCGCAGTCGGTGACGATCCCGAGCGGCTGCACCAGCACCACGTTCACCTTCTGGCTGCACATCGACACGGCCGAGACCACCACCAGCACCCAGTACGACAAGCTGACGGTCACCGCCGGGTCGACGACCCTGGCGACGTACTCCAACCTCAACGCGGCCTCCGGTTACGTGCAGAAGTCCCTGAGCCTCGCGTCGTTCGCGGGCACCACGGTGACCCTGAAGTTCACCGGCGTGGAGGACTCCTCGCTCCAGACCAGCTTCGTGGTCGACGACACCGCCGTCACGACCGGCTGATCCGCACCCCCTGACCGACGTCCCGCACACGGGCTAGCTCCGGGTGCGGGACGTCGTCGCGTTCAGCTCAGCGGGTCCAGCGTCAGATACGCCTGGACCGGGGAGCCGTCGTGGACCAGCGACTCCTGCTGTCCGACGTCGTCGAACGCGAAGGCGTACGCCTTGCCGTCCGCCATCTGCGCGTGGACGGCGCGGGCGTAGTGGTTGGTCACCGCGTCCTGGTAGAAGGCCGCCGGCGAGGTGTCCGGCTGGTTGGGGTTGGTCAGGAGCGTGGAGCGGTTGAAGCCGGCGCACAGGGTGCGGGAGATCGGCCCGCGCACGGCGTCGTTGGGGGCGTCCAGCAGCTTGTGGCACCCGAAGACGCTGGACGCGTCCGGCTTCTGGAAGCTCGTCACGACGGCTCCGGAGGCGTCGGTGAAGTTCAGGACGCCGCCCGAGACCCGGCCGTGGTACGTGGTGCCGGGCCGGTCGGCGAACGGCGTCACGGTCAGGGTCGTCGTCGTGTACTTCTGCCAGACGCGGTCGACGTAGTCGTCCATGACGTTCGCCGGAAGGGCCCCGGTCTCCACCCCGTACAGCGGGGAGAGCGCCCGCAGGACGGTGCCGTCGGACCGGGTCTGGATCAGGTTCGCCCAGCCCCCGGGCTGACCGCGCAGGGCGGTGAGGACCCCGTTGTAGCCGCCCGCCCGGAGGTGCCCGGTGCTGACCGTGCTTCCGTCCGCGCGTTGCACCCCGACCGCGTACGGAGCGGAGAACATGTCGACCTGTGTGCTGTTCAGCCACAGCCCGGAGTCGTTGAGTGTGTACTCCGACCAGTTGAACAGAATGTTCCGGTTCGGGTCGCTCGGGTTCTGCACGGCCGGCTGCACCAGCCCGCCGGTGGTCAGCCGGAAGGCCAGCTTCTGGCCGTACGAGAAGTAGATCCGCCCGGAGAACCGGGGGATCCGGATCGTCGCCGACCGGCCGGCCGCCGGGCCCGCGATCGAGGCGTCCGGAGCCGGGGTGGGCGGGCTGCCGCCCGCGGGCCAGGCGTGGAACGTGCCGTTCGCGTCCGCCCAGCCCTGCTGACCGGTCGACAGGAGGGTGCCGAGGTCGTAGACGTACAGCGGTTCGCCGCGGCCGGAGTTGTTGGTGATCGTGAGGGGGATGGTGTCGGGGACGGCGGCCCGGGCCGGTGGACCCAGGGTGAGCAGGGTGCAGACGAGGGCGGCGGCTCCCGCCGCTGCCGTCAGCCGGGACCTGAGGGTGCGCAGCACGCTCCACCTCCGTGCGGGTAGACCTGTGGGGGGTTGGTCCATACCTGAGTGAGAGCGCTCTCAAAGTCGCACGCGGATGTGAGCATGTCAATGATGTGGGGCGGGGGGAGGCGCCCGGGGAAGGTGCCCGGGCGCCTCGACGCGGCGTCAGAACGTGCGCTTGAGCAGATCCAGGAGAGCCGCCCAGTGCCGCTCCGCCCCCTCCTCGTGGTACGCGGCGGTGTCGGCCTGGGTGAAGCCGTGGTGCGCGCCGGGGTAGACCTCGCAGTGGTGGCGGACCCCGGCCTCGGTCAGCGCGTCGTCCAGGCGCTCCATCTGCTCGGGCGGCAGGGACGGGTCGTCGTCGGCGTGGCCGAAGTACAGCTCGGCGGTGACGCGGCCGGCCACCAGGTGCGGGCTGTCCGGCGTGTCCGTCGCCAGCCGGCCGCCGTGGAAGCCGGCCGCCGCGGCGACCCGGTCCGGGTGGGTGCCGGCCGTCAGCAGGGCGAGACGGGCCCCCATGCAGTACCCGGTCAGCGCCACCGGGCCGTCCGCGACCAGCGGGTTCTCCGCGAGCCAGCGCAGGTACGCGCCGGCGTCCCGCATGGCCAGGTCGTTGGTCAGGGACTGCATGACCGGCCGCAGCCGCTCGAAGATCTCCGGGCGCGCGGAGGGGTCGATGAACTCGGGCAGCTCCACGACGGGGGCGCGCCCGTGGCGGTAGAACAGGTTCGGCACCAGCACGGTGTACCCGGCCCCCGCCAGCCGGTCCGCCATCGCCCGCAGATGCGGACGCAGCCCGAACGCGTCCTGGAACAGCAGCACGCCCGGACGGGGCGCCCCGTCACCGGGGTGGGCGAGATAGGCGTCGGCGACGCCGTCCTCGGTGGGGACGTCCACAGCGGTTCCCTGTACGGAGGTCAAGGGGGTGCCTCTCTGCGCGGTTCACGGCGAGCAGTCGATCGGCCCGGCGGGGCCGGGCCGCGACCATCGTTGCACGTACCATCCAACCGGCCGCGAGGACCCCCGGCGGGCAGGGCGTCCCTTTGCGGACGGGCAGGGCTTCCCTCTACCGGCGGGCAGGGTGTCTCCTTACCGGCGGGCGGGGTGTCCCTTTACCGGCGGGCGGGGTGTCCCTTTACCGGCGGGCAGGGCGTCCCGCTACTCGAACCGCGAGGTGTCACCCGCCCCGTGGCGCACGATCTCCGCCTCGCCGCCGGAGAAGTCGATGACCGTCGTCGGCTCGGTGCCGCAGTCCCCGGAGTCGAGCACCCCGTCCACGGCGTGGTCGAGCCGGTCCTTGATCTCCCAGCCCTGGGTCAGCGGCTCCTCCTCGCCGGGCAGCAGCAGGGTGCTCGACAGCAGTGGCTCGCCGAGTTCGGCGAGCAGGGCCTGTGTGACGACATGGTCCGGGATGCGCACGCCCACGGTCTTCTTCTTCGGGTGCTGGAGCATGCGCGGCACCTCCTTCGTCGCCGGGAGGATGAAGGTGTAGCTGCCGGGCGTCGACGCCTTGATCGCGCGGAACACGTCGTTGTCCACCCGCACGAACTGCCCGAGCTGCGCGAAGTCCTGGCAGACCAGGGTGAAGTGGTGCCGGTCGTCCAGCTCGCGGATGGACCGGATCCGCTCGACACCGTCCCGGCTGCCGATCCGGCAGCCGAGCGCGTAGCAGGAGTCCGTCGGGTACGCGATGAGCGCGTCGCCCCGGATGGCCGCCGCGACCTGGCCGATGGTGCGGGGCTGGGGGTTGTCGGGGTGCACGTCGTAGTACTTCGCCATCCGCCGAGCTTATTGCGTGCCGCGGGGCGCGCGGCGCAGGCGGTCGGCCCCCGCGCCGCTTCCGGGTCGGCCGGGGCCCCGGGCCGGCGGCAATACCTCTTTTGACATAGGTATCTTCAGATACTTATACTGGCCGCATGTCCGACACCAGCGCGCCTTCCCGGGGCACCGACCGCGTGGCCTGCGAGCTCGCGGCCTGCCTCCCCGCGCTGCACCGGGCCCTGGACCGCCGTGTCGCGTCCACCTACCCCCTGCCCAAGCCCCCCGAGGGGCAGCTGCTGCTGCTGAAGTTCGTCGCGCAGCAGGAGGGCGCCACCGTCCGCGAGGCCGCCGAGGCCCTGCTGATGAAGCCCAACAACGTCAGCGCCCTGGTCTCCCAGCTCACCGCACAGGGCCTGCTGGAACGCCGGCAGGACAGCGCCGACAAGCGCGTCGCCCATCTGTACCCGACGGCGACCTCGCGCCGGCGCCTGGGCGAGGTCCGCGACCTGGAGACCGCCTACCTCGCCGAGGCGCTGGACGCCCTCACCGACGGCGAGATGGACGCCCTCGGCTCCGCGCTCGGCGCGCTCACGTCGCTCACGCGCCACCTGCACGCCGCCGCGCACTGACACCTCCCTCCGCGGGTCCCTTCGCACGCCCCTCGCCGCATGGCGCCGCCGTGCGACACGGCCGTGCCCCGCCCGCTTTCCACCCCACGCACACAGACAAGGCCTCTCCATGTCGTCCACGACCGTGGATCCCTCCGGCGTGCCCGCGCGCAGCGCGGAGCAGCCCCCGGCCCCCGGCCGCTTCCGCTCCAACCCCTGGCTCACCCTCTGCGCGGTCGCCTTCGGCCTGTTCATGGTCCAGCTCGACGGGTCCGTCGTCGCCATCGCCAACCCGGAGATCGGGCGCGACCTGAACGCCTCCACCGCCGACCTCCAGTGGGTGACCAACTCCTACCTGCTCGCCCTCGCCGCCACCCTGATCCTCGGCGGCAAGCTCGGTGACCGCTTCGGCCGGCGCACCTTCTACCTGGTCGGCGTCGCCGGGTTCGCCCTCTCCTCGGTCGCCATCGGCCTGTCCGGCTCCATCACCGGCGTCATCGTCTTCCGCGCCCTCCAGGGCGTCTTCGGCGGTCTGCTGATGCCCAACACCCTCGGACTGCTGCGCGCGGTGTTCCCGCCCCGCAAGTTCGGCATGGCGGTCGGCATCTGGGCCATGGTCTCCGCCGTCTCCACCGCGCTCGGCCCGATCGTCGGCGGCCTCCTCGTGGAGAACGTCAGCTGGGAGTCCGTGTTCTACATCAACCTCCCCATCGGTGTCGTCGCCTTCGTCTTCAGCGCCGTCGTCCTCCCGCAGTCGAAGAACTCCACCGGGCACCACCGCTTCGACGTCCCCGGCGTGATCCTGCTGGCGGCCGGCCTGCTCAGCCTCGTCTTCGGCGTCGTCAAGGGCGAGACCTGGGGCTGGACCGCGGCCGGCACCTGGGGCGCCGTCCTCGCCGGACTCGTCCTCCTCGCCGTCTTCGGCCGGCACGAGACCCGCGTCGCACACCCGCTGTTGCCGATGCGCCTGTTCCGCAGCCGCGCGCTGACCGTCGGCGCGGTCATCACCGCGCTCAACTTCTTCGTGATGCTCGGCGCGATCTTCTTCATCATGCTGTACCTGCAGAACGTGCGCGGCTACACCCCCGTCGAGGCCGGTGTCCGCACCCTCCCGCTGAGCCTCGCCTCGCTCGTCGCCTCCCCGCTCGGCGCCGCCCTCACCGGCCGCTTCGGCGCCCGCTTCTGCATGCCGCTGGGCATGGTCCTCCAGGCCGCCGCCTGCTTCGGCATGCTCACCTGGTCCACCGACTCCTCCTACGCCACCATGTGGCCGCCGTTCGTCGCGCTCGGCCTCGGTGTCGGCATGGTGATGGCGGCCTCCTCCGACGCCATCGTCGGCAACGCCCCGGTCCAGGACGGCGGCGTGGCCGGCGGCCTTCAGGCCACCACCCTCCAGATCGGCGGCGCCCTCGGCACCTCCGTCCTGGTCTCCGTGATCAGCGCCGAGGTCGGCTCGTCCCTGGGCGGCGAGCTCACCCGCGCCGGGGTCCCCGCCGCCGCGGCCGCCGGACTCCAGGAGGCCAAGGACGCCGTCGCCATGGGCGTGGCCCCCGTCTCCGAGGGCATGCCCGCGCAACTGCGGGCGGCCGTCGTCGAGGGCAGCGGCCAGGCCTTCATGAACGGCCTGCACACGGCCTCCGTGGTCACCGGCCTGCTGTGCGTCGTCGGCGCGGTCCTGGCCGCCGTCGGCCTACGGAGGTCCACACCGGCCGAGTGACCGGCCCCCTCCCGGCCGCTCCCTCCCTCGACGGCCACCACCCGCTCCGTCGCCCGCGCCCGCCCGCTCCGCCCGCACCCGCGGGCGCGGTGGGCGGGCGCGCGGCCCGGGTGAGGTAACGTCCCTGACCGATATGACGGGTTCGGCCCCGACGGGGGCCGCGAGGGACGAGGAGAGCGCCGACACATGGCTGGCCGGGACGACGAGAAACGTCACACGGACGTGACGGACTCCGCCGAGTCGACATGGGCGCAGGAACTCCTCGACCACCTGCGCCCCGCCGCACGCGACGTCCGCAGGATCGTCGACTGGCTGGCCGCCACCGTCGACGCGACCGTCTCGCTGCGCGACGACACCGGCGCCCCCCTCGCCGGCCGGACCGTCCCCCTGGACGAGGACCTGGCGGCCGACATCGTCGCCGGCCGCATCGCCTCCGCCGCCTGCGACGCCGACGGACGCCACCTGCGCCTGCTGCGGGTCGACCTGCCGCCACCCGCCGGCGCCGCCGTCCTCGCCGTCTCCCGCACCGCCCCCTTCGACCGGCGGACCTCCGAGGTCGTCACCCACACCACGGCCGCCCTCGCCCTGCTGCTGTGCGCCGAACGCACCACCGCCACCGGACACCGCCTCGCCCGCGCCACCTCCGACCTGCGCCTGGCCATCCTCCAACTGCTCATGGTCGAGGACACCGTCGCCGCCCGCCGCGTCGCGGCCGGCCTGTGGCCCGGCCTCCTCGACACCGACACCGCCTGCGTCTACGTCGTCGAGAGCACGCCCGAGGACCGCGACCGCCTCGCCGAGGCCTGCATCGCCGCCACCCGCGACCACGCCCTGGTCGTCCGCTGCCCCGCCATGGACGCCCACGTCATCGTCGTCGCCCCGCACGACACCGCCGGCCCCGCCCTGCACGGCCTGTGCGACCGGCACCCCGACACCTTCCTCGGCGGCAGCCTCCCCCAAGGGCTCGCCCACACCGCCACCGCCTACGGGCAGGCCGTCAGCGCCCTCGCCGTCGCCCGCTTCCGCCCCGGCAAGGCGGCCGTCCACGCCGAACGCACCCACCCCGAACGCCTGATGGACCCCGCCCTCGTCCACGCCTGGACGACCCGCCTGCTGCGCCCCCTCGACACCCTCCCGCACCACACCCGCGCCGAACTCCTCGCCACCACCCGCCTCGGCCTGGAGTTCACCGCCGTCAACGCCGCGAAGATCCTCGGCGTCAGCCGGAACACCGTCCGCGCCCGCATGGAACGCGTCGAGAACCTCCTGGGCACCGACTTCGCCGACCTCACCGTCCGCGCCGCCGTCCACCTCGCCCTCACCGCGCAGGCCGGCCTCGACGGGCAGCACACCGGCCCCGCCACGGCCCCCGCCCGCCTCGACGACCTGCTCACCGGGCCCGCGCTGCGCTCCTGGGCCGGCGACCTGCTCACCCGCCTGGACACCGACCCCCGCGACCTGCGCCGCACCCTGCGCACCTGGATCGCCGCCGGCGGCAACGCCGAACGCGCCGCGCACCTGCTCGGCGTCCACGCCCAGACCGTCCGCGAGCACGTCCGCAGCGCCGAACCCGTCCTCGAACGCCAACTCCTCGCCGCCGGCAGCGACCTCTACGAGGTCGTCCTCGCCCACCTGATCACCGAAGACCTCGAACCGCCCCGCCTCCACCCGGCGCAATCGGGCCTTCCGGACGCACCTGTGCACAGGTGAGCCCCCCGGCCGGACGAGCGGGCACCGGCACGATTCCCAAGTCGCCCGCCGAGCACGTAGGTTCGAGGCGTCGCGGGGTCACGACCGGAGCGGGGGACCGGGGCGGGACCCCCCCGGCCCCCCCCGCCCCCCCCCGAAGCCGGGCGGCCCCCCCCGCCCCCCCCGGGCTCCCGGGCCGGAGGCCGGGCAGGGCA
>NZ_JBHWKO010000049.1:47938-60628 GCF_042731035.1 Streptomyces sp. NPDC059895
GAGCGGGGGACCGGTCGTGACCCCGCGCGCCCACACCGTCCCGCCCGTTCAGCCGCGCGCCCACACCGTCCCGCCCGTTCAGCCGCGCGGGCGGACCGGGATCTCCCGCCAGCCGAGGCGATGAACGACGGCACCTGCCGCAGCGCCTCCGCACCCCCGTCCAGCCGCAGCTCGGGGAACCGCTCGAACAGGGCGGGCAGCGCGGTCAGCGCGTCCATCCGGGCCAGCGGAGCGCCGACGCACCGGTCCACCCCGATCCCGAACGCCAGGCCGATCTCGGGCCACAGCCGCCAGTGCCGGCGCGGGTCCTTGCTGACCCGCGGGTCGAGGATCAGCTCCTTGAGGACGTCGTGACCGGTGGGCGCCCAGGCCGGGATGCCCCCGGGCAGCTCCACGGGCACGATCGGACCGAGGGCACGCAGCCGGGCGCTCCCGCCCGGGATGTCGGAGCCGAACGGGTCGAGGGCGACGCGGTCGACGCGGGGGGTGACGCTCACGGCGGGACTCCTGGCTGGTCGGGCGAGCCGGGCGCGAAGCGGACGGGCAGGGCGGTCAGCGAGCGGGGAAGGGGCCCGGCCGCCGGCTCAGCCGCTCGCGGGGCAGGACCGGGTCGAGGTCGGGCAGCCACTGGGTGAGCCGTTCGATCGCCTCCGTGACCAGCAGCAGCGCGTGCTGCCGGACCGGGCAGGCGTGCGGACCGGCGCCCCAGGACAGGTGCGAGGCGTCGCGCGGGTGACGGCCGCCGCCGGCCTCCCGCCCGGCGAGCGGGGCGCCCTCCCCGTCCTTCGGGCCGTCGGGGAGGCCGAGCGCCCCGTACGACACCACGACGGGAACCGCGTCGCGCAGCCGCACCCCGTGCAGGACCGCCGGCCCGCGGGCGTAGTAGACGCCGTAGTTGGCCAGCGGCGTCTCGTGGTGCAGCACCTCGACCACCGCGTCCATCAGGTCGTCGCCGGGGCGCTCGGCCTTGGCCTCGATCAGGTCCAGGACGTACCCGGCGTACTGGGCCTCGCCCTCGGCGGCCTGCGCGCCGCCCTCCATCATCTCGCCCAGCCCCTCGTCGAGCCGGTCGCCCTGGCTGTCCGGCAGCCCGAACAGGTCGTTGAGGACCAAAGCCGTCAGCGGCCGCGAGAAGTCACCGACCAGGTCGGCCTCGCCGCGCGGCCCGATCCGGCCCGCCAGCAGACGCACCGCCCGGTGCACACGCGCCCGCAGGCCGTACGGCTCCACCAGGTCGAACACGTCGATGAGGGTGGCGCGGTAGCGGACGTGGGCGGCCCCGTCGGCGAACAGGGCGTTGGGCCGCCACCGCATCATGCCGAGCACCGGGGAGTCGGCGGGCACGGTCTCCTCCCACGCGCGCGGGTCGTGCCGAACCGCCCCGGCCCCGGTCCCGGTCCCGGTCCCGGTTCCTTCCCGGACCCGGACCCTTCCCGGGCACCCCGCGGACCCTGCCCCCGGACCCGGCCCCGGACCCGGCCCCGGACCCTTCCCGGGCACCCCGCGGACCCTGCCCCCGGACCCGGACCCGGACCCGGACCCGGCCCCGGACCCTTCCCGGGCACCCCGCGGACCCTGCCCCCGGACCCGGACCCGGACCCGGATCCGCGGATGCGGGCCCGGGTCGGGACCTGTGCCCGGGTGATCAGCCGTTCGGCAGGATCACCGCACGCCCGTTGATCCGGCCGTGGTGCAGCCGCTCGTAGGCGAGCGGGGCCTCGTCGAGGGAGAAGGTCTCGGTGTGCACGGAGACCGCCCCGGCCCGGGCGAGCGCGAGCACCTCCGCCAGTTCGCCCCGGCTGCCCCAGTACGGCGCGTGGACGGACACCTCGAAGGGCAGTTGGCCGAAGCCCACCGGCAGGGTGCCGCCGCCGATGCCGACGATCGCCACCTCGCCCTCGACGGCCGCGACCGCGCCCGCGGTCGCCACGGTCGCCGTCGCGCCGACGAAGTCGAAGACGGCCTGCGCGCCGAGGCCGCCGGTGAGCGCGCGCACCGCGTCCGCCGCGGCGGCGTCCGACAGCACCGCGTCGTGGGCTCCCACCTCCCGGGCGAGCCGCAGCTTGTCCTCGCTCACGTCGAGCGCGATCACCCGCGCCGGGGTCAGCGCCCGCAGCAACTGAATGGCGACGTGCCCGAGGCCGCCCGTGCCGATGACGACCGCCGTCGAGCCCGGCACCAGCCGGGGCAGGGCACGCTTGATCGCGTGGTACGGCGTGAGTCCCGCGTCGGTCAGCGGGACCGCCGCCACCGGGTCGAGACCGTCCAGGGGCACGAGATGCCGGGGGTCGTCCACCAGCATGTATTCGGCCATCGCGCCCGGCGCGCCCAGGCCGGGCGGGCGGATGCCGAGTTCGTCGGCGCGCAGGCAGTAGTTCTCCTTGCCCTCCGCGCACTTGACGCACGCCCCGCAGCCCCAGGGCCCGTACACGGCGACCGCGTCGCCCTCGCGCACCCCGGTGACCCCCGCGCCCAGCGCGGCGACCGTGCCGACGCCCTCGTGGCCGAGGGTGAGCGGCAGTTCGTACGGGAAGCCCTCCGCGGGCCAGCTCATCACCGCGATGTCGGAGTGGCACACCCCGGCCGCCGTGACCTTCAACAGGACCTGGCCCGGCCCGGGTTCGGGGTCGGGGACGGTGACGACCTCGGGCGGCGCGCCGATGGTGCGGTACTGAAGTGCCTTCATGACCTGACTCTCCCTTCCGTGCTCAGACGGCCGTGTAGGCGCCGTCGACCAGGTGGTAGCTGCCGGCCACGAACGAGGCGCGGTCCGACAGCAGGAAGACGATCAGCTCGGCGACCTCCTCGGAGCGGCCCAGGCGGCCGGCCGGGTGCAGGCGCACCAGGCCGTCGTAGGCCGCCTTGTCCATCTCCCGCAGCAGGGGCGTCTCGATGAAGCCGGGGCCGACCGCGTTGACGCGGATGCCGCGCGCCGCGTACTCGGCGGCGGCCGACTTGGTCAGGCCCACCACGCCGTGCTTGGCGGCGACGTAGGCGGGGGAGCCGGCGAAGGCCACCGAGCCGAGGATGGAGGCCACGTTCACGATCGCGCCGCCCTTGCCGCCGGCCTCGATGACGGGCAGTTCGTAGCGCATCGAGTAGAAGACGCCGTCGAGGTTGGTGCGCACGACACGGTCGTAGGCGTCGATGTCGTACTCGCCCGTCGGAGCGCTCGGGCCACCGATGCCGGCGTTGTTCACGGCCAGGTCCAGGCCGCCGAAGGTGTCGACGGCGAACCGCACGGCCGCCTCGACGGAGGCGGGGCGGGTGACGTCCACCTCGACGGCGGCGGCGGTCAGGCCCTCGGCGGTCAGCTCGGCGGCGGCCTTCTCGGCGCCCTCCGCGTTGTAGTCGGCGATGACGACGTGGGCGCCGCCGGCACCCAGGCGGCGGGCGGTGGCCAGACCGATGCCGGAGGCGGCGCCGGTGACCAGCGCGGTCCGGCCGGCGAACTCGGCGGCGTAGTCGGTGACGGGGGTGGTGCTCATGGTGCTCTCACTCTTCGGTAGTGCCGGGGGAGCCCGCGGACGCGGCCTCCCCGATCAGGGCGTCGTAGGCCCGCTCCACCAGGGCGGCGAGGTCTGCGGCTCCCGAGTCGTCGTCCGCGCCGCGCGCCCAGAGGCGCAGCGCGGCGGTCAGGACGCCGGCGGCGGCGTCGACCACGACGGCCGGACGGACGTCCCGGACGTCGTCGGTGCCGAGCCGGTCGGCGAGGATGCGGATCGACTCCTCCTGGGCGTCGACCCGGATGCGTTCGTAGGCGGCGAACAGGGCGGGCTCGCGGTCCACCAGGGCGAGCAGCCGCCGCATGCGCGGCCGCACGTGCCAGGCCGGGTGCTCGCGGTCGGCGAGCCAGGCGCGCACCGCGCGGCGGTAGGCGAGCAGCGGGGGTTCACCGGCGGGCCGGTCGCGCAGCAGCGCGTTGATGCGGTCGCCGTCGCCGCGCACGAAGTCGAGGGCGGCGTCCTCCTTGCCGGTGAAGTGCCGGCTGAAGGTGCGGCGTGTCACGTCCGCGCGCTCCGCGATCGCCTCCACCGTGGTGCCCGCCAGGCCGTGCTCCAGTATCAGGTCGATCGCCGCGGTGGCCAGGGCGTCCCGGGTCTGGCGCGCCTTGCGCCGCCGCCGGTCCTCGGGGGTGCCGGCGGCCGGTGCGGTCGTGGGCTCCGTTGCCTTCATGCCTCTGAGGCTACACCCTGATGTCCCACTGGGACATGAGTCTCCCCGGGACTTCTGTCCCGTTGGGACATGACGAGACTCGGAGGGTGGCGGGGAAAGGTGCGGACCGGGCGCTCACGCCCCGCTCGGCGGGGTCAGTACGGCGAGGGAGGCGTTGGCCTGACGCAGGGCCAGCTCCAGTGTGGCGGGGGCGTGCAGCGAGCCGGTGCCGTCCGGCGGCACCAGCCACTCCAGGGACCGGGCGGACCGGTACGGCGGAGGCACCGCGATCCAGGAGCCGCGGCCCGCGTGCCGCACTCCGGCGCCGATCCACCGGCTGCCGGGCTCGGGCGGCAGGAAGAAGCCCACCCGGTGGGCGGCGGTGTCCACGAGGGTCGGCCCCGGAACCGGCAGCGACGGCTGCCACAGCAGGTCCAGGGTGATCAGGCCCAGGTGGCCGGGGACGCTGAGCACGTCCCAGTACCGCCCCGCCTCCAGCAGGACGATCCCACTGCCCTGGTCCCAGTCCCGTTTGCAGACCCTCGGGTCCCTCGCGGCGGCGGCGAGCCACTCCACGCCCCGCGCCCACATCGCATCGCTCATGTCCGGCTCCACAGCAGATCCGCCCGGGGCCGGCGCACGAGGGCGCGCGGCACACCGTTCTCGGGCCGCCGTCGGCCGCGCGCCGACTCGGCACCTGCATGCTGGTAGATATTTCTACGGGGCGGAAGGGGTGGCGGATCCTGGCGTTTGGGATGTTTCGTTCGGGTTCCGCACCCCTGTTCGGCCGAGCCGACGGGCAACGCGGTGGCGGGCGGCCCGGTGTGCCCGAGGGGGTGAGGGGTACCCGGCGACCGGATCGGCGAGACGTCGATGATCACGCTGGGAGGAGGCTCGCATGGCCACTGGCACCGAGACCGGCGACGTGACCGGCACGCGGGACAAGGACTACAACCTCATCTGGTACGTGGAGGCGTGTCTGAACAACGCGCTGAGGCTGGAGACCTACATCCAGGACGCCGAGCGCGGCGACGACACCGAGGTCGCGGACCTGTTCCGCAAGGCTCAGGCGGACAGCCGCAAGGGCGCCGAACTGGGCAAGGACCTGCTGCGCGCCCGCCTGAGCGGCGGCTGACGCGCACAGCCCGCGGGGCCCGATCGCCGTGACCTTCTCACGGCGATCGGGCCCCGATGTGTCTGGGCCGCGACGTCCGGGCCGCGGACGGGCGGTCGGCGGTCGGCGGTCGGCGGTCGGGCCGAGGGTTGGCCGGCGGTCGGGCCGACAGTTGGCCGTCGCCGGTCACCGGGCGCTCACCGGCCGGTCAGTGGTCGTTCTCCAGGTGCAGTTTCAGCAGGTCCACCCCGTAGTCCCCGCCGTTGGGCGTGCGGATGACGGTGTGGATGTGCTGCTGCGTCGGTGTCCCGCCGGGGCCGCCCATGCCGCCGCCACCGTTTCCGCCGCTGTTGTCGTTGCCGTAGGCGAGCGGGGACTGGGCGTCGTACTCGATGAGGACGACCGGACTGTGCACCCGGTAGTAGAAGGCGGAGTCGTCGTCGGTCTCGCCGAGCCAGTAGAAGTACGTGTCGTCGAGGTGCTTCTCCACCTCCTTCAGTTTCACCGCGGCGTGCCCCTCGGGCATGTAGCCGACGTACACGCCGACCAGGTCCAGGAGCTCGGCGCGCTGGGCGGCCGTGAGTTCGGAGCCGCGCAGCCCCTGGTAGGCGAGCTGGACGTTGTCCTTCCCGGCGCCGGCCTTGAAGTTGTCGCCCGCCTTCTCCTCGGTGGTGGAGACGGCCTTGCCGCGCTGGGCGTCCGTCAGCGACCGGATGACGGCGAGGCCGGCCGTGGTCTCCGGCTTGAAGAGGGTGATCTTCTCGCCGTTGTAGGTGGCCGAGGTCGGCTCGGAGCCCATGAAGGTCGGCGTCATGACGACCTGGTCGCCGAGCACGAAGTAGTTGATGGCCACGTGGTGGCCCTCGTACTGGAAGCCCCAGGGGTCGGTCGTCGACGGTGTGCCCATCACGGTGAAGAAGTAGTGGCCCTCGGTGAGGGTCTCCTTGCCTCCGCCGTTGTAGTCGCCCAGGAACGCGTTGAGCTTCATGATGTTGCGGGTCTGGGTGAGCCCCTCCGCCGACAGGGCGGCTCCCAGCAGCGCGTACCCGAGGTCGCGCTGCTTCTCGGTGAGGTCGCCCATGCGGACGCCCTCACGCTCGTACCCGTCGACATTGCTCCAGGCGAGCCATTCGTCGGCCTCGATGTCGAACAGGGTGGACCGCCGCTGCGCCGTCGACAGGCCGTCGAGGAAGGCCTGCGCCGCCTTGACGAGCGCGTCCGTGGAGACGCCGGTGGAGTGGATGGAGTACAGGTCCTCGACGACCTTGCCGTCGGTGGTGACGCCCACGAAGTCGGCGTACTTCACCTCGCTCGCCCCCGGCCCCATGCCGCCCGGGCCTCCCGACGGCATACCGCTCGGAGCGCCGGAGGCGGAGGCCGCGGTACCGGAGGACTCCGAGGAGCAGCCGGTCATCGTGGCCACCGCGGCGGCACCGCCGACGAGCAGCGCCTTGTTCATGAACCAGCGCCTGCTGCGCTCGGCTCCGGGAGTACGTGGTCTGTGTCCGTGCATGCGGTCCAACCTCCACGGCGGACCTGAAGCGGACCTGTGAGCGCGCGGCGGCGCCCGTCAGCCCCCTCCCGGACCGCCCTGCGGGACGGGCAGCGGGGCGTCCGGGCGGGCCGGCGGCCCGGGCTCGGGAGACGGCCGTGGGTGTGCGGGGCCGGATCGCGCGGGTGGCTCGGCCTGGCGCAGCTCGGCCAGCAACTCGTTGCGTCCCGCGAGCAGTTCGGTCAGGATGCGGCGGGCCGCGCGCAGCAGTTCGGCCACGTCGCCGCCGGCGAGCGCGTAGCTGACCGTCGAGCCCTCCCGGATCGACACCACGATCCCGGAGCGGCGCAACACCGCCAACTGCTGCGACAGGCTCGACGGTTCGATCTCGATCTCGGTGAGCAGGTCCCGCACGGCGACGGGGCCGCCCTGCAGCAGTTCGAGGACCCTGATGCGCACGGGATGCCCGAGCATGCGGAAGAACTCGGCCTTGGCCTGGTAGAGGGGGACCTGCATGGTCGTTCGCTCGCTCCCTGCCGCGTTCGGGTCCTGCGTCCTGCGTCCTGCGTCCTGCGTCCGGCGTCCTCACGATCCTGGCGACCGCGGGCCCCGCACGCCCCGGTGATGCATGGTTGTGGATGTGTCGAGTTGAAGAAGACCGCAACTCGCGGGCGTGCGAAGCCGTCGGCCGCCGATCCGGCTACACCTCGAGCTGTGCCTCGATCCGCTTGAGCTGGTGGCGGGCCATGGCCAGGTTGGACCGGGCGCGGTCCAGGACGAGGTAGACGAACAGCCCGGCGCTCCGGCGGCTCCCGACCAGGCGGATGATGTGGTACTGGCTGCCGAGCGTGATGAGGATGTCCTCGATCTCTCCGGTCAGGCCGAGGTGCTCCATCGTGCGGACCTTCGCGCGGACCACGTCGGTGTTGCCCGCGGCGGCGATGGACAGGTCCAGGTCCTTGCCGCCGCCGAGCGTGCCCAGCGCCATACCGCTGGTGTAGTCCACGACCGCCGCGCCCAGCGCCCCCTCGATCGCGGTCATCATCTCCTTGAGGGAGATCTCCACATTCGCCATGGCGCTCCTCCTGCCGGTTGCGCGAGCCCGGGTTCCTCCGGCCCCGCTCGTGCCCGGAACGGTACGGAGCTGGTCACCCGTGAGGATGGTGGGTTCCGGAACTGGGGTGAGGATGTTCGAAAAGTGAAGATCCTTGTCGTTTTCTGACCGGCGGATGGGGTGCGGCTGCGGGTGCGGAGACTGCGAGGGCGGCCCAACTCCGCATGCAAAAAGGCAAGTTGACGTCCCCGCCGTGGTGTGTCCGGCCGTCAGGCCATCAGGCCCGCGGCCGTCGTGGCGCCCAGTTCCCAGCAGGCCTGGAGGTCCGGCTTGCCGGGTTCCCCGGTGACGGTCACGGGCTCGGCGGCGCGCCGCCAGCCCAGGCCCGTCGTGACGGCTTCGATGCCGCGGACCGCGCCCGTGACGTCGTTGCCGCCGTGCACGTAGTAGGCGAAGGGGCGGCCGCGGGTGGTGTCGAGGCAGGGGTAGTACACCTGGTCGAAGAAGTGCTTGAGGGCGCCCGACATGTAGCCGAGGTTGGCCGGGGTGCCGAGCAGGTAGCCGTCGGCGCCCAGGACGTCGGAGGCCGTCGCGGCCAGCGCGGCCCGGCGGACCACCCGGACGCCCTCGATCTCGGGGTCCGTCGCGCCGGAGACGACGGCCTCGAACATCGCCTGGCAGTTCGGGGAGGGCGTGTGATGGACGATCAGCAAGGTGGCCACGGCACCGAACCCTGCCCGCTCGGCGGGCAGGCCGCAAGCCGCGCCGTCACCACGGCAGGGTGGTGGCGTACCCGCCCCGACTCGGTCCGCAGCAGTTCCGCATCAGCAGTTCCGCATCAGCAGTCCCGCACCAGCAGTCCCGCATCAGTCCCACAGGGGGTAGCGCACGACCCGGGGAAAGCCCTCCGGCCGCTCCCCGGTGTACTCGAGGCTGATCCGTCCGTAGCGCTGCGTCTGCGGATCCTTCGCCCAGGGCTTCGGACGGTCGAGCCGTACGACGACCCGGTACGAGTGGAAGGTGCCCACGGCGCAGTACGGCTTGCAGTCGTTGACGACGTTGACCCCTCTGGCCCTGGCCGAGTCCGCCCGCCAGTGGTCCCACTTCAGGGAGGCCAGGCGGCTGTTGCCGTCGCCGCAGGCCAGGATGTACGCGGTAGGCCGCTTCTGCGGGTGCCAGAAGCAGTCCACCAGCACGGGAGGCGCGGTCTGACGCGCGGCCGCCCGCTCCGCCCCGGAGGATGACGCGGCGGGCGCGGCCGACGCCGTACCCATCGCCGCGACGAGTCCGAGCGCGGCACAGAGCAGGGCCGCCGTCCTCGTGATGTGTCCGCGCATGTCCGCTCCAGCCCGTCGTGCGCCCGGTCAGGTCTCGACGCTACGACGATGCGCGGAACGGGGCCACTCGAACGGGTCAGCGCCGGGCGGGGAGGGACCGGCGCCGGGGGCCGGACGGGCCGGGCCGCTCAGGCGTGGCGTGGCTCGGGACGGCCGAGACCGGCGATCTCGGCCAACGGCGTCCCGCACGCCCAGAGCCGGAGCCGGGTGCCGTCGATGAGATACGTGTGTCCCTGGCGCGCGGCCCAGGCCTCGTCCCGGTGCGTGAACGAGCCGCGGTGCACGACGAGCCGCAGCGGGGGCCCGGACCGTGCGGGCCCGGACCGTGAGAGGCAGGAGCAGGCCGTCTCCTCGTCCGGCAGCGGCTCGGCCACCGGCCGGAACGCCACGTCGAGCAGCCGCCCCCGCCCGTCCCGCGCGGCCAGGTGCGGGGAGCTGTGCGCGGGAGGCGGCACCACCCGCCACCCGTCCCGGCGCAGCATCCGCGCCACGGCGAGCACCAGCGCCGGCAGATCCAGCTCGGCCAGCTCCTCGGCGCTGTAGTAGCCGCGCCGCCTCCGGGCCGGCTGCCGGGTGCGGCGCCCCACGGCCACGGCCACGCCGCCGAGCGCCCCGACGGCCAGGACGGGAACCCAGACACCGGCGGCGCGGCCCGCCAGCGCGAGCGCCGCGGTCGCCCCGCACACGATCAGGACCAGCCCTACCAGCCCGGGCAGCGCGTCGCGCAACCGCGGGCCGTAGCGCCCCGCGGCCCGCAGTTCGCGCACGACCCGGCGCCGCCGGGCCCGTGACGACTCACCCGCCGGTGCTCCCCGCCCCCCGCGTCCCCCCAGGGCCGGCACCCCCCACCCCGTTCCTGACGACGTGTGGGGAAGTGATACCCGCGGGGTGACGCCGTGCCCGTGTCCGATGCCTTTCCGCCATGTCCTTGGCCGAAGAACGCCCTCGGGAGCGGTCGGCCTCACAGGTCGTTGTCAGTGGTGGGTGCGAAACTGCCGGCCATGGATGAGGCTGACTTCATGCGGGGCCGGGTCTACGGCGCCGACCACGACGACGCGAGCCCCCGCCCGGACCGTGCGTACGCGCAACTGGTGGGCGGACCGCTCGACGGCCTGCTGCTGGACGTCACACACCACGCCCCCGGTGACCGGCACGAGGTGGCGCTGACGACGGAGATAGGCCGCTACGGCCCCGGTGGCCGCGCGTGGTACGTGCGGCGCCCGGCGGACGCCCGCCGCTTCGACTGGCGGTGCGACGAGCCGGGCACCCGCTGACCCGGCACCGCTGACCCGGCACCGCTGACCCGGCACCGCTGACCGGCCCCGCGCCGACGCGCCCTCCCCCTCCCCCTGCCCATGGACCCCCGTCCACCCATCCGCCCCCATCTGTCCACCCATGCGTCCCCCCACCTGGAGCTCCTGTGGTGCACCTCCCTCGTGCCGCGCGGAACCTGGCGGCCGCCACCCGCCGCACCGCACTCGCCCTCCTCGCCGCGTCGACGGCGCACCCGCCGATCTCCTCGTCCACGGCCGCCGCAGTGCCCCGCGCAGGCGGGGGCCTGGACGACCCCGCGAAGAAGGAGATCGCCATGCGGCTGGTGTCGAGCGCGGAGAACTCCTCCCTCGACTGGAGGGCCCAGTACGCCTACGTCGAGGACATCGGCGACGGCCGGGGATACACGGCCGGCACCGTCGGCTTCTGCTCAGGCACCGGCGACATGCTGGAATTGGTCGAGCTCTACACGGACCGCGCCCCCGGCAACGTCCTCGCCCGGTACCTGCCCGCCCTGCGCGCGGTCGACGGCACCGACTCCCACGCGGGCCTCGACCCCCATTTCCCGCAGGACTGGCGCCGGGCCGCCCGGGACACCGCCTTCCAGCAGGCCCAGGACGACGAACGCGACCGCGTCTACTTCGACCCGGCGGTACGGCGGGCCACCGCGGACGGCCTGCGCGCCCTCGGCCAGTTCGCGTACTTCGACGCCCTGGTCATGCACGGCGACGGGGACGACGACGCCGGTTTCCGCGCCATCCGTGAGCGCGCCCTGGCCAGGGCGCAGCCACCGGCCCGGGGCGGCGACGAGACGGCGTACCTCGACGCCTTCCTCGACGCCCGGGTCCGGGCGATGCGACAGGAGGAGGCGCACAGCGACACCAGCCGGGTCGACACCGCGCAGCGCGTCTTCCTGCGCGCCGGCAACCTCGACCTGGAACCGCCCCTGGACTGGGCGGTGTACGGCGACGGATATCACATCGGCTGACCGGCGCCCCGCTCCGCCCGCCCGCGCACGCGGACGGCCCGCACGCGTATGCGGACGGCGGGCACGCGTATGCGGACGGCCCGCACGTGTACGCGGACCGCTCCCACGCGTCGCGTACCGCTCGTACGCGTACGCGGACGCGCCCGTGATGCTCGTGAGGCATAGGTGGCCGCTTCGGGGGTAGGCGCGCGGCCATGAACGGGGTAATGAAGGCGGTCCGGATGGAACCAGTCCCGCCCGACGACAGGTCTTTCGGGCCCGACGCGGGCCCTGTCGAGACGACGCTGGCCCTCGACGGCGAGGACGGCTGTATCGCCGGGGCACGGCATCTGACGGGTGATTTCCTCACGCGCGTCCAGCGCGAGCACGGGGTGCCGGTCTCGGCACGGACCCTGGACGTGGCGCAGCTGGTGGTGAGCGAACTGGTCACCAACGCGCTCCGCCACGCCCCAGGGCCGGTTCTGCTGCACCTGCGCATCGACGGTGCCGCGGTGGAGATCGCGGTGTGGGACAGCGATCCGGCGCTGCCGGTGCCGCGCGGCGCGGACCCGACACGGGTGGGCCAGCACGGCCTGGAGATCGTGATGGCCGTGGCCCAGGACGTCTCCGTCGTGCGCGAACCGGTCGGCAAGCGGATCGTCGCCCGCCTGGGCCTGCTCGACGGACTGTGAGCGGGCGGCGGGTCAGCGCGGCACGGGCCCCTCGGCGTCCACGACGCGGAGCGTGGCCCGGCCGAGGGCGAGCACCCCGTCGGACAACGGCGTGCACCGCACCCCGCCCTTGCCGCGCAGGGCCCGCTGCGCACCCGGGCCGACGGTGACGTCCATCCACGCGCAGGGCCGCGCCGGACGGTTCACGGCGAACGTCACGGGGCCGTGCGCCCCTTCGAGGACGATCGTCGAGCCGACGCAGGAGTCGATGTCGACGCCCCGCAGCAGGACGTTGCGGCGGGTGTGCCGCAGGTCGGCGGAGGGGTTGAGGTCCAGGGGGAGGTGCTCGGCGGACATCAGGGTCACCGCCGCGTCCCGGTGCGCCGGGCGGCCGAAGTAGCGGTCGCCGACCAGTCCGAGACCGCCGCGGACCGGCGCCGACTCCACCAGCTCACCGCCCGGCCCGTCCGCCGGCCCGTCCGCGGGACGCCCCGACAGCCGGTGCACCGGCGACACCAGCAGCTGCACGACCTCCACCTCGATCACGGGTCCACCCTAGGCCTTCCCGCCCACCCCGAGGACGGGGGACGGGGCGGGGGAGAGAGGGAGGGGGAGAGAGGGGGAGAGA
>NZ_JBHWKO010000050.1:0-56256 GCF_042731035.1 Streptomyces sp. NPDC059895
GGATATGCCCCGGCAAGCCGGGGCATAGAGCGCGAATTGCGCAAGCGCAATTCGGATTCCCGCGCAAGCGCGGGAATGGAATTCCGTAAACGGAATTCCTGACGGAATGCAATTCGCGCAAGCGCGAATTGGAGGCGACCGCGCAAGCGCGATCACCCGGGCTGGCTATGAGGGGAGGTGCATCACTCGCGGGACTGTGTAGGGCTTGGGGTTCCCAGCCATCACCCCCGCAACGAGGGTGACGGACCGTCGGCCCGATCGGGTGCCGGCCTCACCGTAGTGACGGGCTCCGCTGCGCTTCACCCGAACCCCTCCCCCTCCCTCGAAACCGGCCGCTCACGCCTACCAATACCCCGCCAGCATACCCTATGAACCGTACGTGTGGGGCGAGATTCAGCCAAGCATCAGCCTACAGGGGGAAGCTGTCGCGTGGGTGATGCATCACGGGTGCTCAGTGTGTAGAGTCTGGGACCAGACACCATCACCCCGGCCCGCCACTCACCGCGCCGGACTCTCATTCCTATTACGCGTCGCATTCCGCGAAAAGGAGAACACGGGAATGGCCGTGAAACTGCGTGAACACCAGATTGAGGCCGTAGCCGCCATCGTGCGCGGCCTCGATATCCCGCCGGGCGGCATTCCCTGGAATGGCTTGCGCGGGCAGGTGCACGCCGCGTGCGGGACGGGAAAGACCATCATCGCGGCGGCCTCCGCAAAGCGGATTGTGCCCAAGGGCCGCATTCTCGTGGTGGTGCCGACCCTCGATCTCCTGGCGCAGACCGTGAAGGCGTGGAGCGGCGCCGGGCACAAGGGGCCGGCCGTGATGGTGTGCTCGCCGCTGGACGACCCGGAGCTGTTCCACCTGGGGGTGCGGTCCACCACGAACCCCGTGCAGCTGGCCCTGTGGCACAGCGCCGGGCCGGTGACCATCTACGCCACGTACGCCTCGCTGGGCGTGCTCGTGGAGGCGTTCGAGGGCGCCTACGGGCAGAAGCTCGCGCCGGTGGACCTGGCGGTGGTCGATGAGGCGCACCGGACCAGTGGGTCGATGGGTAAGGCGTGGGCGGACATCCACGACCAGACGAAGATCCCGGCGCACCGCCGGCTGTACCTGACGGCGACGCCCCGGATCTGGGAGGAGCGCCTGAACCGCGAGGTCGCCGAAGGGGTGCGTGACCCGCTGCCGCGCGAGATGGCGGCCTCGATGGACGACGAGAAGGTCTTCGGGCCGGTCCTCTACAAGCTCTCGTTGGCATCGGCGGTGTCGCGGAAGCTGCTGGCGCGGTACCAGATCATCGTCCTGGAGCTCCAGGACCCGGTCGTGACGCCCGAGCGGCTCATGGGCGAGGAGCGGCACACCGAGGAGGTCCGCGGACAGCGCCTCGGGGCGCTCCAGGCCGCGCTGCTGCACACGATGGAGCAGCACAACCTGTCGACGTGCATCACCTTCCACCACCGGACCATAGAGGCCGCGGCGTACGCGGAGGGCCTTCAGCGCGTGGCCAAGCGGCTGCACGCCGACCAGCCCGAGAAGTACCCGTCCGAGATCTGGGCGGACTGGCTGTGCGGCGAGCACGTCCCCGAGCGCCGGCGGGACGTCCTGGGCAAGTTCGGGACCACCGCCCGGCGGGCCGTGCTCTCCAACTGCCGCGTCCTCGGGGAGGGCGTGGACATCCGGGCCGTGGACTCAGTGGCGCTCCTGGACCCCAAGGGCGCCCCGCACGACATCGTCCAGGCCATCGGCCGCGCACTGCGCCAGAAGCCCGGACAGGGAAAGCTCGCCTCTCTGATCGTGCCGGTATTTCTCCAGCCCGATGAAAGCCCGGAGGACATGTTCACCTCCGGTTCGTATAAGCCGTTGGTGAAGGTCCTTGAGGGTCTTCGGGCTCACGATGAAGAGGCCGTCGAATTGCTGGCGATTCCGCAGGAGCCTCAGAAGGACGTCGCGCAGCCCTCCGAATACATCGGTGCCGCGCCCGCCGATAACGAGGAAGAAACCCGTCTCCTGCTCCGGTTTGCGGCTCCGCGTGATCCGGTGATGGTCGCCAACTGGGTGTCCTTCAACGTGATCGACACGGAGCGGCAGGACTGGGCGCGCGGCTGGGCGAAGCTCAAGGACTACGCGGAGCGCGAGGGCCACGCCCGGGTGCCGTACGAGCACAAGGAGGGCGCGTTCCCGCTCGGGCAGTGGGTCGCGGAGCAGCGACGGGCGTTCGGGGCGGGGCAGATGAGCGGCCGTCGGGCGGCGCGGCTGGAGAAGCTGGGCATGGCCTGGTCGGCGGCCGATGCGCGGTTCCAGGAGAACCTGGCGGCGGCCCGGGTGTACTTCCAGGAGCACTGGACGCTGTGCGCTCCCCGGGCGGCGGCCGCGCTCGACAAGCCGGTGGGGCAGTGGTTGTCCAACCTGCGCCGTCCGGGTGCGCTGGAGGGTCACCCGGAGTGGGAGGCCGCGCTCCTGGCCGTGGACGAGGACTGGAACCCGTCGTGGCCGACCGAGTGGCAGCGGCACTACGCCGCGCTGCGCGAGCTGGTGCGTGACGAGGAAGGCCCTGCGGAGGTCCTGCCTGGGTTCACCGTGCACGGCATGGACGTCGGCAAGTGGCTGGCCCGGCAGCGGCAGCCCGAGGTGTGGGCGGCCCTGGCCGACGGGCAGCGCGAGCGCCTGGAGGCCGTCGGCGTCACCCCGCTCGCCGCTCCGGCCCCGATGGAGCTGGCCGCGCCGACGGAGGCGTCCACGGCGCCCGTGAGCGCCTTCGAGAGGGGCGTTGCGGCCCTGGCGCAGTACAAGGCCCGTACGGGCTCTGTGACGGTCCCCAGGGCCCACGTAGAGGCGTTGCCGGACGGGACGGAGGTCAAGCTCGGGGTGTTCCTCAGCAACAGCAGGAGCCGCCGGGCCAAGCTGACCGTCGACAAGCTCGCCGCGTTGGCCGGCCTCGGGCTGGAGTGGGCGGCCACGGAAGGGGCGGCGTGATGAGCGCGGGCGACCAGGCGGCCGGGGAGCAGCGGGTGCGGGACGCCGTGCGGCGGCACGCGCGCACCAGGGCCTTCGAGGAGGCGGAGGACGTCATCTCGGCTGTGCTGTTCGATCCGGGGGTGCAGGCGGCGCGGGAGCGGGTGGAGGCGGCGGAGACGGAGCTCGGGCTGGAGCTGTGCGCCCGTCTCCAGCCGTTCCAGGACCGCTACGACCAGGCCGTGGCGGCGGGCGACGCGGACGGGCTCGCCGGGCTCTGTGGGGGCAAGCACGGGCGCTGGGGGCGGATCTGCGTGCTGCCCGGCGGGCACGAGACCTCGATGGAGGAACCGCACTGGGGCCGCACCAGCGAGGGCCGGCCGATCGCGTGGGTGGGCAGTGCGCCTGACGACTGGTGAGCGGCGGCGGTGATAGAGGCGACAGGACCCCGAGCGCACGGGCGCCCGGGGTCCTTCGCTGTCCGGGGCCAGCGGCGCCGCTCCCAGGTCCTACACGCACTGGGGTGCGATGCCCGGGGTTCTGAGCCGGGAGCATCGCACTGGTGTGCGTGTAGGCCCTGGGATCTTCGGGCCGCTCCCCCGGCGAACTAGGCGGTGGCCGGAGTGGGTTCGGTGAGGCGGTCCAGCCGGGTGTAGAGGGCCTGTACGAGGCGGGCGCGGTTCTGGACGCAGCGGGCGGTGCCCTGGAGCGGGGCGGACAGGCGGCCGTCGGCTTCGCGGAGGATGACTTCGGCGAGGGCGCCGCGGCCGTCGCTCTTGGGCAGGGCGGCGGCGAGACGCCGGACGTCGGCGGAGACCGCGCGGGCGTGTCCGGTGAGCTGGAGGGCGATCTGCTCGTAGTCGCGGGGCGCGAGGTCCGGGTCCTTCCAGGCGAGGACGGCGGTGACGAGGGCCTCGTGCGGGGCACGGTCCAGGGGCAGTTCGGCGTCCATGAGGCCCTCGGGATCGTGGAGCACGGCGTAGGCCCCGCTCACCGCACGCCCGCCGCGTCGTCGGCCTGGCCGTGGTCGCCCCTGTCGGCGTCCGGGTCCGGGTCGGCGAGGAAGCGGGCGTAGCCGCGTACGGCGCGCTCCAGCAGCGCGGGGGAAGGCCGGCCGAAGTCGGGCCGCTGGAGGCCGGGTCCGTCGGGTGCGGGGCCGTCGGGTGTGGGTGCGCGCATGGGCACCGCCTCCGTGTGCTGAGTCGCGTCGGTGTCGTTCGACGCTACGGAGGCTCCGGCTCCGTCCTCAACGAGATTGCGGGAAATTGCGGAAGTTCACCCCAGGGCGTCGATCGCGGCCGTGATGCGGTCGCGGGCGGCTTCGCCGTAGACGGCCATCTCCGTGAGGCCGGCGAACGCCTTGGCGTAGTCGGCGAGCTCGCGCGGCTGCGTCACCTTGATCTCCGCCGTCAGCGTCTCCACCACGGCCACGGTGTCGTCGTGGAGGTAGAACGCCTCCAGCGGCCACACGGTGCGCTGCGCGGTGAAGGGGATGATGCCCAGCGAGACCGAGGCGAGCGGCATCACCGCCAGGAGGTGGCGCAGCTGCCCGCGCATCGCCTCGGGGTCGGCGGTGCGGAACCGCAGGACGGACTCTTCCATGAGCACGACGTAGCGGTGCCCGCCCTCGTAGAGGAAGCGGGAGCGGGCGATGCGGGCGGCGACCGCTTCGGTGACGTCGTTGGGGGTGCCCTGGAAGCGGGTGATCTGCTCCATGAGGGCGGTCGCGAAGCCGGGCGTCTGGAAGAAGCCCGGGAACACGTTGGAGACGTAGACCCGGCAGACGCGGGTCTGTTCGTGCAGGGTGTTCCAGCTCTGCTGGACCTTGCGCATCCCGTCCTTGTGCAGGCGGCGCCACTCCAGATACATCGAGTCGACGGCGCGGGCGGTGGCAATGAGGTCGTCGGCCTGGTCGTCCGCGCCGCACGCCGCACACCAGGCGCGAATGTCCGCGTCGGAGGGCGGGGCGTCGGCCTTCTGGATGCGGGTGGTCTTCGCCGGATGCCAGCCGCACCGGGCGGACAGGTCCTTCCCGGAAAGGCCGGCGTCCTTACGCAGGTGGCTGAGGCGCACGGCCAGGGCCTCGCGGGCGGCCTGTGCGCTGGACGATGGGGATGCGCTCACGGTGCTCTGCTCAGTGGTTCTGGACGGTGTACTTCTCGTGCGGGACGCCGCGCTCCCACACGGTCTCGAAGGCGGCGCGGCACAGGGCGACGGCGGCCGGGTCGGTGGTGCGCTCCTTGCCGTCGGCTGCCCAGTCGCCGGTGCCGGTGAAGTGGTGGAACTGCACGAGCCGGTCGTCCAGGAGCCAGAAGTCATTGCCGGGCAGCGCGATGTCGGAGGCGCGGCGGCGGGGCAGCCAGCGCACGTCCTCCCCGGCCTGGAGGTTGAGCGGGGTGATGGCGTGCTCGTAGCGGATGTAGTCGGTGACCGGCTCGGAGACGATCCGGGCGCGGCGCATCACCACGCCGCGGGCGACCGCGCTCTGCACGAGCGGCATCCACTGGGGCCAGAACGAGCGGGCCGGGTCGAGGTTGGGGACGCCGGTGGCCAGGAAGTCGGCGTAGTCGTCGGCTTCGTCGCCGACGGCGTACAGGTCGCGCATCTCCAGGTGGACCGCCGTGTGGTGGGTGTCGGCGAGCAGCTCAGCGAACGTCGCGGTGTTCAGCTGCTGCGCGTTCAGCGGCATCGCACGCCTCCCTCAAGATCTGCACCATGTGGAACGGGATCCGGATCACCCGCTCGTGCGGCGGGATCCCCGTCTTGTGGCCGGCCACCCACTCGGTGGAGCCGACCAGGGACTTGAGGAGCGCGTCGGCTTCCTCGCCCTGGAGGACCAGGTCCGCGCTCTCCTCTTCCACCCACACCGTCGCTGATCCCTCACCGCCGGTGTTGGGGTCGATCCCGACGAACCGTAGCGTCATCACGTACTCCCCAGTGACTCGGTTGCGCGTAGTTGCGCAGACCGTCCCGCAGCCCGGGACCGACGTCAAGGCCGCCTCCGGGAGAGTGCGGGGACTCCGGCGTCGGCGCCCCCGCCGACCGTCACTTCCCCGCGCGCTCGTAGCTGACGATGGCTTCGCCCAAGCGCCGCTTGACCTGCGCGGGCAGGTCACTGTTCGACGTGTCCACGAAGGTCTTCTTCGTGATCGGGTCCGGGGCGTAGGAAGACACGTACTCTCCTTCGCGCTCGGGACGGACGTCGTTGTCCAGCCAGAAGCGGCCTGCCGTGCCGTCTTCCAGCAGCAGGACCGGCGACTCCATCCAGTCGTCCTCCAGATCACCGTCTTCGTCGCGCCGACGGCCGGAGATGCTGGCGAGCTTCCAGCAGCGATGCCGGGCGACCTCCCGGAGCCGCTGGCCGTTCGCGGAGTACCCGCCGCGGAACAGCGCGGGCTTCACCTGGACGAGGACTTCGGAGCCGTACGGCCTCAAGCGCTCCACCGCCTCCGCCAGGAGCCGCTGGACCTCTGCTGCCTCGCTCTGTTCCCGCTCGACTCGCCGCTGGTCAGCGTTCACCCAGGAGTCGGCGCGGGCTCGTGCTGCTCGGATCTCGTCATCAAGGCCACCCATGGACGGCAGGGTATCGGCGTGAACTGCCAAGGTGGGGAAGATGAGTTGGCAGGCCATAGTGACCGCCGGTCGGCATGGTCGTTGGACAGCGTGAACCCATTCCGGGCCCCGGGGATGTCATAGCTGATCCCCCCGGGGCCCGTGGCGTGTCCGGCGCTCGATCAGATGTGGGTGTCGTCCGGGTCGGTGAGCCAGGTGACGACGTCGGCGTCGGTCATCCAGATCGCCTGCGTCTCGTGCACCTCGTCGTGCTGGACGACGTGGCCGCGGCCCGCACGCGGGCTCTGCTTCGGCGCGGGGCCGGCGAGCGGGGCGAGGCGCTGCCAGGTGCTGGCCGTGACCCGGGCCAGGACGACCGTGCCGAACATCTCGTGCGGCGTCGCCCCGAGGATGCTGGTGGCGGGCGTGCCGTCGAGGATGACGTGGACGCGGGCGGCGCGTCCGGTCCACAGCGCGGCCTCGAGGGCGGTGACGGCCGGGGACATGCGCGGGGCGTCCTTGTCGCGGAACGTCTCCCAGTAGCGGGTGAGCTGGCGCAGCGTGCTGTTGGCGCTGTCCATGGAGACGATGAGCCGGGGCGCGGCGTCGAGCTCGGTGTCGGTGAGGTCGAGGCGGCGCGTCATCTCCTCTCCGAGGCCGACCAGGGCGTCGTGGATGCCGGCGACGTTCCCGCGGTGGGTGACGGTCGGCAGGCCCCTGGCCCACAGGTGGGAGATCCGCCTGGGGTCGAGGACCAGGGCGTGCGCGCCCTGGTGGAGGAACTGGGCGGTCAGGGAGCGCAGCACGGTGGTGCTGCCGCCGCCGGTGGAGGTGCAGACAAGGACGTGCGGGCATTCGGCGGTCAGGTCGACGGCGATGGCGCGGCCGTCGGTGCTGATGCCGATGAGGGCGGTTCCCTCGGGCAGGGCCTCTATCTGCTCGCGCAGGTCGGGGGCGGAGAAGCTGAGCATGGTCGGGAGCGCGGTCTTCGTCATGGCGGCGGTGTTCCTGTTCTGTGTGGTGCCTGGTGAACCGGGTGTTCTCCAGGGCCGGGGGGATCGTGTCGGGGAAAGCGGACAGGTCCGGATCGGTGGGCAGCGGGTCGGATTTCCGACCCGCTCGCCGCCGAGGGGTCAGTCGAGGTCGGTGGTGCCGGTGGCGGCGCGGGGCCGGTTGCGGGCCCACTTCTTGAGGTCGCCGACGCGGTAGAGGAGTTCGGCGCCGCGCTTGCCTGCCGGGCGGGGGAAGGTCGGGTCTTTGTGGCGGGCGAAGCGCAGCGCGTCGACGGTGTACGGGAGGTGGTGTTCGGCGGCTTCGCGGAGCCCCACCGCCTGGTCCTCGTCGGCCACGGCCGGGGCCGGGGTGGCCGGCGGCACCGTGGTGTCGGTAGCGAGCTCACCGGACGCGGTCGCCGGGTTCCGGGCGTCAGCGGACCGGTCTTCGTCCGTGGGCGGCTCGGAGGCGGGCGGGAGTTCGCCGGTGCTGGGCGGGGTGTCAACGGGCGGCTTGTGCAGCTGCACCGGGACCGGGACGGAGGCGTCGGCGGCCGTCTTGCCGGTGGTGGCCCACTCGCGGGCTTCGGCTTCCGTGAAGAACAGGATCTGCGTCTCGCGCGCGGACCCGCCGGAGACGACCTGGGCGCGGCCGCGGTGCTTGGTGGACTTCGGCGCCGGGTGGACTTCCGGGGCGAGCATCCGCCAGGCGTTGACGCTGTAGCGGGCCAGGATGCGGGTGGAGAACTGCTCGCGGACCTCCGGGCCCCCGAGGGCGCGGGCGGTGGCGGACTGCGCGACCAGGAGGACGTGCATGCGCAGCTGGCGGCCCATGTAGAGGATCTCGTTGAGCGCGTCGACGGCCGGGGAGGTCTTCGGGTCGCCGGACTCGCGGATCTTCTCCCAGTAGCGGGCCAGCTGCTTCATCGTGGCGTTGACCTCTTCGAGGAGGATCAGCAGCCGCTGGCCGATGGCCTTGGGGTCGGCGTCGATGCCGAGTTCGTCGGCGACGCGGGTACGGCGCCGGCCTTCCTGCCCGAGGGCGATGAGCTGGTCGTGGATGTCGGCGATGTCGCGGCAGTAGGTGACGTCGTCGATGCCGTTGGCCCACGGGTGGGAGATCCGCTTGGTGTCGAGGACGATGACGCGGCTGCCGTGGTGGAGCATCTGGCAGGCGATGCACCGCAGGGTCACCGACTTGCCGCCGCCGGTGGAGGCGTTGACCAGGATGTGCGGGGACTCCGCGTCCAGGTCGACGGAGACGATCTGCCCGCCGGCGCCGAACCCGATGATCGGCGCGGACTCCTTGGCCTTGGCCACCAGCTCCCGCGTCTTGGGGTCCTTGAAGAGGGCCTTCGCCGGAGGCTTGCGGGTCTTCTTCACCCGCACGTACGGCTTGCTGCCCTCGGGGTGCCAGTCGAACGTCACGCCCTCCAGGGCGAGCTTCTGGGTGACGAGGTCGGCGACGACGTCGCGGGAGAAGCCCAGATGCCGGGGCAGGTCGATGCGTATCTCCGCGTCGTCGTCGCTGAAGTTCTTCGGGACGTGGAGGTAGCGGCGCGGGTCGGTCTGCTCCGCCAGGCCGAGGGGCCGGTGGATCGCGTCGTGCAGCGGCTGGACCCACTCGCGCATCAGCTCCCGGTGCTCGCGGGTGAGGACCATGTACGCCGCGCTGCCCACGGTCAGGACGGAGGCCGCGCCGATCCCGCCGGGCTCCAGCGCGGCGAGCGCCGCCTCCCGGTTCTCCCACAGCTCCTGGACGCATCGCACGGTGGCGTCCAGGTCCTGGGTGGCCAGGTAGCCGCTCTCCGCGACCCCGGCCCCCAGCGCGACGCGGAAGGACAAGCGCCGCCACCCGGGCTTGTAGGAGCGGCGCCGGACCTTGCCCTCCACCTTCGGCAGGACCCGGGTGCCCGCGCGCCAGAACGTGGCGTCGGTGCGCTTCACGCCGTCCAGGTCCCGGCCGGCCAGGACCCTGCCGATCCCGCGCGCGAGGGAGTCAGCTTCCTTCTCCAGCTGCTTGTCGAACTTGGTTTGTGCCATGGCCGTGCCCTTTCGATCTGCGTCCCGGCACCTCACACCCGGAAGCGGACACGAACCGTAAAGCGGCTGGCCTGTGGATAGAGCGCGGCGAAAAGTGGGCCCTGAGCTGCGATCTGTGGACAACTTTTCGGCTCGGGAATCTGCAGGCGCTCCGCCTGTGCGGCGCGGTCGCTACACCAGGAGGTGCAGGGCCCGGCCTGGGTGGAGGCCGGGCCCGCTGTGCTCACCGCGGCTTGGGCAGCGCAGTCAGCGCCCGCCGGCCCTCACCGTGGCCGACGACCCGCCACACGGGCCGGTCGGCCCCGTCGCGGGTGAGCTGAGGCAGGGTCGTCGTCGCCACGGTGATCCGCCAGTTCGGCCGGGCACGGTCGTGGAAGGCGGCCTCCCTCGTGTCCGGGGCCGCGCGGCGCGGAGCCGGGGCGAACACGAACAGCACCGGCGGGAAGGGCCGCTCCAGCGACGGCCCGGCGTAGGTCTCCTGCCAATGGGAGCGCGGGGCGCGGGCGGCGTTCCCGCGCCCGGACGCAGGTGCGCCACGGTAGGCGTCGTAGCGCTCCAGCTTGGCGAGCAGGCGGGCGTACGACATGGTGCGGTCGATCTCCACGAACGCGCTGGAGCCGTCGTCCAGGAGCACCACGGCATCGGGCACGAGGTTCCCGGCCGGGGTGGGGTGGGCGACTTCCACCCGCCAGTCGGCGTGGTCGGCCATCTCCGCCCGGTGGAAGGCGATGACGGTGTCGACCAGGGCGAGGCCGTGCTCGCGCAGGCCCGTCTTGCTGGCCGCGATGCGCTTACCCGTCGTCCGGCCGGTCGTCGGCGCGAGCTCACCGGAGGCGGCGGCTTCGGCGAGGCCCGCCGGGGTGCAATACCAGTAGCTCTGCTGGGCACGGTGGGTCCGGCCGACCAGGGCCGGGGATTCGGCGAGCAGGTTGCGCAGCGCGCGGCGGACATGGTCGGTGCCCTGCTGACGCGGCAGCAGCAGCGCCTTGAGCTGGCGGGGTGTGGCCAGGCGCAGCTGGGCGAGGGTGAGCAGGACCTCGCCGCGGAGGTCCGCGCCCGCCTTCGTCGCCGCGGCCTTCCGGGCCCGGGACGCTTCTCCAGGTACATCAGTACTTAGAGAAGAGGAGTTGCAACCGGCCGGAGCAGGCGAATCGGGGGTCTGATCAGCGACAACGCTCAAGCGACGGCCGGGAGCTGCGGGGCTGGGAGCGGGGCTTGTCGCGGGGCTCGCCGTAGGGCTCGCCGTCGCAGCGGTGTCCGCCAGGGCCGGCGGAGTGTGCGGGTCGGGTGCGGTGGTCATCGCGTCCTCGGGTTTCTCCGGCCGTACACGGCCGGGTCGGCAGTCGTCCGGCCCGCACGCGGATCTGCACACGAGCCGGGGCCACCGTGAGGAAGCACCCCTTGACCGTCGTCTGACGGTCAGCGGCAGCGGGTGTCCGATTGCTCCGCGACTAGGCCCCTGTCGTGCGGGTTTGTCCGTGACCAGCGCCACATGCGGCGGCACCGCTCCCGCGTGCGCGTCCTCTGTCCACAGGTCCGCGCTCCGAGGGTGTGATCGACAGGCGGGGCGCAGCGGGCGCCCGGCCGGCGAACAGAGGGAGCCCGTCATGACGACGTCGCCGAAGACCCAGCTCGCCCCGGAGCAGATCCGGCGGGCCGCCGACTATGTGGAGCTGGTCTGGCGGGAGCAGGACAGCGAGGAGGAGAAGGCCGCGCTGGCGGAGTTCCACGCGGACGGCCCCGAGCTGGCGCGGCTGATCGGTGAGTTCGGTGCGCTGCTGCTGTCCGACTACCTCACCGCCGTGCCCGATGAGCACGCCGACTGCGAGTCCGCGTACGTCGCCGGGAAGCTGGTGACGGTGGCGAGCCGGTACCTCAAGCGGTGGTGCCTGGCGAGCGGGGCCGGGGCGCACACCGCGTGGATCGCGGCCGGGTTCCTGATCGAGTGCATGCAGGAGGTGGGCCAGGTGGGTCAGTTCCTGGACGACATCCGCGAGAACGTCGGCGCGGGGTTCCGGAGCGGCTACGGCCTGAACTGAGTCGGAGGCCAGACAGCGCCCGGGGACGGAGATATCTCCTCCCCGGGCGCTGCCCGTTTTCAGTGGTGATGTCGGAGGTAGCGGAGGTCGACAAGGGGGGTGCACGGCCCGCCGTGGACGGTGGAACGGGGTGGCGCCCACTCCCCCGCCGTGCCGCCATCCACTCCCGCCCGGCGTAGTGGATCGAGTGGAGTCCACCCCCGCCGGCCATCGGGTGCGGGTGGGGTCCACCGAGTGGGGTCCACTCCGCACGGTGGAGTCCACTCCCGGTGCAGTGGTGCGCTCGGTGCGGTGCGCTGGTGCGCACCCGATGCGGTGCGCTGATGCGGTGCGCGCACTGCCGGTGCGGTGGTGCGGTGCGGTGGTGCGGTCGGTGCGCGCACCGTTCGGGCGGTAGTGCGCACCGGTGCGGTGGTGCGGTGCGCCGCGCGCTCCTGGTGGTGCGCACCGGTCCGTACGGTGCGGTACGCGGCCCGGTCGCCAAGGAGGCCCGGCCGGAGCCGGGTTCCTATATCACACGCCCCCTTGACCGTGATCTGCCCGGAGTCCCGAATGCGCGTTATGCGGGCCCCTATTGTGCGGCAGATCACATTCAGAGGGGTTGGGGCTGGTTCGCTGGTGCCCGCCGCCTGCCGGTCGGATGGAGGTGCGCAGGGCAGAGTTCACCGGTGTGTGCGCACCGCCTGGCGCGCGCACCACGGTGCGGTGCCCGGCGGTGCGCGATGGCCTCGGTGCGCGCACCGGTGCGCTCCGATGCCGTTCACCGCCACCGCACGGTGCGCACCACCAGGACAGGTGCGCGCACCGGATGCCTCGATGTCCCGCACCTCCCACCGGCCGGGTGCGCCGCAGTGGAGTCCACCCGACGTCACGGTGGAGCCCACTCCCACCCGGTGCGCTTCACGGTGGCCTCTACTCCCTCGGGTGGAGCCTCACGGTGGGCTCCACTCCCCCTGGCGCCCGACCGCCCACCGAGTAGGCGGTGGGGTCCACCGCGTCCACTCACCGATTGGCATCCTCGTCAGCGGTTGGGGCCCGCTCCCCTGCCCTGATCCGGCTGCGCCGGGTGCTGCTGCTGGCGGGCGGGGTCGGCCGCCGCGTCCTTGGCCGGCTGCTTCGGCTGTGCTCCGTCCGCGATGAGGCGGCCCCGGGCCTCGGATGCCTGCGTGAAGGCGGCCAGCAGGGCGAGGTTCTTCGGTGTGTACAGCCACGTCGCGGGATCGGTCGTACGGCCCTCCAGGTACTCCTCGGGCATCGCGGCCTGCTGATGGACGTGGACGGCGGCGGCCCGCTGCGCCGGGGTGAGGGCGGCGTCCCGGCCCGGGTGGTCGACGCCGTGCGGCGCCGCCTGGTCCTGGTGGTCGACGGCGCCCGCGGCGGCCGACGTCGTCGCGGCCGGCGCTTCGCCACCCAGGGCGGCCAGGATCCGGGCGTCCCGGATCGCGTTCTGCAGGGCGAGGCTGGCCACACGGGCCCGCTCGTACCGGGACGACTCCCGCGGCGGCTTCCCGTCGACCCCGGCGACCCACCACCGGTGCGGCCAGGCGAAGTCGGCGGTGTAGGTGAGCTGGTCCGGTGCCGGGGTCCGGCGGCCGGGCACGGGGACGGTGAGCTGACGGGCGTGGCGGGACAGGGCCGCATCCGCGATGTAGTCGTCCAGGCCGCGCGTGAAGCCGCGGCCGCGCAGCGTCTCCAAGAGGTGCCGGCGTGCTTCGGCCAGGACGTGGCGGCGGGCGAAGGAGCGGCGCACCGTGAAGACGATGGCCGCGACGTCGACGGCGGCGAGCGCGGTGTCGACCACCGGTCTCACCCGGGCCCGGATGACCGCACCGGCCGCCCGGCACCGCTCCAGCAGCCCGTCGACCACCTTCTGGCCGAAGCGCAGGATCGCCGACGCACGCCACCACGCGCGCAGCTGCTCCAGCGGCTTGGGGGTCTTCTTCTCCCTGCGGGTGTCCTGCGCCGCCCACCAGCCCAGCCCGTGGCGGGCGCGCTCTCCGGGCAGGCGCCCGTGCTTCTTGACGTACCGGTCGGTGAGTCCCACCAGCGCCTGGTCGATCTGCTCGCGGCGGGTGGCCGACCAGTCGATGAGGTCCTGCTCCACCCCGGCCACCTCCATCACGGGGCGCAGACCCGGCGTCACCTCCCGGGGCACGGTCGCCAGACCCAGCTCCTCACACACCTCGGTGGTCATCGTGAGGGTGTAGAGCGTCCCGGCCGCCACGATGTGCTGGTAGAGGCGGCGGGTGTCGAGCGCGCCCCAGGTCCCGTCCGGGCGCTGCGCCCGGTTGAGGATCAGCAGGTGGTCGTGGAGTAGCGGGAAGCCGTCCCGGTTGTCGAAGTGCCGCCACCTCGAGGCCACCAGGGCCGGCGCCTTCGCGCGCTGGCGGCCGGAGGACCACCGGGTCTGTGCGACCTCATCCTCCAGCCAGCGCAGCACGGTCTCGATGGCTCTCTCGTGGGCCCGCTCGATGACGCGGCGGGTGTGGTCGTCGCCCAGCGCCCACAGCACGATCAGGGACGCCTGCGGGCGGAAGGTGAAGTCGAGGGCGAGCAGGGGAGTCGCCTTGCGCCTCTCGATCTCCTCGATCGGCTGCCCGAGGGCGGTCGCGAGCCGGGCCGTCTCCGGGTCGGCGCCGTCGTCCAGGAGCTCGCGCTCGATCCGGTCGGCGTCCGGGTGCCGGCCCTGCCCGAAGACCAGCTCCATCTGCCGCTCGGTCAGCGTCTGCCCGGCGGTGAGTCCGAGGGCGGCCAGGCCGCGCCCCATCCACACCCCGGGCGGAAGGCCGGCCTTCTCCTGGGCGTCCTTCAACGCCTGGCGGGCCGGACGGCGGCCGTCACCCAAGGCAACACCGCGTACGTAGTAACGCCAGGAATTTCGCCTCTGAACCTTCGCGACACTCAGCATCCCCGCAGCGAACACGGCTCTGACCTGCGAAAAAAGACCGATCCCGTACGGCGGGAGAGTTCACCGGAACTTCACGGCCGATCCCGCCGGACGGGCGCCCGCGACGACGTCCGGCCCGCCTGGCGAACGCCCTCCGAGGCCAGGCAAATGCTGCGCGACCACCCCGCCACACACGCCTCACGCGCCCCGAAAACCGCAAGTAGACGCGTCCAGCGTCAACGAGCGCCTTACTGCGTACCGCTCCCCCACCCAGCGGCCGAGGACGCCGCACCCAGCACCACGTCACCCACTCTCGCCCCCGGCAATGCCGGGGGCTTCTTGCTGCCTGAAGGACCGACGTGCCGACCTACGAAACTCTGACCCGCTTCAACCACGACCTCCGCCGCCTCACCCCCGAACAGCGCCGCCGCTTCCGCCGGGCCGTGGCCGCCTTCGTCCACGACCTGCGCGACACCGACGGGCACTTCCGCGCCGGCCTCCGCGTCAAGCAGGTCAGCGGGTTCCCCGGCATCTACGAACTCACCTGGTCCGCAGGCACCGGCCCGGCTGGGCGAGCCACCTGGCAGTACGGGGCCTCATGCCGTCCTGGCGAGCGGCACATCATCTGGCGTCGCATCGGCACCCATGACATCCTCACCGGCCCCTGACCGCGAGCAGGGACGCCGACGGCCCACGACCGGGGGGTCATGGGCCGTGGTCAGTTCGCCGGGGAGGTCAGACCTTGGGGGCGTGCAGTGCCTTGTTCCGGATCGCGGTGGTCTTCGCGATGATGGCCTGCCGGACCTTCTCGTACTCCACCGCGTCGTCGGGGCTGGCGGCGGCCTGAGCGAAGACGTCCTTGGTGACGGCTCGGTTCACTGCGTTGAGCGTCTTGAGCGCGTCCTTGAGGGTGACCAGGTGCTCGGGGACGATCTCGGCGTCCTGGATGTCGTCCTCAGCGTCGCCGGAGGTCTCGGACGCCTCCGTCCGTTCCTCTTCGTCGCCGTGAGGGATCTCCCCGGGAGCACCGCCGTTCGATTCGGATTCGAACGAAGGCGCTTCAATTGAAGCGCTCTTGTTCGAGTCAGATTCGAACGCGGGTGTTTCGGTTCCCAGCCCGAGCGTGCGCCGGGTGGTCTGGACGATCACTTCCCGCTGCTGCTCGGGCTCTTCAGGCAGTTGGCGGGGCAAGCTCTTGTGCACCGCCATCAGGCTGTCGGCCGTGGGGTGGGCGCCCAGTTCGGAGCTGACGTCGCGGACGACCTCGTAGAGGGTGACGGCGGCTTCGCGGCCGTACTGCTCCTCGGTCTTGCTGGTGACCTTCACCTGCGAGGGCTTGGGGACGGTGCCGGTCTTGTGGGCCGTCTCCAGGGCAAGCGGCGCGTTCTTGCGGAGCTGGCGGCCGTAGACAGCGGAGCGGCCGATCTTCGCTTCCACGTAGCTGCCGAGGCTGGTGTGGGTGCGCCGCCACCACCGGCCCTTCGCTGCGCGTTCCAGGCCCTGCGCGATGACCCAGACGGCGGCATCGCCCGCAGCGAGCGCCGTGCTGATGACGGCCTCGGTCTGCTCCTTCTGCTCCAGCTCCGTCTCGGTCAGCTCGGAGGTGTCGTGGTCGTCGACGGCCTGGACGTCGTCGAGGCTCGGCAGTCCGTCCGCGAGGCGGAGTACGGCGTCGATGCTGGAGGCCGGCGCCGGTCCGTCGAGGATCGCCTCGGTGCGGGTCACGACGGCGGCTCCGCCCCCGGAGGAGTAGCTCTCCTCTTCGCCGAAGAGGTCGTCCAGGGCATCGGTTGCGTCGTAGCTGGGCATCAGGCAGCCGCTCCGTTCCCGAAGAGGATGCTGGCGCCGCGGTCGTAGTCCAGGACCGTGGTGGCGCCGGGCGCGAAGACCCGCAGCGGCTGCTTGGCGAGCTGGGCTTCCCCGATGCGCACCGAGGTACGGGCGGGCAGGATCACGGCGTTGGGGTACGCCTTGGCGAGCCTGCCGCCGATCTGCCGGGACAGGGTGGACTTCTCGAAGTCGGTGAGCACGACGGCCGCGACGCGCAGCTCGGTGTTCAGCCGGGCCTGCACGGAGGTGATCGTCCGGTTGAGGGCAGCGGCGCCTCGCACGTCGAGACCGCTGGCTCCCTGGACCGGGATGACGACATCGTGAGCCGCTACGAGGGCGGACACCGTGAGCGGTCCAAGCTTCGGTCCGCAGTCGATGATGTTGACGTCGATGCCGTCGTCGGCCTTGGACAGGTGGAACTGGAGCTGCGTCTCCGTGCCGGTCGGGTGCTTGGTCTCAACGTCGTCCAGGTCCGGGAAGGACGGGACGAAGTACAGGCCCTCGAACGGGGTGGCGTAGGTGATCTCCTGCAACGTCACCGACTGGTCGAAGTACAGGTGCATCAGGTTCTTGCGGTCGGCCGGCTCCAGGCCCTCGGGGTAGAAGTACCGCAGCCACACCGACAGGGACGCTTCCTGCGGGTCGGCGTCGATGATCCGTACGCGCAGGCCGCGGGCAACGAGGGCCATCGCGAACTCGAGCGCGGTCGTGGTCTTGCCCGCGCCGCCCTTCTGGTTGCAGATGGCGATGACGCGGGGCAGCGAACCCGGCAGGAAGGTCGCCGGCACCACGATGCCGGCCCTCCACTCGTGGAAGGTCGAGTCGACGTCCCACTCGGTGACGATGTCGAGGAATGCCAGGTCGTCGCTCAATGGCGAAACCTGTACGGTCTCTCCTTGTGTTTCTCGCATAGCCCGCAACCGTAGCGGGTGAAACACTGGATCGCCCCGCCTGGTCGCTGGACTGGTCGGGGCGCTTCCGTTCAACGTGGAGAAGCCGCTGACCAGGCAATTCGAACACCCCGCCGCATAGGGCGGGTTGGCTTGCGCTGACCCTCCTGGTCATGGGACAACAGGGTCAGGTTCGAGGTGCTTCCCTGAGAACGGGGAGCCTGCCCGTCCCGACGGACAGCATCCTGGCTGCGCATCACCCTGCGGGGTGGAGCCTGGTCAGTCAGAAAACCTCAGAGGCCCAACCGCCGGCGGTTGGGCCTCACCCCGTTCTTGGCCCTGAAACGCAAGAAGGCCCGGCTCCTCCGCAGCTGATTGCGGGGGAGCCGGGCCTTCGTCTTCAAGCTGCCAGGGTCGGGATGGTCATGCGCTGACCCTGGCGACGGCGGCGTCCAGGAGCGCGGCGGCGTCGGCCTCGTAAGGGTCAGCGAACAGCTGGTGGCCGCTGACGTCGAACGGCCCGAACCGCACGCTGACGCGGTAGCCGGGCACGAGGGTGGTCTCCCGTCCGTCCAGGGCGGCGGTGAGCCGGTCGTCGTAGTCCTGTTGGGCGTGCTGGGTCTGGGTGTACGGACCGAGGCGCAGCAGGGTGAAGCCGTCGAGGCTGTCGTCGCGTTTGCGGGCCTCGATGTAGAGGGCGTAGTACGCGGGCTCCATGCCGACATCGTCGGGGAGGGGGAGGTTCGCGGCAGCGTGGGTGAGCATCGTGTAGCCGGGCTGCCAGAAGCCGAGGATCGCGTTGGTCGGGCAGCGGAGCCAGCCGCGTTCGGTGTAGCGGAGCTGGCGGCTGTGGAGGTAGGCCGCGGCGTACGGGGTGTTGGGGTGGACCAGGGCGACGGCGATGACGTCGGGGCCGTGGTCGTCGCCGGGCCGGGTGTGCGCGCGTTCCACGAACGGGCCGACCCGTACAGCGATGTCCTGCGCGGTGCCGGGCATCCAGGGCTGCGGGTTGCGTACGGCGGTGAGCATCGCGCGGAACTGGTCGACGACGGCCTGGTCCTCGGGGGAGAGGGCGCCGGGCGCGGTCCCGCACCGGCGGAAGGAGAGGCGCTTCATCGGGTGGGCTCCTGCTCGGAGGTGGGGTGGGTGCTCGCCGGGCGCAGGTAGTGGGCGGCGGCGTTGACGAAGTCGTCGTGGGCGTCCTTCGCGGCCTCGCGGGCGGCGGTCAGGTCCTCGGTGGTGGCGTACGCATCCCGCATCGCGTACGTGAGCGTGATCATGCGGTCGGCGGCGGCGCGCACGGCCTGGTCCTCGAAGAGGACGCGGAGCGCGACCAGCGGGCGGGTGACCGCGCTGCGGGTCAGGTGGCTCTCACTGCGCAGGGCTTCGATCCGCTCGGGGCTGGCGCCCTTGAGGATCGCGTCGCCGCGCCTCCACATCGCCGTGCGGTGGTCGCTGGCGGCGCAGGCGAGCGCGGTGACGGCCTCCAGCCGGTCGCGTCGGATCGCCTCGCCGTGGCTGACGCGCACTTGCCGTTCGGCGGCGCGCTCCTGGAAGCGGCCGGAGACGATCGCGCCCAGCAGGGTGGCGACGATCGCGAGGGCGGCGGTGATCAGGGTGGCTAACACGCGGGGGCTCCTCTGGTGTGCTGGTGAGGGGAGAGAACAGGGGAGCGCCGCGCCCGGCCTTCCGGTCGGGGCGCGGCGCTTGGTGTCGCGTGGCGGTGGCTCAGGAGGCCGTGGCCGCGCGGAGGATGTCGGCGTGGTCGAACGCGAGTCGTTCCGGCAGGGCGTCCAGGGGCCACCAGCGGGCGGTGCGGGCGTCGTCCCCGGCGACGATCGGAGTGCCGGCGGGAACGGCCGCGAGGTAGGCGTCGGTGCTGTACCTGCCCCGCGGATCGCGGCCCGGCTGGTCCCAGGTGCCGATCGCGCGCAGCTGGTCGGGGTCGACGGGCACCCCCGTCTCCTCCAGGAGCTCCCGAGCGGCGGCCTGGCGGCTGGACTCCCCCTCGTCTTGGTGGCCACCCGGCAACGCCCAGGCGCCCTCGAACGGCGGCCAGTCGCGCTCGATCAGCAGGACATTGCCGTCGGGCGTCAGGGCGACCACGTCGGCGGTGTAGCGGGTGGTCTCGCTCTCGGTCATGTGTACCTCTCGGTGAAGTGGATCAGTGGGTGGTGTCGGTGACCACGAGGAACTGGTCGGTGCGCAGGTCCATCACGACGTGGGCGTCGAGGCCCTGATCGCGCTGGGCGGCGGCGTATTCGTCGGCGGGCCAGGAGCCGCGGGGGTGGCCGGCGGGGAACCTCTCCAGGACGGTGCGGGCGGGCGCGGTGGTGGCCATCAGGCGTCACCGCCGTTCACGCGCTGGTCGGTGTCGATGAGGGTGGCGATGGCGTCGGGGTTGTCGGCCAGGCCGACCCACCGGCCGCTCGCGGTGAAGACGGGGACCTGGTCGCGCTCTCCGTCGAAGACGACGACGTAGTGGGCGTACCGGTCGAGGACCATGTCGCTCAGGGTCGGGATGAGCGCGGTGTCCAGGACCTCCAGGGCGTCGACGGTGAAGTGGGCGGCCTCGCCGGGCGTCTGCGGCGGGACCAGGGTGCCGGTGACGCGCAGCAGGTCGCCGGGCTGTATGCCGGTGAGCAGCGCGTGGGTGATCCGGGGGTCGCCGCTGGTGCAGGAGACGACCGTGTCGGGCGCGTCGTCGGCGAGGGTGTCGATGTCGGCGGGCCGGACGATCAGGTCGAAGGTGGCCGTGTCCGAGCTGCGGCCGGGAACGGGGATCGCGTCGACCCAGCCGTCGACGGCGCAGTGCTTGGTGTCCATCAGCTGGCCTCCGCCAGGGGCTCGGTGGTGCGAGGGGAGCGGGGTCGGGGGGTGCGCTGCGCGAGCACCAGGAGCTCGCAGTTGCGCTTCTGCTCAGCGGGGGTGAGGGGCCGGGCCTTCGCGTCGCCGTGGCGGTGCCACAGCGGAGAGGCCGGCGGTTCGGGGTAGGCGAGCGCGTGGTCGACGTCGCGGTCGGTGCTGCTCATGGGGGCCTCCGGTGGGAGGGGTTCAGGCGTGAGTGGCGCGCTTGGTGCTCTTGGGCTGGGTGTCGGAGGCGAACCTGCCGAGGCGGGCCTCAACGGGGTTCGCGGCGATCCAGTCCTCCGCGCACGCCTTGTGGACGGGCTCCCCGGAGTGGGAGCGCATCGGCGTGGGCTTGTCGCACAGCACGCAGGGGCGGTCCTGCCAGTGGTCGAAATGCTGGCTGTCGCGCCATTCCAGAAGCGCGCCGGGAGCCGGGACCAGGCCCGGCTCGAACGGCGGCTTCTTCTTGCTCCGGGTGGTCACGGCCGGAAGCCGGGCAGCTGCTGGAACACGCGCTCCAGCAGGTCCGGCGTCGGCTTCCACGGCACGACCTGTCCGCGCGCGGGAACGGGCAGGGGGAGCTCCTGGACGTCGGCGAGCACGAGGTGCCAGGCCCCGGGGTGCGCCCACGGCGAGCAGAGCGGCGCGCCCTTGAGGTCCTGGTGGCAGTCGGTGATCCGGGCGACGCCGACGACCGCGCCGGTGACCAGCTGGCGGTCGCGGATCGTGCGGCCGATCAGCGGGACGCGCAGGGCGGGCCGGTCGACGGTCTGGCTGGTGTGCAGCAGCACCCAGCCGGTCCGCCACCGGACGGGACGGTTCTCCACCGTCTTGTCCCCGGCGAGGATGCAGGCCGCGTACGGCTGCCGGATGCTGATGCCGCGGATCCAGTCGCCCTCGGGCAGTGTCACGGCGCTCATGCGGCCCGCCCCCACACCGCCGTGCCCGGGCGCCCGGCCCGGCGTCCGTTGATGGACGGCACCGTGCGGTGCTGCGCCGTCGCGAGGACCGCGCGGCCGGAGTGCTTGCCGTCGTAGAGAGCGGCGTCGGCGGCCCTCTGCAACACGGTCAGGTCGCGCGAGCCGACCGCAGCCGGGGCCGCGGCGCCGACCGAGGCGGCGACGGAGACGGTGCGGCCGTCGTCCAGGACGACCGGGGTGTGAAGCATCCGCACCAGCTGCTCCAGGCGCTGCGCACGGCGGTCGGCGGGCAGCGCCAGGACCACGGCGAACTCATCGCCACCGAGGCGGCCGACGGACGCGCGCGGTCCCGCCCACGCGGTGAGCCGGGCCCCGAACGCTGCGAGGACGGCGTCCCCGGCCGGGTGGCCCATCGTGTCGTTGATCTGCTTGAAGTGGTCGGCGTCGACCATGACCAGCACCGTGTCGTCGCCGTGGCGGGCCAGGAGCCGGCGGGCGCGGGCGGTGTAGGTGTCGCGGCGCAGAAGGCCCGTCAGGGGGTCCTTCTCCTTGGCGGCGATCTGCTTGAGCAGCACCGTCGCGTGGACGGCCCAGCCGGTCAGCGGCACGGCGGCGGCGGTGATCAGGAGGGTGCGCGGGCCAAACCGGCCCGTCGTGTGCAGGACGGAGTCCATACTGAGGATCTCCCTCTCGTCTCGTACGGGTTGGGTGGGCCCGGGGCAGCCGTCGAAGCCGGTCAAGCAGAGCGGCTGTCCCGGGGCAGAGCTACATCTCGAAGGGGCTGGAGTTGAGCCAGCTGTAGGGGTCGTTCCAGGGGCCGGCCGTCGCGGCGGGCCAGTCGAGCTCCCAGCCGGGCCGGTATCCGCAGGCCGACCAGCCGCCCGAACCTCCGTGGGGAATCTCGTGTCCGGCCTCCGCCGCGGCCCGCGCCGCGTCGTAGACCTCGTGCGCGGCCTTCACGGCGGCGCTGCGGCTGTCCGCCCAGCCGGTGAAGACGTGCACGCCTTCCAGGCCGGGCGTCTCGGTGCTCCGTATAGGGACGTCGACCTCGTAGTTCGGGGGCTGGGTCATGACGTCCATCTCCTCTCGTGATCGCGGTGTGAGGGGCCACCGCGACCGCCCCGGCCCCGGCGGTGGGCCGGGGTCGGGGCGGCACGGAGGTCCGTCAGCTGCGGATCGCTTCGAGGGCCTGCTCTTCGAGGTCGGCGCGGCCGTCGACGTCGTCGTCCTGGTCGTCGTCGTCGTTGTTCGGGCCGTGGACGGTGCAGACGATGTCCTCGTCGTCGGCCAGGTCGCCGTTCAGCGCGCGGAACAGGCAGGTGACGCTGTAGGCGGGCACCCAGGCGTAGCCGGTGCACTCGTCGTCGTGCGGGCACGGCACCATCACGTCGAACCCGACGTCGCCCTCGCCGTCGACGTCGGTGCGCAGGGCGAGGGTGAGGTACTGCTGACCGAGGCGGATCTCCGCGACGCGGTCGCCGCCGGCGACGTTCGAGCCGGGCTTCCACTGCCACAACGGCAGGATCTCGTCGCCGAACATGCGGCGTACGAGGTTCAGCTCACCGAGGCCCTCGCTGCCGTCCAGTCCGAGGTCGGCCTGCCGGATCCCGCTCAGGCGCTCCAGGAACGGCAGCAGCCGGTAGAGGCTGTCGGAGAAGACGACCTCGGGGAACCCTTCGGCCTTGAGGGTCCGGTGCGAAGCGACCATGGCCTGGTGCTGCTTGACGACCACGTCCTCTGGCACCGTGCGGTTGGCCGGCCGCGGGCCCTGTCGCTCGATGCAGACGCTGCCGGGCGTGGTGACCATGACCGCGATGGGCAGCATGTCGTGCCGCTTGGCGGCGGCGAGCAGCGGCTCCCGGGCGGACCTGGTGACGTTGGTCGCGTCGACGACGGTGAACAGCCGGCGGCGCATCCTCGCCTCCAGGAGCAGGTGCATGGCGGCGACCGCGTCGCCGGTCGCGTCCTGGTCGCCCGCGTCGTCGCTGACGACCTCGCGCAGCGCGTCCAGGGACAGGACCTGTGAGGCGGGCCAGGTGCGCGCGATCGTGGACTTCCCGGCGCCGGACGGGCCGATGAGGATCACCAGGCTGTGCTCGGGAATCGGCGGGTAGCAGATCAGCTCGGTCATGCGAGATCTCCTTGCGGGTGAGGGCGCCGGGCAGCCCAGAGGGTGCGCTGCCCGGCGTGGGCGATGAGCAGGGCGGGGGCTTCGCGCAGCGCGGTCAGCGGACGATCATGTGGTCGGGGTGGCCGTTCTTCATGTGGTCCACGCACTGGGGGCAGTCCTGACGCGGACCGAGCCCGGCGTGGGCCTCGCGGCTGGCGTACGCGTGGAACCAGCACTGCGTGCACTGCCCCTTGGGCGGGTTCGTGGCCTTCGCGCTCGCCATCTCAGCTCGCTCCCTGCGGGTGAAGGGCGCGGGCAGCCCAGATGAGGCGCTGCCCAGCGTTGTCCGTGATCAGGGCGGCGGCCTCGTGCAGCGGGCAGGAGGCGTCGCCGTCGCGGTCGGGTTCGACCTGCTCGGCACGGCGCGCGGCGACGGTGAGCAGCTGCGCGACGGCCGCCATGAACCCGCCGGGCGGGTCGGTGTCCTCGATGAGCTCGCGCAGGATCGCGGCGAGCTGCTCCTGGTCGACGTCGTCGGCGCTGAGGTCGTCCTCGATCTGCTGGAGAGCCAGCGAGGCGATGCCGACCGCGGCGCGGACGCGCTCCAGGCGGGTGCGGCTCACCGGCGGCCGCCGGGGCGGGTGGTGAGCCAGGTGGTGACGGCGGCGGCGCCGATGCCGATCGCGCGGTGGAGCGCCGCGTCCAGCTCCATCCACGCGCTGCCCGGCCCGGTGATCTCCTTGGTGACCGCGCCTTCGTCGTCGAGGCGGACCGCCTGGCAGTGCTCGATGTAGCCGGTCTTCTTGGTCTTCTTCGCCAGCCACAGCAGAAGGGCTCCGCGGTCGATCGCGGCGTGCGTTCCGGCGTTGATGGCCGCGCCGGCGAGCAGCGCGGTCGGCGTGACGCGGTAGCCGAAGGCGCGGGTGATGCCGACGGTCGCGGCGAGCTGTACGGCGGTGTACGAGGCGACGTGGCAGGCCACCGCCCGCCTGCCGAGGGCGCTGGTGGTCATGGTCGGGCGGGTGGAGTCCGGCGCGGCGGGGGAGCCGTCGGCGTGGACCAGGTCCTTGCCGTAGAGCCGCTTCCGCGAAGCCGTCTTCGATCCCTGGACCCAGTGGTCACAGGCGGGGTGCAGTTCACCGAAGGTGGCCAGCAGGGTGCCGAAGAGGGCCAGGCGCTCGGTGGTGAGGGACGGACGGTGCATGCTGGGGTTCTCCTGATCTCGAATGCGGGTGAGGGAGTGGGGCGGCCGGCCTCTTGCCGATGCTGCGGCCGACCCCGTGAGCGGGCTCCGCCCCGGCCTGCGTGGCCGGGGCGGAGGTCGTTCAGACATCTCATGTCGCTGGAGGTCAACTCGGTGGGTGCTGGCGTAACGTCCGGCCCCGGTGGTCGGAGGCAAGTGGGATGACATGTCGTAGCCGCCCGATATCATCGCCGCGCGTCGTAGGGCGGACACCGGAGAGGACCGAACATGCAGGTCGCTGGCGTTGAGTTTCTGGTGAATCACCCGGTTCTAGCATTGGGGTCGACCGACTGGCTGCCGGCGTTGGAGCTGGGAAGCGAGGCCGCGGTCGGATGCGACACCCATGTGGTGGTCCGGGTTCAGGCTCAGGTGCAACTCATCAAGGTCCGACTCTTCACCGAGCCCGTCGACGAGGGGCTGGGGCCTGATCCCTCCTTCACGACTGTCTTCGAGAGGCCGATGTCGTTGGCTGACGGACGGCTGGTCATCGGTGATGTCATGGGTGTGACGCGCTTCGTGAGCCTCATCGGTGAAGCTGGTAGGCGGCAAGTCCGTGTTTCAGTGAACGAGCCCGGCTGGACCGCGGTCGCAGTCGACATCTTCGTGGGCCCGAAGCTCTAGGCGGCGAGCCCGACGGGGGCAGCGAAGGCCCGTTCAGGGTCGTAGGTCATGCGGTTCTGCAAGCAGTGGTAGAGGCAGCCGAGTAGCTTGTTGAACAGGTTCCGGAGAGCTGCGGTATGGCGTTCTCCACCAGCACGCCGTCGGTCATAGTGGGCGCGTGGAGCCTGCGTACGGAGGGCTGCGAAGGCCCACATGTGTCCGGCAGAGGCCAGTCGCTGGTTCTTGACGGTCCGGGCCACAACCACGTGGCTGCGGCCGGAGGCTCGTGTGACGGGAGCCGCGCCGGCGTATGCCTTCATGGCTCTGGCGTCCGTGAAGCGTTCGCGGTCGTCTCCGATCTCTGCGAGGACGCGTGCTCCAGAAAGAACTGAGAGTCCCGGGAAACTGGTGATGATCTCGGCATCCCGGTGCACGAGGAATGTCTCTTCCGTCGCTACTGCCAACTGGGCCACGCTGACGCAAGCGGCGTCGACCTGTCGGATGAGTGCCACTGCTTGCTGTCCCAGAGCACGCTCGACCTGCGGCAGCTGCTGGAGGGAGTCCGTGCGGAAGATTGTCCGAAGTCGCTCGACCTCGGCTTCGATCCCACAACGTGGACGTTCACCGCGCTTGAGCAACGCGCGCAGCTGGCTGCGGGTGAGCTTGGCGGCGTCGGCCGGTGTGGGTGCGGCGGTCAGGATCACGCGAGCGCGTGGAGAGTCGAGTCCGGGTTTGCCAGCACCGTGGAAGGCGGTGAGGGCGGCTGGATAGTACTCGCGTAGGTGTGACCGGAGCCGGTTGATCATTTGTTGCCGGTCCCAGATGGCGTCCTGGTGAGCGCGGGCCAGGACGGCTACGGCCTGCACGGTCTCGCTGTCGTCGGGCAGGGGCCGGTGGGCGTGCCGATCGGTCCGCAGGATGTTGGCCAGGACTCGGGCGTCTGCTGCGTCGGACTTGGCTCGGGACACGCTGGCACGGTCGCGATATCGTGCCGCGGCCAATGGATTGATTGCGTAGATCTGGCGGCCGGTGGCCCGCAAGGCGGCGACGAGAAGCCCGCGAGGCGTTTCGATGGCGACCGGCACCGGATCTGCTGCGCTGTCACCATGCTGGGTCAGAAGTTCCATCAGTGCGTGAAAGCCAGCGCTGTCGTCGCTGATCCTTAGCTTCGCAACCTGGGTTCCGGCCTGGTCGACCAGGGCTATGTCGTGGTGCCCCTCCGCCCAGTCAATGCCGCAGAAGATCTTGTTCAACCTTGTGCCTCCGTATGAATCTGCAGGTCGGACCCGTGCGGAGCACGCGGCGCTCTAATAGAAGTGCTCGAGGCACGCCATCTCATGAGCCGTTCGTGTCTCCAGCAACCGACAGGGACCTCGGTCTGCTGCAGAGCTCATGGCTCGCGAACTGCTGAGAGGTGGCCCCTGTCGGCGGGCTGAGGACATGAAACCTGGATCCGTGTCCCTGCCGGGCGAGACCGGTCTTTGACGAGAGATCAAGGTCCCGGAACTACCGAAGGTCTCCGCCCGGCAGAGCGTGGGCGAGGCAGAGCCGGTCTGAACACAGGGATCAAAGTCCCAGAACGGCGGCAGGCTTCCATCTCGCATCGGGGCCCTTGCACTGCCGTGTTTGGGCTCACCAACGACCTATTAGAACGGCGGTTCGTCCGGCCAGGCCGCGACGGGCTGGAACCGGATCCGCAGTTCGCGCCGGGTCGCCCAGCAGCCGCACGCCTCCATCTCCGGGTTGGCGCCGTCGACCCACCAGCCGCCCGCGCCCCGGCAGTCGGGGCAGGAGCGGCGGGGCCGGGGCTGGAGCTCGATGCGGTGCCGGTCGGCGTACAGCCGCCAGCGGCCGGCCTCGAGGACGGCGGCGGCCGCGGCGACCATGACGGGCACGGCGGCCGCGACCAGGACGGCGGTTCGGACGCGCACCGTCAGGGCCGGGTGAAGGGCTGGACGGTGAAGCGGACGCCCTGCCCGGAGCTGGAGGACATCGCGGTGAGGAAGCCGGGATCGGCCTGCGCGACGTCGCTCAACAGGTCCTTGATCCAGGTGTTGGGGCGCTGGAGGTCAACGCGCAGCCCGGTGAAGTCGGACAGCCGCACCTGGTGCGGGGCGCTGCCGTAGCGGCGGGCCCACAGCCGGGTGCGGATCAGCTTGGCGGCCTCGGCGTCGTCGGGCCGGTCGGGCACACCGCGCGGGACCGCACGGCACTCCGTGGCGTGCGCGTTGGCGTCCTGCGCGGCCTCCGGCTCGGTCATCACGTTCCCGCGGGCGTTGCGGTCCGAGCGGTAGGTGCAGCCCAGGCACGCGGCGGCGTAGCGGGAGGTGCCCTGGCCGTTGTCGGCGGTGAAGACGAGGACGGTCGCGCCCTCCAGCGCCCTGTAGCGCTGGGAGACGACCGTGCCCTCCGGCGTCCAGGTCTCGGGCGCGGGGGCGGTGCGGGTGAACAGTGGCACGGTGACTCTCCTTGACGGGGTTCGTTGTTCAGGCGGCGAGCCGGTGGGTCACCGGGGCCGTGGAAGCGAGGTAGGTGTCCGGGCTGGGCTCGTAGCCGCGGGCGCAGGGGTCGCAGCACCCCTGGGTGCGCAGCGGGAGGCAGAAGTAGTACCGGCGCCCGCACTCCGGGCACGTGGACCTCGCGGCCATCGCCCGGTCCAGCGCCTCTTCCTGCGCGAGCGTCGGCGTGCGCTTCGGGCGGGCGAGCGCCACGCTGTAGAGCCAGGCCCGGGTGGGATGGATGCACGCCTGGTCGGGCCGGTACGAGCAGCCCTTGCAGCGCAGCACCGCGACCGGTCCGTGTCCGCCGGGGCTCAGTCCGAGTTCGCGTAACTGCCGCCGGGTGACCAGGCCCTCGGGACAAGCGCGCCGGTCGAACTCCTCCAGCGTCGCGGTGCTGCGCGGCACGCGCTTGATCTCGCGGCGGCGCTTCTTCCGGGGGCGGGGCATCACCGGCTCCAGGCGCCGGGGAGCTGGTGGGGGCGGTGCGGGTAGCGGGGGCCGGGACGCTGCGGGCGGGGCCGGCCGATCCGGCGGCGCGGGCGGGGGATGAGCACGAGCGGGTCCTCCTGATGTCGGTGGACAGCACGCGCCGCGCCCCGTCGACGTCGTGCTGGTGTCGGCGGGGCGCGGGGCGAGGCGGCCGGTCGGCCTGTCCGGCCCTCGCCCACCCGAGCGGGGTGGGCGAGGACCAGGCGGAGCGACCGGAGGTCAGTCCCGGAAGGGGCAGCCGGTGTGCGGGTGCTGTTCGGCGGCCGGGGCCGGGGGCTGGACGGGGACGTGGATCTCGGGCTTGACGGTGACCTTCGCGGGGCGCCCGGCGACGACGCGGCGGCGCAGGGTCAGGCCGCGCATCGCGAACGCGGAAAGGAACGTCCAGGCGAGGACGGCGAGCCCGGCCGCGACGGTGCGTCCGGCTTCCGGGGTGGTCGTCCAGACCATGAACACGGTGGCCGCGCCCCACGCCGTCCACATCGCCCGCACGCCGTTGTTCCGGGAGAGGTAGCCGAGGACCAGGCCGACGATGCCGGTGAGCAGCCACAGCGTGTAGACGGTGGAGCCTTCGACGGCGAGGCCGGCGGAGTGCTGCGCGATGTACGTGCGCACCGGCTGGTCGACGACGGCGGCGACTCCGCTGGAGGTGTCGACGCCGACCTGCACCTTGGGCACGGCGGTGAGGATCTGGTGCAGCGCGTCCAGGACGACTGCGCCGGCGGCCTTGGCCATCAGCACGACGAAGGACACCCCGGCGACCATCAGCACGGCGCGGATCCAGGGGGCCATGTGCCGCGGGCCGTCCTCGGGGGCGCGAAGGACGTCCTGCCACATCTCGTAGAGGACGCCGTCGACGTCCCAGGCCCGGTTCCACCCCTCGCGCAGCCGCTCGCGCAGCGCGGCGAGGCGCGGCTCCTTGGGCGGCGCCTTCGGGAACGGCACGGGGAGGTAGGTGAGCTCCTGGCGGTCGGGGCGGGGGGTGTTGTCGTTGGACGGCACGGTCAACTCCAAGGTGTCGATGTGGTGTTCACGGAGCGTGCGAGTGGGACAAGCTGTGTGCGACAGGACCGGAGAGGGGAGGCGGCTGCGATGGGGTGGTTCACCCGCGATGAGCCGGAGGAAGTCGTCTTCGAAGAGGTCGTGGACACGGACGGGACGATCTGGCCCGCGTTCACCGACGACGACGGTGTGCTGTGGATCGACGTGGACTACGACGTCGAGGTGACGATCAACGGGGCGATCGTCGGCGGTCAGATCCGGGGTGCCGAGGTCGACGGCGACGGCCGGATCTGGATCGACTACGACTGATCCGCCAGGCCGGACGGCCTGTCCCGCACCCGAAGCCCGGCCTGCGGGCGAGTCGGATACGAGGCAGGGCGCCCGGAGGTCAGCGGACGTCGTTGCGGGTGCGGGAGAACATCCCGCGCTGGTTGCTGGTGTTGTTGATCTGCGTGTTCTGCACGACGGGCGCCTCGTACACGTTGTTCGTGACGGCGCTGCGGGCCTTGTTGATCGCGCCGCCGATCGCGGTGGCGACCATGGCGACGCCCGCGAACGGCAGGGTGACCATGAGGACGCCGTAGAGCGTGACGGAGGACAGGCCCTGGAGCACGAGCCAGGCCCCGCAGCCGATGCCGGTGATGCCGGCGCCGACGCCGATGGAGGCGACCGCGATCCCGGCCGCCCACGCGGGCACGATCCGCTTGTCGTCCTGATGGACGGGCGGGGTGTCGCCGTACGCCGGGACCTTGGTGTTGTCGCGGAACGACGTCGGGAACTGCCGCACGGGCGGCGTCTCGGTCTGGAAGGACCGCGTGATGATCCGCTCGGCTTCGGCCTTGGCTTCGGCGTCGGTGAGCGGGCGGGTGATGTGGTCGAAGTCCACGGTGATCTCCGTTTCAGAGGCAGACGCGGGGCGCCCTCCCCGCCGGGTCGGCGGGGAGGGCGCAGGGGCGGGGGAGCGGGGGAGCGGGCGGGGCTACTGCTGGTCGGCGGCGGCCTCGAGCGCGGCGGCCGTCGGGTACTGCGTCAGCGGCCGGCGGTCCTCGGAGCGGACCACCAGGCCGTCGCGGCGGCCGGTGCGCAGCAGCTCGGTGACGAGCGCGCGGGCCTCGGGGCTGGCCGCGAGGACGGCGGCGGCGTCGTCGACCACCAGGACCAGGGGGCGGTTCATCGTCGTGTTCTCCTTCTCGGTTCGGCGGGGTCGGGCGGTGCTGGTCAGAAGCTGCTGATCCAGCCGGTGAGCGAGGACACGGCGCCGGTGATGGTGGGGGCGATGCCGGTGCTGGCGAGGAAGAAGCCGAACAGGCAGACCGCGATGCCCGGCATGATCCGCTGGTAGCCGGTGCGCACGAGGACGAAGACGATGATGCCGAGCAGGACGACCAGGGAGATCGACAGGGCCATGGGTATCGGTTTCCTTCGGTGAGTGGGTGGTGGGTGCGGGTCAGTTGTCGGCGAGCTGCCAGACGCCGCGCTTGACGGTCTTGGCCAGGCCCTTCGCCTTGAGCTGGGAGCAGGCGTTGCTGACGCTGGAGGGCTGAAAGCTGGGTAGCGCGGCCCGCAGGTCCTTGAGGCTCACGGGGCCGTCGGCGAGCAGATCGAGGATCTGGTCCTGGAGGCCGGGCTCCTCGCCGGGGTCGTTGGCGAGGCCGAACGGGATGTCGCCGAACGGGCCCGAGAAGGGCGCCGCGGGCTCCCCGCCGTCGCTGTCAGCGTCGGCGTCCGGGGCCTGGGTGCCGGCCGACGGGGCGCTGTCGTCGGTGCCGGCGAACGCCTGGGCGAGGGTGTCGCAGTCGGCGTACGGGTTGGTGTGCCGCACGCCGTAGATCGCGGCCCCGGCCTGCGCGGCACGGGCCTCGCCCTCGGTGAGCCCGTTGGCGGGTTCGTCGCCGTACAGGGCGATCAGGTCGGGGTAGACGCCGTCGACCTTCTCCGCGAAGAACGTGCGCATGAACTTGGCGCGCCCGTCGAGGAACATGTACGCCATCCCGGCCGTGGACTCGCCGTCCTCGTCGTCGGCGCCGGAGAACAGCGCTTCGATCTGCCCGTTCTCGTAGATCCGGGCGGGGATGTTCTCCATCTGGAAACCGGCCGGGGCGATGCCGTCCAGGCCCATCTCCTTGGTGGAGGAGGAGGCGGTGCGCATGAGGAACAGCGCGCCGACCTTGCCCTGCTGGCGGATCGCGTCGTCGTCCCCGAGGTCCTTGAGGTGCAGGGACTGGACGGCGAGCCGGATGCCGATGCCGACCTTGCGGCCGGTCTTCTGGATGTCGGCGATGAGGTAGGCGGTGGCCTTGCGCATCGCTTCGTCCGGGTGGGACAGCAGCCGGTTGATCTCGTCCAGCGTGATGTTGATGAGCGGCCAGGGCCGCCCGAGGGCGAAGTCGCCGCGTCCCATCTCGTTGGAGATCCGCTCGCGGTACTTCATGACCGCGTGCGCGGCCGTGAGCATCAGGAGCGTCTCCACCGGGCCCTTGGCGAACCAGTCGACCCTGCCCTCCGCCTCCGGGAGGGACATGCCGCCCTGGACGTCGCCGACCCAAGAGACGACGCCGGAGCGCTTCTCCGCGGCGAGGATCAGGTTCTGCAGGACGGACTTGCCCGCGCCGGTGACGCCGGCGGTGATGCCGCGCAGCGCGCCCTGGCTCGGATCCCACAGCCGCATCCGGGCGGGCTTGCCGTCGTGGCAGACGCCGATGGTGACGCGGCCCTTGGAGTCCATCGTGAGGTCTTCGACGGTGGCCTTGCGGACCTTCATCAGCGGGTTCGTCTTGTAGATGGAGACGACGCCCTGGCGGATGCCGTCGGTCTCGATGACCAGCCGGGAGGGGTCGTCGATGCCGAAGGCGGAGCAGATCGCGGTGTGCGGGAGGTGGATCTCCTTGCCGGGCGGGGAGGCGACCAGCAGCACGATGCGGTGCGGTTCGGCCCGGTAGTCGATCAGGTCGACGCCGGGGGCGGCCTTGCCCGGGGCGGCGACTGCGGTCTCCCACAGCCCGCGGATGCCTTCGGCGACGGCTTCGACGTCCTCGGAAGTGGGGCGGGCGACCAGCCGCATCCGGCCGGGCCCGGAGCCCTGCACCGGGCGCAGCTTGACCGTGCCAACGGGGAAGTCGAACGCGGCGGCGAGCTGCACGTCGGTGAAGGTGGGCACCGCCTTCCCGGCCTGGGCGACGACGACGGCCTCGAAGTCGGGCCGGTCGGCGCGGAACGGGGTGATGGACACCAGGCGGGTTCCGTCGCCGGTGGCCTGCTGCCACTTCGCGGCGAGGAACTCGGTGTACGTCAGCTCCCGGGTGGGGTCGGCCTGCGCCTGCTGCTCGCTGAGCTCCAGGACTAGGCCGGCGCTGCGGGTGAGCGGCGCCATCCATCCCATCAGGCCCGCCCACGCGGCCGGGGCGACGACCTCCCACCAGTTGAAGCCCGGGGTGATCAGGTTCGCCACGTAGGTGCCGGCGGCCGTCAGGAACGGGATCGCCCGCTGCGCCCGGGTCAGCACGCCCAGGCCCTGGTCGGGGTCCTTGGTCTTCGCGTACAGCCAGGCCAGGGTGCCCAGTCCGATCCCGCCGGAGGCGAGGTAGGACCAAGCGCTGTCGTCCAGCTGCGGGCCGACGGCCATACCGGCCGCGGCGAGGGCGTAGGAGGTGCGTTCGGCCAGGACGCGTCGGTAGATGACGTGGCCCGGGACTGCCTTGGTGGTGTCGACGGCCGGGGCCGCCTGGTCGATGGTGCTCAACACAGCCTCCGTTTCGGGGCAGGGCGCAGCCGGGGCCGCGCCCGGTGTCCGGGTGCGGCCCCGGCTGCTGCGGGGGTGGGGGTGGGTCAGCTGCGGCGGCCGGAGCGCCGGTAGTAGCCGGGCTTGGCCTGCCGGACTCCGGAGCCGTTGGAGGCTTCGTAGCCGGGGCGGTACTCCTGCTCGTGCGCGCCGTTGAAGCCGCGGGCGTCGGTGTCGACGGCGTCGGCGGCGTTCACCATCTCGCCGGACGCCTCCGCCACCGCGTTGAGGTGGGTGGAGACGTCCGCGATCATGGAGATGAACTGGGGCTCGACTTCGGCCTGGTGGTTCATCTCCGACAGGCGACTGGCCGCATTCGCGTTGGCCTTCATGTGGGAGCGGAGCAGGTGCATGCCCTCCTTGAGGAAGAGGGCGGAGGCCGCGAGTTTCGCGGTGCGGCCGGCCAGGGCGAGGAAGCCGTTGCCGCTGCTGGCGTTGCCGGTGCTGCTGGCGACGCCGTTGTTCATGCCCGGGATGGCGGGGAGGTTGTCGCTCACGTGCTGATCTCCTCTCAGTTCTCGTTGTGGATGCGGGCGGCGGGCACGAGCAGACCGGCGTCCTCGGTGGCCTGCTGCAACGGCCGGTAGGCGTCGAACATCGCGTTCTCCGTCGTCTCGGAGACCTCCGCGGCCGCCAGCGACTTGACGGACATCTCGTCGGCCTTGCGGGCCAGGAGCTCCATGGACTCCGCCAGCTTCGCCATCGCGGCGCCGGTCAGGCGGCCGATGACGTTGTGGGTGGAGCGCAGGTCGGCGGCGAGTTCGTCCAGCTCGTGCCGGATCTCCCGCGCCTTCCTGGACAGCTTCAGGCACGTCTCGTGCGCGCTGAAGGACTGCTTGGTGAGCTCCTCCAGGACGTCGAGGGTGTCGTCGAGGGTGACCTCGGTTTCGTGCTGCGCGTCCATGTCCGCGATGCCGCTGCTGCCCCACCGCTGGATCCAGGAGTCGCGCTCCGGGTTCGCCGCTACGAGGCCGCCCGTCTTGAACGCGTCACTCACGCTGTTCTCCTTCGTGCTCGAGGTGCTGTCGGACGCGTCTCCGGGGGAGTCGGCCCGCTCGACTGTGATCGGTTCAGCCGGAGCGGACACCGCCGTGGCCAGGCCCATCGCCTCGAACGGCGACAGGCGCGGTGTGCCGGTGCCCGGCACCGTGCCGCCGCCCGGCGGGGCCGGGGCGGTGGTGGCTCCGGCGACCGCAGCGGCCGGAGCCGGTGGGGCCGTCGGGGCCGTCGGCGCGGTCGGGCCGGGCGTCGGTGCCGGGCCTGCGACCGGGACGGTGGTGGTGCGCATCCGCGCACGCTTGCGGGCCCGCGCCTTGGCTGTGGACCAGGGCGTGCGGCGGGTCGGTGCGGTCGCCGCACCGGTCGGCACCTTCACGGTGGGGCCGGTAGAGGCGGCGCCCGCAGGCTTGGTGCTCCCCGCCTTGGTGGTCTTGGTCTTCGGGCCGGTCTTCTTCTTCGGCTTCTTGACCTTGACCTTCGTGACGATGGGCGACCGCATCTTCTTGCGGCGGCGGTTGAGCCGCTTCTCAGCGGCCTCGTGCACCGCCTCGCCGAAGGTGGTCCGGCCCCGGGCGGCGGACTTCATCGCCCCGATGACCTTGCGGTTGTACTCCTTGCGGAAGCGCCGGCACTTGCGGCAGCGGCAGTCGTACTTGTCGGTCGCCGCGAACGTGCCGTGCGCGATGCCCGGCGTGAGCGTGACCTTCTTGCCCTTGCGGGACTTGCCGCCCGGCGCTTTGGGCACCGAGGCCGGGCCCGTCCCGCCCTTGCCGGAGTGGGTCTTGCCCTTCCCTCCGCGCTTGCTGCCGGGCGCCGTGGTGCCCGCGCCGCCGCTGCCCTTCCCCTTCGGCTTCGTCTTCGGGCCGGTGCCGGAGGTGGTGGTGCCGGGCTTCTTGCGCAGGGTCCCGGACGGGCCGGTCGTGCCGCGCGGCGACTTCTTCGTCCCGCTCTTCGGCCCGGTCGTCGTGCCCTTGCCGGTGCCCGAGCTCTTGCCGGTGCCGGGGCCCTTCGAGCTGGTGGTGCCGGGCGTCGCCTTCCCGCCCGACCCCGTGCCCTTGCCGGGGCTCTTGGCGCCGGGGCCGGTCGTCTTGTCGGCGCCCGTCCCGGAGCCCGGTCCGCGCTTCTTGCCCGGCCCACCGGACGAACCGCCGGCCCCGGCGCCGGTGCTGCCGGGCCCGCGCTTGCGGTTCGTGGTGGAGCCACCGCCGGAGGAGCCGGACCCGCCGCCGTTGGGGGAGCGCTTGCGCCCACCGCCACCGTCACCGCTGCCCGGGCCCCTGCCGCCGCCCGAACCTCCCGAGCCGCCGGACCCGGAGGAGCCGGGGCCGCGGTTCTTCTTGAGGTTTACGCCGCCGCCCTGCGAGGTGCGCTTGAGCGGGGTGACCCCGGAGCCACCCTTGCCGCCGCCGGAGCCGGAGTTGGAGCGGCCGGGCCCGGAGCCACCGCCGCCGCGCCCACCCCGCGAGCCGCCGCCGGAACCGCCGGAGCCGCTGGGCGAGCGGGTCGTCGATCCGCCGCGCCCCCGGCCGCCCGAGCCGCTGTACGAGCCGCTGCCGCCTCGCCCGGACCTGCCCGGACCGGAGCCGCCGGAGCGGCCTCCCGGCCCGCCAGGACCACGCTGGAGCGTCTTGCGGCCGTACTCGTGGCTGGGCTGTACCTGCTTCTTCGAACCGCCCCCGGAGGAGCCGTCCTTGGCGGTGCTCGCGGTCTTCGCGACCGCTTCGCGCTGCTCCCGGTTGGCCCGGCCCTCCGCGACGGCGGAGTGGATGCCGCGCATGGCCGCCAGGGACACCGCGAGGATCGCGGCCAGCGACAGCGAACCCAGGCGCGGCGCGGCGGGCTGCGCACCCTCCGACCGGAACGTCGCCGGGACCATCCCGCCCCCCGCCGCGGGCGCAGTCGCGGGGGTCGCGGCGGGGTCCGTGCCGGTGCTGAACGGGGTGCCGAGACCGGGCTCGGGTAGGGCCGCGATGACGTCCATCGGGTCGGTTCGCGTCGCGGGTGCAAACGCTTCGGGAGTGGCCGGAGAGGCGTCTGCGGGGGCGGCGAACGGCACGTCGACCGGGGCCGAAGCGGGAGGTTCCGCGGGGGGTTCGGCAGGGGCGGTGTAGCCCACGCGGGGGAAGTGGATCAAGTTGTTCGGGCCGTCGTCGTCGGCCATGACGTCTCCCTCTCGGAGTTGACAGACGGTCACCGCCTGGGGCACCCTCGCGCGCGCACGACACGCGCGCGCCTTGGGGTGCTCCAGGCGGCGAGGAAGAGGCGGTGATGAAGAAGAACTTCGTCACCCTCCGTTGTTCTTGAAGAAGTCGTGCAGCTCCTCGGTGAGCTTGCGCCACACCTCGGGATGACCTTCGCGTTCGGCCTTGATGGCCAGGGTCCGGCACGCGTCGTACCAGACCCCGGCCCGCTCCTTCTCGGTCGTGGCTTCCGCGATCCGCGCGTTCCAGTGCTTCGCGCGGTTTTGCGTCTGCCGAGGCGTGCTCAACCCTGCTCTCCCTTCGGGAAGTAGTCGTTGATCGTGCTGGTCGGCCGCTCACCACCGGCCGCCATCGGCCACTGCTGCCAGGGGTTGTCCGGGGCCACGAACTCCGCCGGCCTCGCCTGCGGGATCGCGCCCGGCGTCTGCTCCTGGGGGGTGTTGAGCGCGGTCACCGTCCGGTTCAGGGAGCTCGCGACGGCCGCGCCGACGGCGGCCTGGCGGCCGTTCTTGCGCTCCAGCTTCTTGGCCTCCGCGACCGCCCGGCGCTGCGGGAGCTCCAGGACCTCGTTGACGTAGGTCGCGTACAGGGCCTCCGCCTTGCTCGCGGCCTCGCCGGACGCCTTCTGCATGGCCTTGAGCTGCCGCGACACCTTCCAGGCCCGGATCTTCTTGGCCATCCAGCGGTCGCCCTCGATCGGCGTCTGCTCCAGGCGCCGGCGCACGATGTCGGCGATCTGCCCGTACTGCTGGGCGTCGCGGACGTGCTGGTCGCGGACGGTGGCGGTGAAGGCCCGGAGGCCCTCATCCGTGAACAGTGCGTTGATATCCATGAGGTGGGGATCTCCTTCTCGGGGCGGGGGCGATCTGGGAGGCTTTGTCGTGGCGTTTCGGCGCCTTCACCGCGTCCCCGAGTTGTTGACGGCATCTCGGGGGCCGGTGGAACCGTCGAACGGCTCGTTTGTGCAGGTCACTGCTCCGGGCGGTATCCGCCGGCGATGAGTGCGACGGCCTCCTGGCGGTACTTGGAGGCGGTGTCGGTGGACGACACGTCGAACGCGCGCTGGACGTCGGCGATCGAGACGACCCGGCACAGCTCGCGGTGCATCCCGTCGGCGTCCAGGCCGACGAACACCGCGCCGGCCGCGAAGGCCATGCGGGCGACCTTGCGGACCGCCCGCTCGCGCGGCATCAGCTTCGCCACGTCCTCGGTTTCGACCGCGCGCCGCTCGACTTCGGCAGCGGCGAGCCGCCTTTCGGCAGCGGCGTACTCGGTTTCGGCTTCACGCTTGCGGGCCGCCTGTGTGTTCGCGTCGGCGGTCGCCTTGCGCTCGTTCTCCTGCGCCGCAAGCCGGTCGGCTTCGGCGGCACGGCGGCGGGTTTCGGCGGCGGCCTTCTCCGTTTCGGCGGCGACCCGATCGGCTTCGGCGGCACGCTGCCGGGCCTCCGCGATCTCCGCCGTCTCGATGGCCTGAGCCTCCGCCGCGGCGACCCGGTCGGCCTCCGCCGCGAGCCTCCGCTTCTCCGCCGCCTGGCGCTCCAGCTCCGCCGCGCGGACATCCGCGGCGGCCTTGGCCTCGCGCTCCTGGGCTTCCTTGCGCTCCGCCTCAGCCTCGCGGGCGCGGGCTTCGGCGATGACGGCCGTCTCCAGCGCGGCCTCCTCCAGCTCAGCGGCCCGCTCTGCGGCGCTGATCTGGGCTCGGGCGTGGGCGCGAGCCTGGCCGGTCTCGCCCTCCACCCGGGCGCGGACGGCCTCGAGCTGGCCCTCCGCCTCCAGCCGGTCGGCTTCGGCCTTCTTGCGGGCGAGCTCCTGGCGCGTCTCCGCGTCCAGGCGCCGGCGCTCCGCCTCCTCCGCGCGGGCCTCAGCAGCGCGTTCCTGCTGCTCAGGCATCGCAAGGGCCTCGGAGACGGTGTAGCCATGGGCGGCCATCTTCATCGGCAGCAGTTCGTCCTCGGTGGCCTTGCCGAGGTCGCCGTCGTGCTTGCGCTTGAGCCACTGCTCGTAGCCGATGAGCTCCTGCTGGCGCCGGATCATCTCCGGGTACGAGGTGACGTTGTGCAGCCGCATCCGGCGGTAGAACCGCGGGGTGGCGACGGGGGAGAGGATCCAGCGGTGCAGCGGGATGCGGTCGGTGACCGTTCCCGCCTCCAGCCTGGCCTTTTGGATGATCAGGCGGCGGGCGGCCTCGACGCCGATCACGAACAGGATCGGCATGACGCCGTGGCTGGCGGCCTGCACCGGGTCGGTGCCGATGTGGCCCTGTGAGCTGGCGTTGAACCAGATCGTCGCGCCGGTCATTGCGTGCGCGGCCATCCGCAGGAGCGGCCACGGGGTGCTCTTGCGGATCAGGTACAGGTCCAGTGCGAGGAACGCGATGATGCTGGCGTCGACGCCGACCGGGAACCAGGGAGCCAGTTCCTTGCTGAACCCCCAGCTCAGGGCGACCTTGGCGAGGGTGCTGTAGGACATCGCGAAGCCGATGACGCCGACCAGCGTGCCGCCGATCGCGGCGACGAGCGACAGGGCGGTCATCAGCCGGTCGCGGTTGGGCTTGATCGTCTTCCGCTTGTCCGGCCTCGAAACGCCTCGGGCCGTGTCCGAAGCCTTCTCGGGTGCGTCCGAAGCGCGGCCCGGCGGGTGCGAAACGGGGCCGTTGGGAGCCGCAGTCTGCGGCATGTCGGTGATCGTCATGGGGGCCTCCGAAGGGGGTCGTTCAGGGCGGGGTCGAAACGGCGGCCGGTGCTCCCGAAACGCGAAGGGTGCGTTCCCGAAACGGCGGCCGGTGCGGTCGGTTGATCACGAAACTGGCACCGGCTCTACCCGCTCCGGGCGGGCGGAAAGGCCGGCCTCCCAGGGGGCGGGCGGCCGGTGCGGGGGAGTGCTGCGGGGCGGGCCCGAAACTGTCTGCCGCTCCCACCGGGCGGGAACGAAATCGGCTGCCTGTCGGCTGTCCGGCTCCCCGTCACCGCCCGTCCCGGCCGCCGTGGTGCAGCGGTCGGTGCGAGCAGATCAGGCAACCGTCAGAACGGATCAGGCAGCGCGGTTGCGGGCGGCGCGGCGCTTGAGGGAGCGGCGCTCGGGCTCGGACAGCCCGCCCCACACGCCAGCGGTCTCGCCCCGCTCCAGCGCGCCCTGGAGGCAGCTCTCCATCAGCGGGCAGCGACGGCAGACAGCCTTGGCTTCCTCGACCTGGAGCAGGGCCGGGCCGGTGTCGCCGATCGGGAAGAACAGCTCGGGGTCCTCGTCGGCACAGGCCGGGCGGGGCCGAGGGGCGGGCGCGTCGGTGGAGACGGCGCCGTAGTACGGGGTGCGTACGATGGAGCGGTTCATCAGGGCCTCCCAGAAGGTCCAGTGCAGGAGATAGCCCCGGGGCGGCCACCCTGGGGCTGTTCTGTGTCGGCGGCCGTACGGCCGGAGCGGGGGAGCTCCCGGCGCTCTCCGCCGGCCCCGGCCGGGAGGGCACGGGGACGACGGGCAGGGCCGGGGTCAGCGCTGCTGGTTGGACTGCCGGATGTTCATCGGCGGTTGGCTTCCGACCGCTGGTTCTGCTCTCGGTTCTTCTGCGAGAGCTCCTCGCGTTCGGCGTCAGTGAGGCTGGTGATCACGCCGCCACCTCCCAACCGGCCTGCGCCAGGGTCAGGTTGGGCAGGAGCACCAGGGCGACGTCGACGCGAGCGGCGTCCTCGGGCTCGTAGCCCTTGGAGTCGTCCTCGCGCTCGATGTCGTCGATGACTCCGGCCCGCGGCTGCGCCGTGGTGCGTGTCATGCTGTGCTGCATCAGGTCCTCCGAGTCAGGTCCTGGACAGCTCCCGGGCCGCAATCCCAAGGGCTGTCGCGATCACTCCCCGGTTGGGGAGCTGACTGCTTGTACGAGCAGCCAAGGCCCCGGCCTCCCCTCTGCGGGGTGGCCGGGGCCTTGGTCGTTCGTCCGGAGCGGGTCAGCTCGCGCGGCGCTGGGGGTGCAGCGTCGTGAGCGGCACCGGCGGCGCACCCAGCGGCGCGGCACCGGCGGGCAGCTGCGCGCGGCGGGTGTCGGCGTCGCGGACCGCGGCCTGCGTCTGCGCCCATCCCCTCTTCCGCACCAGCCACATCGGGCGGCCGTCACCGTGTTCGTCATCCACCGGCGTTCGCTTCTGCGCGGCGATCTGGCTGACGGCCGGGGCGACGGCGACCTTCGGCTTGCGCAGCACGGTGGTCTTGCGGCGGTGGCCGGTCTCCGCGTGACCGTCCTCCAGGCGCTCCTGCCACTTCCGGACCGTGACGTTGACCGTGACCAGGCGGTTGCTGCCCAGGCGGCAGCGGACGGCGGCGTCCTTCCAAGTACGGCCCGTGTCGTGCGGCACGACCTTGGTCGTCTTGGTACCGAGGCCGGTGATCGGCACCCACGTCTCGCAGTCGGGGCAGATCAGCGAGGCGCAGGCGGGGCGCAGGTCGTACTGGTGGGGCTTGAGGGTGGAGAGCGCCAGCGCCGGGCGAGCGCTGACGGTGCGGGAGCGGGTCCGGCTCCGGCGGGGACGGGCGGTGCGCTCAAGGGTCGAAGACATCTGGACTCCTCGTGGACGGAGTGGCAGGGGGCGCGTCGCGAATGCGTTCTCTGCCCGCCGGGCCGCACGGCACGAGGCCGACGTCCCGTAGGACAGACAGCGCACAGCGCTGCGACGTGCACGCAGTGGTCGCGGCCGTCAGGCTCCGGAGGAGTTCGATGGTGCTCTCGCGCCCTCGGATTCCCAGCAAGCTGGGGAGGACTACTCCGGCCGCCCCGAAGGGCGGACGACTACTGCGGTAGTTCGACTACTCGGTGTTCCGTGAGGATCACCGTCTTACATACATCAGGTTGCCTCAGGTACCCTCAGGTGTCAAGCGGTATAGTGAGGCACCTAAGACGGAAAAGAAGGAGGCGAGGCGACATGCCAGGGCAACCGAGGGCCGACAACCGGCCGCCGTACGCGCGCATCGCGGGTCACTACCGCGATCTCATCAATTCCGGGGAGCTCGCGCCGGGCGCGTTGCTGCCGAGCATCCGGGCCCTGGCGGATCAGTGGGGCGTCAGCACTGCAACGGCCGACCGCGCCATGAAGCTGCTGCGAGACGAGAAGCTGGTCAACGGCATCCCGGGTGTCGGCACCGAAGTCATGGCGCGGCCCGTGTCGCTCGCCTCGGGGTCGGAACGTCATGACCGCAGCAGCACGACGAAGTCGTCGTGGGGCGTGGGCGAGAAGTCCTCCGGCCACACCGCTGGCATGGTGCCGGCCCCCGAGGACGTCGCGCATGTGCTCGGCATCGACCCTGGTGACGACGTGATTCGCCGCAGCCGCGTATACCGGGACGCTCACGGGATCGTCTCCCACTCGACGTCCTGGATCCCGGCGGAGTTCGCCCAGGTGCTGCCCGAGCTCGCGCGCAGCGAGCGCCTCAAGGGCGGGCTGTCGCTGGACCTCATCGCCGAAGCCACCGGGCGGCAGGTTGAGCAGCGCATAGACGAGGAGACCGCTCGCATCGCCACGAAGGAGGACCTGGAGCTCCTGGAGCTGGACGCCGAAACCGTCGCGGCGATCCTGGTGCTGACTGCCAGGTTCGTGGATGTCGACGGCCAACTCCTCGAGTACGGCGTAGACCTGGGCGCTCCTGGCCGCACGCGGCGCACCACGTCCCAGGTGCTGCGGTGAACGCCGGCGACGCCGTCCTCCTGGACGACACCCTCATCAGTTGTCTCGAAGCACGCCTCGGTGAGCTCCTTCGAGCTGAGCGCGCCGACACCCTGACTCTGGAAGGACGATCCGAGATCAGCCGCATCTCCGCAGCCTTGTCCGGCCGGCCGGGACCTGCGCCCCGCGCAATCCTCATGACCGGCCTGCAGGGTGCTGGCAAAACGACCCTCGCCCGCGCCTTGGAAGAGGCCGGCTTCCGGCGACTCTGCCCTGACGAGGAGATGTTCCGCCGGTACGGACACTACGGTCGCGACTTCCCTCGCGGCGAGTTCCGTGTCCGGGAGGCGCCCGTCCTTAAGGACATCGCCCTGGAAGTACAGCAGCTCCTGGCGGCCGGACACGAGGTCGTAGTCGACCACGGATTCTGGACGCGGGAAGAGCGTGCCTTGTGGGCGGCGACCGTCATGGAGGCAGGCGGCGAACCCGTGCTCATCTACCTGCCTGCACCTCACGAGGTGCGTTGGGACAGGATCCGGAAGCGCAACGCGAAGTCGCTGATCGACCCGAACAGCATCTCGTTCAGCGAGGAAGACCTGCTTCGACATGCGAACCGCTTCGAGGCGCCCACCGCTGACGAACCGCACCTCGTCTACACCGGTGACCCGAGCGCCACGTTGGCGGAGCTGGACCGCGCTCTGCGTCGTCCTGACGGCGGCCGCCATTGAGTACCTCCCAGTCACCTCACGGAGCGCTTCCGTTACATGACGGTGCTCAAAGGCAGGCCCCGCGCCTAGTGACGAGTGCTGGTGACATCTGGAATGTCACCGCCACTTGTCACCTCCGCGCGATCAAGGGGCCGTGCGATGCTCGGCCGCAGAAGGGCCGGCTTCCGCTCGGGCATCACCCTGTCGGGCAGGCTGCGCCGCTGGACCGTACGGGGAAGGGGAACGGCGATGGATGAGCGTCCCGACTGGGCACGCCGGATGGTCGAAGAGCGCGCGGCGCGCGACTGGTCGCAGGTCGACGCGGTGCGTGCGCTGATGGTCCGGCTCCCCGACGACCAGGTCGTGAGCGAGCAGGACCTGCTCCGGCAGTGGAAGCGATGGGAGGCCGGGGACGCTCAGCCCGTGAAGTACAGGTCCGCCATCGCGCAGACCTTCGGCACGACGACCGGCGCATTCTTCCCCGAGCGGTCCCGCCGCGACGGACGCGCAGAAATCTTGCAGGTCAGCGGTATGGACACCGTGGACATCATCGCGCGGCTGCGGGCCTCGGACGTGGATGTCGCGACGCTGGACGCGCTGCGGATCACGGCGGACCGGTTGTGCTGCGAGTACGCATACATGCCCGCCGACCAGCTGCTCCTGGAGGGCAAAGCCTGGCTCGCCCGCGTCGTCGGCCTCCAGCACCAGCGGGTCAGCCTGGCGCAGCACCGCGAGATCATCGCGCTCGCCGGGCGACTGTCGCTCCTGGTGGGCTGTGTCGAGTACGACTCCGGTCGGCCCCGCGACGCCGAAGCGACCCGGCAGGCCGCGCTGATGCTCGGTCAGGAGGCCGGGGAGCTCAGCGTGCAGGGCTGGGCGCACGAGATGCGCGCGTGGTTCGCGCTGACCCGGGGCGACTACCGCGGCGTCATCGCGGCCGCGGAGGCCGGCATCGCCGTGGCGCCCACCGAGAGCGTCGCCGCGCAGCTGTACGCGCAGAAGGCCAAGGCGTGGGCGCGGCTGGGCGACCGGTCGCAGACCGAGGTCGCGCTCGACAAGGGGCGCCAGATCCTCGAACTGCTGCCGTACCCCGAGAACATCGAGAACCATTTCGTGGTCGACCCCGCGAAATACGACTTCTACCGCATGGACGCGCTCAGGAAGAGCGGCGAGAACCGGCTCGCGGAGCAGCTGGCCAACGAAGTCATTCGGGCGGGTACGGATTTCGACGGGACGGAGCGGTCGCCTATGCGGATCGCGGAGGCCCGCGTCACGCTCGGGGTGGTCGCCGCCCGCGAGGGGGACCTGGACACCGCGCTCGCCTACGGGGAGCGGGCCCTGACGGGGGAGCGGAAGTCGCTGCCCAGCCTGGCAATGGTGGCCGCCGACCTCGGGCAGGCCCTCCAGACTCACTACGGACACGCCTCCGAGGCCCAGGAGTTCGTCACCCACCTCCGCGAACTGCGAGGTGGCCAATGAACTTCCCGTGTAGCGGGCAAATTGCTTCGCGCTTCCCGTCAGGCGGGCGCGGCATTCCGGGCACCTCGGACGCTTCCCGAATTCGTCCCACAGTTCTGTCCGGTCGTGCGGTTAGGCTGTGCCCAGCAGTGATCCATAACGACGAGAACCCCAGCGACCGGGCCTGGTCTGCTGGGGCATCTCGAACGGGGCTAAGCCTCGTTGGGCGACACACCTTGATGGGAGGTGCTCGCGGGATGAAGGCTACCCGCCGACGCGGAACTACACGCGCAGCTTCGCCGTTCCTCCATCGCGATCACGCCATCGGGTGCGCGCCTGGGCATGCTGACGCCAGCCTCCGGATTCAGGGGGTTGGGATGACCTAGCCGGCCATCGGCCGCGCGCGCCAAGAAGAAGTGGACTAGCCATCCCCTTCGGCCCCGCGCGGCCCGTCTACCGCCTGGATTCGCCACCAGAGCGGTCCGCTCAGATCCCGGCTGTCACCGGTTCTGAGCCGCGGCTTATCAAGCCGCTCATTTCCACCGGCCCCTTATCAGGGCCATTGCAGTACCCGCGGGCCCCCGCCAAGGGGCTTCGCGGTCAGCAACACCGAAGTGCCGCTTCACGTTCCGAGGCCCCGCCAAGGGCTTCGAAACACCAGTTCGAAAACCACCGAGGAAAGGAGATCCGCCGCTGGCCTTCGCCCATCACACGAGCCATCGAGTCAAGCCCCCGCCAGGGGGCCGTCCGCGTTGATCCATATGAAGGCTGGTATCGCCATAGTGCACGAGCACCGCAGGTCTTGTCAGGTCGACCACGACCAGGTCAGTACCCCCTCTGGGGTGATTACCGCAGGTTGTGGTGTCCCCCCTGGCTGGAATGTGACGTACATCACAACCCCCAACTGTCACACCGTTTACGCCCGGTCGGCTGACCGCCTGACCTCGGGGATGTCCCTGTGAGCGCGGGAGCGGCGTCGGCCGCCGTGCTGGACCACGACTTCTGGGACGTCGTCGACAACTCCGTCGGCGTCCCGCCGGGCAGGAGCTCGCGGCGTCGGCTGCGGTCCGCTCCGGCCGGGCCGGTCCCGGAGCGGGCGGCGGGTCATCCGCTATCGCTCGGGCCGGACGCGCGCGCCCGTCTGGGTGGCGCGGTGCGGATGCTGCTGGACACGGCCGGCCTGGCCGGGGCCTCGGACGCGGTGCGCCTGGCGGTGCTCGTGCTGGCGTCGCGGACGCCGTCGGAGACCGGTGTGGTGGAGATCCGCACCTCCGAGCTGGGCCGGTGGATCGGGATGTCCGCGTCGTACACGGCCTCCGAGGTGGTGTCGGGGCTGCGCCGCTCCGGCGTGGTCTCCGTGGAGACGGCGCCGGGCGAGTACGGCCAGGACGACGGCCTGGAGTGCAAGGTGCTGCCGCTGTGGGCGGCGCAGGACGTCGTCGGGCACCCGCTGAACCTCGCGAAGAAGGAGTACGCCACCCTGTGGCGCCTGCTGGAGGCCGTGATGGGTCCGGGCTGGAAGCACCGCGACGGCCGGGTCACTCCGGCCGGGCTGATCGGTACGCGTACCGGTCGCGCCGCGGCGACGGACCGCCTCGCGCTGCTGCTCCTGGTCCTGGAGGCGCGGGAGACCGGTCGGGTGCGGCAGTGCGGCGGGACGGTGGACACCAAGCGCGGCCGCGCGGCGGCGACGGTGGCCCGGCTGCTCGGGTGCACGGCGTCGGCGGGCGAGCGGGTGCTGGAGCGCCTGGAGGACCGCGAGCTGGTGCTGCGGGTGCGTCTGAAGACGGGCTCGGGCCTGCGGAACCGGTCGCGGCTGATGGTGCCGGCGGTCGCCGCCGCGCACGGCCGTACGGTCGCCGACGACGTCCAGGAGGACCGTGCGCAGGCCCCGGAGTCCGAGTTTTCAGACCCCGACGTTGCGGCAGAGGCTGGTGAGGCGCCGGAGACGGAGACGGATCCCCAGGTCAGCGGCGTGCCGGTGACGGATGTGGCGGATGTTGCAGAGCCCGACGTTGCGGCAGCCCTTCACACTGACCACCCTCACCTGGTTACTCCCGCCTCTTCACTTGCTCTCTCTGGTGGCTTTTCCGGCGAAGGCCGTGGTGGGTCCGGTGATCTGCCGGACCGCGCGTGCGTGCGCGAGGACGGCGGCCCGCTGCGCGGGGAACAGCAGGAGAAGTCCCCGTCGATCAGCAGCGAGAAGCCCGGCCGCGGGCCGGTGACCGGTGCTCCGGTGCGCGTCGTGGACGGCGGAGGTCAGGGCAGGCAGCAGCGGGGGAGGGTGCCCCTGCCGCCGGAGGACCTGCGGGTTGTTCTGGCTCCGGTCGGCCTGGTCTGGGCGCGCCTGGAGCGTCGGGGCGCCCGGAAGCTGGTGGAGACCGCCGCTCGCAGCGAGCTGGCCCGGGTGATCGGCTTCGCCGGCCGCGCGGACGCCCCGCAGGTCCTTGCTGACCGGCTCGCCCGGCACCTGGAGACCCAGATGCGGCTGGGCAAGCCGATCGCGGACCCGGTGGGTTGGCTGATCGGTCTGGCCCTGCCCCAGCGTCAGCAGTGCGGCGACGTGCGGTGCGACGACCGGGTGCTGCTCGACTCCGGCCAGGACTGCCCGCGGTGCGCGGAGAAGCAGGCCGACCGCCGCGACCAGCGCCGTGCGGTCGCGGCCGCCGTCGACGCCGCGATGCCCGGCGCCTCGGAGGCGGAGCGGCGTGCGGCGACCGAGCAGCAGCTGCACCAGGACGTGACGGCCAGGGCGTGGGCGAAGGCGTACGAGTGGGAGCAGCACCGGGCCCGGAAGGCCGCCGCAGCTCAGGCCCGCACCGAAGCCGCGGCGGCCGCGCCGACCGAGGACGTCGTCCCGGCCGCGCCGGTGGCCCCGGTCGTGCTGCCCGCGCCCCGTCCGGCCGCCGCCGTTCCCGCCCCGGAGTCGGAGACCGCCGACGTCGGCGAGGACCAGGAGCTGGTCCTCGAGGACGTGACCCCCGACCAGGTACGCGACTGGCGGGTGCGCGCGATGAAGGACCACGACGTCGTCTTCGACCACATCGACCAGTACGGCGAGACGTCGGCAAGGCGCCTGTTCAGCAACCGCCTGGTCGACGAAGCGCAGCGCCTTTCGGGCACGCACCACCTGGTCCTCGGGCACACCACCTGGGGGCAGGCGTGAGCGGGGGCGAGGTGTCCGAGGTCGACCTGGCCCGGGTCGCGCTGCGGGCCGCGATGGAGCAGGCCCGGAAGAACGGCAGCGGCCAGAAGGCGAAGAGGAAGCCGCGCACCGGTGCGACGGTGCGGCGTGACGGGCGCGAGCCGATGGGCCTCGGGGCAGCGATCGGCGCGCTGGTTACCGAACGGGCCTGGGAGCTCCCGGCCGCCGGCGCCACCCTGCGGGAGCGGTGGGCAGCCATCGCCCCGGAGCTCGCCGGGCACGTCGTGGCGGTCGGCTTCGACGCGGACTCCGGTCGGCTCACCGTGTGCCCGGAGTCGTCGGCGTGGGCGACGAAGGCCCGCCTGGAGCAGACCCGCGTCGTCGCGGCCGCCAACAAGGCAGCGGGCCGTCAGGTCGTGAGCGCCCTGCGGATCCTGCCGCCCGGCGCTGTCCCGATGCCCGACCGCGCCGACGTCGCACCGGAGCCGGCCGCGCCCGCCGTGGCGGTGGAGCGTCGGCCGCCGCCGGACGGCTACCGCCGCGCGATCGAGGCGCACCGCCAGGCCGCGCCGCCGTCCCGGGTGGATCCGGGGATCGCGGAGGCGGTGGAGCGGCAGACCGCCGCGATGCGCGAGCTGTCGCGCCGGGCGTTCCCCGAGTCCGACGTCGCCGCCGACAATGCGCCGGCCCCGATCGAGCAGGCCCGCCTCCAGCGCCGCCGCCAGGCCGCTGCGACCGAGGCCGCCGCGCTGCGCCGGGCCCGAGCCGAGAAGGCCGGGCGCACCGTGGCTGCACCGCCTCGCCTGGAGCAGACAGCGTGACGCTCCGGCTGTCAGCCTCACACGGCGTTTCCCCAGGTGGAAGCAGTGCGCGATGAGGCTGTCAGGTGTGAGCCAGGGCCTGCGGCAGACCCTTCGAGCCGTCCATTTCCCGCCCGATCAGTGAATCCGAACGGGTTAAAAAAGTGGGTTAAAGGCTAGGGTAAACAGTGCTAGGGTGAGGGCACGAAAGGAGATCGACATGGCATCCGAAGAGGAGCTGTTCGCGAATATCGACGCGCTGCTGGAGGAGGAGCCGCAGCTCCCGCCCCCGGCGGAGCGCGCCCGCCTCCGTGAGGCCGCCGGCATCACCCAGGCCCGGCTCGCGACCGCGTTGAAGTCGACCGTGCAGACGGTCAAGAACTACGAGAACGGCAGGAGCGAGCCGAAGTCGCCGCGCCTGGAGGCGTACCAGCGGCTCCTCAAGGGGTGGGCGGCGAAGTACCCCGCCCACGCTGCTCCCGCCGCCCCGGCCGTCGCGCCGCCGTCCGAGGTGCCGCAGACGTTCACCCGCGTGCCCACCGTGGAGCAGGACGAGGCGGAGCCCGACATCGGTGTTGCGGTGAAGCCGGCGCCCGAGCGTCCTGCCCGTCCGGCCGCGCGCCCGGCGACGTCGTCGCGGCGTCCGGCGGCGAAGAAGGCCGCGAAGCCCGCGGTCGACCCGCGCTTCCCGCACGGCCCGCTGGCCGTCTTGGACGGTGACGGCTCGGCGTACGCGGTGGGCGGTGTCGTGCTGGACTGCCCGGCGACCACCGTGCCGGAGCTGGTGGAGTGGACGCTGCGCGAGTCCGGTCTCGGCGCCGCCAAGCTCAACCGGTACGGCAAGGACAGCGACCCGCTGATCGTCCTCACCGCCGCAGCCGCCGTGAAGCTCGGGCTGCCCGAGCGCCTGGAGGGCCACGAGCAGCGCCGCTCCCTGCGCCTGCCGGAGGACCACCCGGTCGTCAAGCAGGTCGCGAAGGCCAAGTGGCAGCTCACCCAGCGCGGCTTCGGCCCGTGGGCGCGGATCTACCGCAAGGCACAGGGCCGCGACCGGCAGTGCGTGCAGCTGGCGATCCTGTCCTGGGACGCCCTCGATGAGCGGTCCTGGCCCGGCGTCGCGGAGATGGAGCCGGCCGACATCGCCCGCGTCCTCGGCGTGTACGCCCAGCGGGTCATCACTCCGCGCGGCTCTACCGCCGTCTCCGGCCTGGAGCTGATGACGGCGCTGCGCCCGCCCACCAAGGCCGTACAGGACCCGGCGACCGGGAACTGGGTGTCTGGCCACAACGCGGGCAGCCTCGGCACCGAGCCGATGGACCCGGCGCCGCCGGAGGCCACCCCGGAGCACCCCGTCGTCGTGAACTCCGGCTGGACCGGCGGCTTCCTGAACGAGGAGGCGTACCAGTGGGTGCGGGACGTGGACACGCTCTCGGATGAGGAGTGCACCCTGCCGTGGGCGGTCGGCCTCGACCTGAACACGGCGTTCCTCGCCGCCGCGGCCCGCCTGGTCGTCGGCCTCAGCGCGCCCGACCACTTCCACGCCCCGAAGTTCAACCCGAAGATTCCCGGCTCGTGGCTGGCCGACCTGAGCCACATCGAGCTGGACCCGCGCCTGCCCTCCCCGTTCACCCCGGACGGCTCCCGGCCGACCGGCCCGGCCTGGTACCAGACGCACACCCTCGCCTACGCCCAGGAGCTCGGCTACGACGTGCACCCGATCGAGGCGTACCTGCGCCGCGAGACCGGCGCGTACCTCGACCCGTGGCACGACCGCCTCAAGAACGCCTACGTCGACACCCTCGCCGACATGGGCGTCACCCGGGACCTGTCCGACACCGAGTTCCTGGCGGCGATGGAGCACCACAAGGAGAAGGACCCGGCCCTGGCCGCCGTCCTGTCCGCGATCAAGGCCACGGTGAAGGGGGGCGTCGGCAAGCTCCGCGAGCGCCCCCAGGGCAAGCACTACAAGGAGGGCGAGACGTGGCCGGCCCTCTCCCGGCCGACGTGGCGCCCCGACATCCGGGCCGCCGTCATCAGCAAGGCCCGGGTCAACATGCACCGCAAGCTCCGCAACATGGCGGACATGACCGGCCTGTACCCGCTGGCCGTGCTGTCCGACTGCGTCGTCTACCCGAGCCCGGGGACCTCCCCGCTCGACTTCCTCCCGTACGCCGCCTCGGGCAAGCCGCAGCCGGGCGGGTTCCGCCTCGGGCCCACCCCGGGCCTGGCGAAGCTGGAGGGCGTCCAGCAGATGCTGTGGGCGGTCGACCTCATGGAGAAGGGCCTCAACCCGGCCCGCCACATCAAGGGCGGCGACGCCGTCCTGGACGAAGGGGAGTAGCCGGTGGGGGAGATCGACGACGCGATCGAGCGGGCCGACCGCGAGGCGTTCACCAAGGACCCGCCCAAGACCCTCAAGGGCCAGATCGGGTTCCTGATCAAGCAGTTCGGCAGCGCCAAGGCCGTCGCCCAGGAGCTCGGGGTCACCGCCGACTCCGTCAACCGCTACCGGCGCGGCGCCCGCAAGCACGCCCGCGCCGACGTCGCCGCGAAGATCGACGACGCGGTGAAGGCCCGCTGGCAGCCGCTGGTACGCAAGCGCCGGCAGAAGCAGGCCGCCACCTCGGGCGGGATCACGGTGGAGACTCGCGCCCGGTTCGGCTACACGTCGTCCGCCGGATCGACCGACGACGGACGGTTCCGCCGCCTCACCGTGCACCTCCCCGCGACGTACGCGCAGCAGCTCTTCGACGCCCGCGACGCGGGGGCCAGCGACCAGCAGATGCGCGGAATCATCGCCGAAGGGTTTAAGGAGGTCTATTTCCAGGACGGCGGCGGTCGCGCTATGGGACTGTCGGACGTAGAAATCAACGACATCGATTACCTCGATCTGGATTACTGACTAGGAGCGAATACGTGACCGCTAATTTCCCGCCCATCGACCGCGACAAGAGCCCGCTGTTCGACGCCGACCACGACCCGGTCCGCGTCGCCGAAGCGCTGCGCCGCAGCCCGCACTTCGCAGCCGCGGACGCCGACCCGGGCGGCGACAAGGTGCGGTTCACCACCGAGGCCGGCATCAACTACACGCTGACCTTCAAGGACCCGGAGCCCACCGACGACGACCTGCTGCACGAGCCGGTTCTCACCGAGGCCGTCGCCGCGGCGATCCTCAACCACCCCGGCTTCGTCATCGCGGACGCGGAGTCGCCGTGCGAGGACACCATCACCATCCAGTCCCGCAACCTGGTCCGCCACCTCCTGGTCCTGGACGTCGACCGCGGCAACGCCCTCGCCCCGGAAGACCTGTCCACCCCGGCCGTCGACGTCGCCTTCGCCGCCGACAAGCTGCTCACCAGCGACCCGAGCGACTCCGAGCGCGCCACGGCCGAACTCCTCAACTACGTGGCCGCCACCTGGGACAAGCAGGACCTCCCGCTGCGCCAGCACGCCCAGGCCATCGCCCGCACCCTGACCCGGTAGGAGGGGATCCACCCATGACCGCATCCACGGCCACCCGGCGCGCGTACGGTGAGGGGAGGACCCGCCGGGAGGACACGATGAGCGCGCAGCCCGACCACGCACCCGTCACCGCCTACGCCCCCGCGCCCGGGGCGCCGGCCGAACTCCTCGCCCAGCTGCGCGCCGACAAGCGCGCGGACCGCTGGGTGCCGGCCTTCGAGCGCGACTGGTCGGCCGCCCTCGAGGAATCCCGCCGCAGCTTCTCCCTGGCCGGGCTCTACGAGGTCGTCCAGGACTGGCAGGGCCGCCTCGCGCACGCCCCGGCCGTCGACGCCTTCGTCGCCTCCGGCTACGACGACAGCGACGCCGTCGACCTGGCGGAGCTCCGCCGCCGTCGCGGGTGAGCCCGGCGCCGTACGCGGTCCGCGTCTCCGCCCCGGCCGCCAAGGTCCTCGACGCGCTGCCCGAGCACGCGGTGGACACCGTGTGGGACATCCTCGCCGCGGCCGCCGGCGATCCGTTCGGCTTCCGGCAGTTCGACACCGACGACGACGAGGGCGAGGACGTCCGCTACGCGGCCGTCGGCCAGCTCTCCGTCACCTACTGGGTCAACCGGCCCCTGAACAGCCTGACCGTCCTGAACATCGTCTGGCTCGGGTAGCCACCCCTGGCAACGGCCCGGCCCCGGCATCGCAACTGCCGGGGCCGGGCCGTTGCGCATCGTAGCCACCGCCGTATCCACCCGTTGCCACCCGGCGGCAACGCGTATCCGCCCGGCAGTTGTCACCAGGCGCCGCGCGGGCGGTCGGCACCGAGCTGCACCTCGCGCCGGCACTCCGGGCACTCCGGCAGCCCCTCCACCCGGCGCGGCCGATCGTCCTTCGCCCAGCTGAACCCGCACAGCGCCTTGTGCGTGACGCCGCGGAAGGATTCGTCCTTGGTGGCGTGCGAGCCGTAGCCCGGCACCAGCCAGGTGAACGTCGCCTCCCCGTCGTACGGGGCGCCCTTCGGCCAGACGTACGCCGCCTCGGTCGTGGTGCAGCGCATCCGCAGATCGGGCCCCGTCCAGCGCTTGCCGTACCGGAGCTCCGAGCTGGCGTCGACCGCGTCCGCGAGGCGCTCGAAGGACAGGTCGTAGTCGTTCATGTGCTTCCACGTGCCGGGCGGCTGCTCGCGCATCACCTTGCGGAACATCAGCAGCAGTCGCGCCAGGTCGTGCTGATCGACCCGGACCGTGTTCGTCTCCGCGTCGAACCCGTACGTCGGGTCGTGGGGCTTCTTCGGCATCGGTCCTCGCTCGCGTCGCTCCGGCGGCCAGCACCCCGGCCGGGTGCTCAACGACCCTGGCCCGCCGGAGCCACGCCGACTTCCGCCGTCCGTGCGCCGGCCGCCCGCGGCTCAGGCCGGCGGCATCGCGCCGGGCAGCTCCCCGGCGAACTCCCACCACTGCTCGATGGTCCACACGGCGACGCTGGAGCGGTCGGTGGACATCCGCAGCCAGACCTCCTCTCCGCCGGGCAGGAGCGCGACCTCCAGGTGCGCCTCCTCCCACGTGCCCACCGGGTACATCCACTCCAGGCCGTCGTTCGGCCAGGTCCGCATCGCCACCGTGCGCACGCTCAGCGCCGCGGCGAAGGCGTCCAGCGCCGCCTTGGGTATCCGCACCTCCGCCGGCTCCCGCTCGATCCCCGCCACCGGGCCCCCTTCGCGTCGTGCGGCAGGCCCGCGCCCGCCGTCGCGGATCAGCGTGACAGACCCGCCCCGCGTGCCGGTGTCACGCTGTGAGGCTAGGAGACTCATAGGCCGTTTCCCCAGGTGGGCGGGGTGAACTGTGAGGCTGTGAGGGTGTGAGACGGAGCTCGCGTCTCGTGCTCCCGCACGCCCTGGTGGTGCCCGCCGGCGCGGAGGACGATGGAGTCGTGGGCGACCAGCGCGAGGACCAGGAGCACGGCGTCGAACCGGCGCGGCCGCCGCTGAGCGAGGCCCGCGCCCGGGAGATGACGGCCGGGCTGCGCGAGGCGATGGACGACGTCCGGCGCTCCGTGGCGGTCCTCGCCGCCCGGGTCCGCGACGCGCACGCCGCCCGCGTCTGGGTGCCGCTCGGGCACAGCAGCTGGGAGTCGTACTGCCGGGCGGAGTTCGGCATCAGCCGCGCCCAGGCGTACCGGCTCCTCGATGTCGCCCGCGCGCTCGCCGCGATCCACGACGCGGTCACCGCCGGCCCCGAGACGTCTCGCACGCGAGACAGCGACCCGGGCGCCGCGGCCGCGCTCGACTACGGGCTGTCCCAGCGGGCCCTGATTGCCGTCTCCGGCCGTACGGACGCCGTCGCGGAGATCATCACCCGCCGACTCGCCGCGCTCGCCCACAGCGGCCTCCAGGCCCTCGACACGGCCACGGTGCGCGCCGTGGTCCGCCAGGCCGTGCGCGACGTCCGCAGCGCGCCGCCCCCGGCGCCCGCCGAACCGCCGGCGGACCCGGCCGTCGTCGCGCTGCGCGCCGTCGTCGACGACCTCGCCGCCAGCAGCCACGCGATCGGGGAGCTGATGCTCGAAGTCGCCCCCGCGTACCTGTCCGACACCGAGGCCGCCGACGTCCTGGCGCTCCTGTGCGACGAGATCGGGGAGACAGTCGAGAACGGCCTCGCTGCCCGCCGCTACGCCCTGACGGGGGACCGCCGGGCCCTGGCCGGGACGGTGCTGTAGTCGGTACTGCCCGTGGTCCTGGTCGTGCTCGCGGTCTGCTGTACGGCGAGGGTCCGGGGGCAGCGCAGCATTTGCATGGGCCAGGCAGGACAAGGGTGCTGCTCGTACAGCAGGCCAAAAGATCTATGCGGCTGCTGCATACAGCACGACGCGAGACAGCGTGCTGCCGACGACGGCGAGCGGGCCGGCCACCGTGCTGCAGCGGGGCGGCCGGGAACGACGACGGCGCCCTCCCGGTGGGGTGGGCGCCGTGGTGGCGGGGCAGGAGTCGCGGATCATCCGGCCAGTCGCAGGGCGGGCGGTGCGTCCGGCAGCGGGGCGTCCTCGCCGCCGTCGGGGTCCGGGTCGAAGTCTGTCCCGATGCGGGCGTCGCGGGCGCGCGGCGGGCGGATGTCGCCGGTCGGGAAGTTCAGCGGCCACACGAACGTGTCGGGCGCCTTGAGGTGGTTGACCATGTGGCTCAGCGACTCGTAGCCGGCCAGCAGCGGGTGGATGAGGACCTCGCCGCGGCGCTGCCGCTCGCTGATGATGCCCTTGTCGCGCAGCTGGCTGATGGCCCGGGAGACCACGGACTGGGTGAGCCCGAGGCGCTCGGCTAGCTCCTGCTGGCGGATCTTGACCAGGCCGCCCGGCTCCTGGCGCGAAGTCAGCACGTCGAAGACGTCCCGGGCCGTGGGGGACAGGCAGGCGTTCGGCAGGACCTCGAAGATCTCCGGGTTGTGGAAACCAGGAATGGAAGCGGAGCTCATCGCGTGGCCTCGTTCCTCACCGTCGGAATGGTGATCTCGTGGTCGACCAGGGTCTTCTTGAGCGACTTCACCAGGCGCAGCTGCTTCTCGCTGCCCCACCGGTAAGCGTAGAGCGGGTTGAGCCGGTACACCCCACGGCGTTCCCGCCAGGTGAAGTTGTGGTGGCTCAGCTGGCTCACGGCGCGGGAGATCTTCGACTGCGAGCAGCCGTACTTCTTCGCCAGGCCGCCCTGGGTCATCTCCACCAGGCCCTCCTTGTCGTGGTGCGTCTTGAGGTAGTCCAAGACGTTCCGCGACATGGCGCTCAGATCGAACTTCCACAGGTTGTCCTCGATCACCTGGGACATGCTCAGGTGCCCCTTGCCGTAGAACACGTACGGCTTGACCGGGTCCTTCGTCGTGAAGGTGCCGCCGCGCTTGGCCAGCCTCTCCAGGCTGCTCACCAGCTGCTGCGCCGTCTCCATACCGTTGACGGCATCGGCGGGCGGCGGAGCGGGGGCCAGCCGCGGCGTGGTCGCCGGCGCCTCCGCGCTGCGCCTCAAGGGCTGGGCCACAGGCTCTCCTCCATGATCGTCGGGGCTGCATAACATAGCAGATCTGCGATGTTATGCAGGCGATGTATGCACGCGGCGGGCGTGTCTCTGGACAGGAACGATCTATTCACCTACGTGCATGCAACTCGCCTCCCTCGGGCGTGATCCATTCACTCAGGCTGCATATATCTCGCGCGTTTCCGCAGGTCAGAGGCTTGCGCCTATCTGATCTTTAGAGGCGCGCCCCCTACGGCCCGCGCCGCGCCCTCCAGCCGCTCCATGCAGCGGCGAGGCTCGCGACCAGGCGGGGGAGGCCGCGGATCCATCCGCCGGCGGCCCGCCAGCTGCTGCGCGTCGGCCCCCCGGACGGGGCTGAGGCGGCTTCGCGTGCGGCTCCGTGCGTCAGGTGCGGACCGTAGGCGGCACCAGCGGAGCTGCGTCTCGGGTTGTACCGGCCGTGACGCTCAAAAGCATGGAGGCGTGGCCGGTGCCGGTGGTGGGCTCCGCCGTACGGCCTGGCGGCCGAACGGCTCATGTACCTCCGCACGCCGAATTCCGGCATTCCCATATCGGGCTTCCGTTCTGTGGCTAAGCTATTCGAGGCCGCGCAATCGTGAATTCAGCCGGTATGTTCTTGGACGAGCTTAGGGGTGGTGCGGCCAGGACCCAAACGCTACACACCCGCGCTTCGTGATGCATCACGCTGGTTGCGTGTTCGCTCGCTCGGGTGATGCATGTACGTAATCCGCCCCACAGTGATGGGTTGACGTGTAAGCTGGCGGGGTATTCGTGAACATGAGCGGCCGGTTTCGAGGGTGGGGGAGTGGTCAGGGTGGAGCGCAGCGGAGCCCGTCACTGCGGTGGGGCCGGCACCCGATCGGGCCGACGGTCCGTCACTCTCGTTGCGGGGGTGGTGGGCAATAACCCCAAGCCCTACACAGGCCCGCGCGCGATGCACCTCCCCTCGTAGCCAGCCCCGGTGATCGCGCTTGCGCGGTCGCCTCCAATTCGCGCTTGCGCGAATTGCATTCCGTTAGGAATTCCGCTTGCGGAATTCCATTCCCGCGCTTGCGCGGGAATCCGAATTGCGCTTGCGCAATTCGCGCTCTATGCCCCGGCTTGCCGGGGCACCTCGACCAGCGCGCGGGTCGGCTCAGCGGCGGCTCGCGGCAGAAG
>NZ_JBHWKO010000051.1:0-52768 GCF_042731035.1 Streptomyces sp. NPDC059895
GGGGTGCCCTTCCCGGGAAGGGCACCCCCACCGCCGTACCGGCCGGACGGGGCCGCTAGTCCGCGTCCTCGCTGTCGATGCCCAGGCCGGGCAGGAGGCCGGGGAGGAGGGGCGGGAGGGTGACGTCCGGGGCGGTGGTGGCGGGGTCGCTGGTGGACGGGAGGGCGCTGTCCGCGTCCTGGGGCGGGTCGAGCAGGCCGCCGGTGTCGCCGCCGAGCAGCCCGTCGTCGTCGGTGCCGGTGGAGGACGGCCTGCTCGGGCTGCTGGTGCCGCCGCCGGTGCCGTCGGAGCCGGAGGGGCTGTCGCCGGTGCTGGGGGCGGTGGAGCGGCCGGTGTGGGTGGTGCCGGGCGATGCCGGTCCGGTGCTCTGCCCGCTGCGGCCGCTTCCGCTCCGGGCCGGGGGCTCGGGGAGGAGGGACCGCAGGGGGGCGACTTCTTCGTCTATGGCGTCGAAGACCGACGAGACCTCTCGACTGACGTCGCCGAGCTGGACGGGGAGCCTGTCGCGCAGGGCGCCCCAGGCTTCGCGGTGCGAGCGGGAGAACGCGGACAGGGCCTGGATGGGGCCGAGCGAGTCCGGGTCGCGCTCGTACGCCTCGTGCAGCAGCCGGTGGCCTTCGGAGGCGTCGTGGCGCATGCCGGACAGGGCGCGGCGGATCTCGCCGAGGGACTCGTGGTCGAGGTGGGCGCCGCCGCGGCCGCGTTCCATGAGTCTGCGGGCCTCGCCGAGCCGTGTGGAGGCCTGGTCGAGGTAGGCCTCGCCGCGTTCGCTGTCGCCCTCGGCGAGGTAGTTGAGCTTGAAGTCCTCGATGCCGCGTTTGAGTCCGTAGAGCGAGTCACCGGGCAGCGCGTCGGAGCTCGCGGCGGCGACGCCGCCGAACGCGCCCGCGGCCACGCCGACGCTCAGGCCGCCCGCGGTGAGGCCCTTGGCGAGCCGTGTGCGCGGTCGGAGCTTTCCCAGGGGGCTCGCCCGGTGGGTGCCCCGCGCCCGGCGTGAGCGCTCGCCCGCCTCCTGCCGGCGCCCTTCGGCGGAGGGAGCGTTGCTCCCTCTCTGTCCGGGCACCGCGAAGTCCGGCGCCTCGCCCGTGGTGCCCGCCTGCAGCATGGCCTCCATCGCGGCGACCAACTGGGCGCGCTGGACGACCTTGACCTCGGGGTCCAGTTCCGGTTTGGGCAGCTCGGCGAGACTCGTCGCGAGGGCCAGGAGGCGGCCCCGCTCGGTCTGGTCCGCAGCGGCCGGGGCCGGTGCCGATCCTTCGGACTGCTCGGCCGCCGTGCCCCGGTCGGACTGCTCCTCCAGGGCCTGGGCGAAGGCGTTCGCCCGCCGGTGCGCCGATACGTTCGCGATCACTGGCGGCACCTCCTCTCGTCATGACGGTCGACTCCCCGGGGGTTCTGGGGGGTGCACGCCCTCGATCCTTTCCACCCGATCGAGTGAGCGGAGGTGGCGAGGACGTGTCCACAGGGAGCCTGTATCCCGCACAACGACTGGCGCGGCACTTGGGTTACGGACTGCCGACGACCGGATGCGAAAGTCAACCGACTTTCACGGAACGTGAGTTGAGGTGGCGGACGGTGAGCGGGTCAGCGCGCGTCGTCCGGGAGGAGACGGGCGAGGGTGCGTACGGCCCGGTACTGGAGGGTTTTGATGGCGCCTTCGTTCTTGCCCATCACGCGGGCGGTCTCGGCGACGGAGAGGCCCTGGAGAAAGCGGAGGGTGACGCACTCCTGCTGCTGCGGGTTGAGCCGTCGTACGGCGTCCAGCAGGGCGGCGTTGGAGAGGGACTCGAGGACGGAGTCCTCCGGGGAGCGCTCGACCTCGTTGGCGTCGAGCATCTCGCCGGTGGTGACCTCCAGGCGGAAACGGCTGGACTTGAAGTGGTCCGCCACCAGGTTGCGGGCGATGGTGACGAGCCAGGCGCCGAAGTCGCGGCCCTGCCAGGTGAAGGTGCCGATGCGGCGCAGGGCGCGCAGGAACGTCTCACTGGTGAGGTCCTCGGCGGTCGCCTTGCCGCCGACGCGGTAGTAGATGTAGCGGTAGACGGTGTCGCTGTACTGGTCGTACAGCCGCCCGAAAGCGTCGGCCTCGCCGTCCTGGGCCCGCTCGACGAGGTCCATCATCCGGGCGCTGTCGCTGTCGGCGGCCGGTCGGCGGGCGGTGGCCGCGCCGGCCGCGCGTCCTCGTCTGCCCACCGCGGCGCTGCCGTCGGCCAGTGCGTAGCACGGGCCCGCCGGAGCGGCGGTGGCGAAGGCGGGGACGGCGTACGCGGTGGGGACGAAGCCGCGCAACAGGTCCTGGACCGTAGCGACCGTTGCGCGCAGCGTAGCCAGGCCCGAGGTGTCAACCCCGACGTGTGGGTACACGGGACTCCCAGAGGCAGAGCTTCCATCACGTGCAGTGCGGAACCATTCACCCGTCGTAGCGACGGAGGGGTACCGGATTGCGTCTGAGGAGAATAACGCTTCGTACAGGCGCTGCTACACCGAGTTGCTCAAATCGACGATTACGTCGCTTCTCTAGCCGTTTGACGCTCGATCAGGTTGCTGGGAGTGAGCAGTTGTTGATCGAAACAGTCCGAGTTTCCGGTCGGTCCGGGGCGTGTTGTGGCGGTGCGCGGACAAGAGGGAACGGGCCGCCGATCGCGGGGGAACGGCGGTGGATCGGGTCGCGCGCGGGGCGTGCCCTCGTCGGCGCGACGGACGGGGCGGGTCGGCGCGACGGTCTCTCACCGGTCGGCGCGACGGGCGTCCGCGGGTGTGTGTGAGGCGGCGAGGGGGGGACACGTAGTGAGCCCCCGTGTGAGCGCCGTGTGCGTCAACCGCACGAGTCACCGTGTGCGTCAACCGCACGGGTCACCTACGCGGAGCGGGGGCGCTCCGGGGTCCCGGCGGCGGGGCGGCGGTGGTGGGTCGGCTGGCGGGTCGGCGGCGGCGGGTCGGCGGCGGGTCAGCGGCGGCGGGATAGCGGCGGCGGAGCGGCGGCGGCGGGTCAGCGGCGGCGGCGGTGCAGGGCGATCGCCGCCGCCGTGCCGCCGGCCACCGCGCCCACGCCGGCCGCCGCCGGGATGCCGACCTTGGCCGCCTTGCGGCCCGTGCGGTAGTCGCGCAGCCGCCAGTCCAGCTCGCGGGCGTGCTTGCGGAGCTTGGCGTCGGGGTTGATGGCGTAGGGGTGGCCGACCAGCGAGAGCATCGGGATGTCGTTGTGGGAGTCGCTGTAGGCGGCGCAGCGGGAGAGGTCCAGGCCCTCCGCCGCGGCCAGTGCCCGGACCGCCTCCGCCTTGGCCGGGCCGTGCAGCGGCTCGCCGACCAGCCTGCCGGTGTAGACCCCGTCGACCGACTCGGCGACCGTGCCCAGCGCCCCGGTCAGGCCGAGCCGGCGCGCGATGACCTGGGCGATCTCCACCGGCGCGGCGGTGACGAGCCACACCTTCTGGCCGGCCTCCAGGTGGGCCTCGGCCAGGGCGCGGGTGCCGGGCCAGATCCGCTCGGCCATGTACTCGTCGTAGATCTCCTCGCCGATCGACTGGAGCTCGGCGACGCGGTGGCCCTTGACGATCGACAGGGCGGAGTCGCGGGCCTCCTGCATGTGCTCCGGGTCCTCGACGCCGGCCAGCCGGAACCACGTCTGCTGCCAGGCGAACTTGACGAGGTCGCGGGTCTCGAAGAACTTCCGCTTATACAGGCCCCGGCCGAAGTGGAAGAGGGCGGCGCCCTGCATCACGGTGTTGTCGAGGTCGAAGAACGCGGCGGCGCGGTCGTCGCCGTGCACGGGGAACGGCGGTTCCTGCGTGGAGACGTCCTTGCGGGCGGCCTCCGCCGATGCTTCGCCTGCCAACACGCTCCGCGCCGTGGCGGAGCGCCTACGGGGAGTGAGCCATCCGAGAGCGGCCATGGCGTGAGCATAGCCAGTCTGTTCGGTGGGTTCCGGTTTCACGAGGTTGGGACGCTGTGAACTCTCCGCGACCGGGTCGTTAAAGGCACCGTGAGGGCGGTGCGGCAGGGCGGTGCGGCGGTCCGTCGCCGGGTCGTGTCACGATCGCGCGCACGGCCGCGGCCAGGTGCGCGAGGGCGCGCGAGAATGGCTGGCATGAGTCCCGTGTTTCGCCGGAAGGGCCCCGCCCCGCAGGACCGGCTGGTGACGTTGATCGGTAAGCCCGGCTGCCATCTGTGCGACGACGCGCGGGTGGTGGTCGAGAAGGTGTGCGGTGATCTCGGGGTCCCGTGGGAGAGACGGGACATCACCGAGGACCCGCGCCTCCACGACCAGTACTGGGAGCAGATCCCCGTGGTGCTCGTGGACGGGAAGCAGCACACCTTCTGGCGCGTTGACGAGGAGCGGCTGCGCAGGGAACTCTCGGGGAACTGAGGGAGCCGCCGGAAGGCCGAGTGGCTCGGCGCGTCGAGGGGCCGCTCGGAAGGGGCCCAGGGGCCGCTGGGAGGGCCGAGGGGCCCCCGCGGAGGGGGCGCGCAGCCGCTCGGGGAGCTGACAGGAAACTGACCGGCTAGTCCAAGAGTCCCGAAAAGTCGCTTAAAATCGACGGCGACCAGGTCTCGGGGGCGGGATTCGTGAGGAGAGTGTGCGACTTTGCCCCCAATAAGGAAGGAACGTGGGCGCGAGTGCGCCGGTTCCCCACGAACGCGCCGGGGGCGCGTGAGCCCGGTCACGTTGGCCGGGCAAATCGGACACCATCTTTGTGCACGCGTTCACAAAGACATAGCCTGCTGTCGACGGGGCGGTCTGGGGACGTATGACCGCCTGCAGCCCCGCTCTACCCGCAGGAGCACCGTGGCAACTGGCCGAACTCACCGACCGGCGACCCGCAGCCGAGGCATTCCCGAGGCCACCGTCGCCCGTCTTCCGCTGTACCTCCGTGCCCTGACCGCGCTCTCCGAGCGGTCGGTCCCCACGGTCTCCTCCGAGGAGCTCGCGGCCGCGGCGGGGGTCAATTCCGCGAAGCTGCGCAAGGACTTCTCGTACCTGGGCTCCTACGGGACGCGAGGGGTCGGGTACGACGTCGAGTATCTCGTCTACCAGATCTCCCGCGAGCTGGGCCTGACCCAGGACTGGCCGGTCGTGATCGTCGGTATCGGTAACCTCGGCGCGGCGCTGGCCAACTACGGCGGGTTCGCCTCCCGTGGCTTCCGGGTCGCGGCCCTCATCGACGCCGACCCCGCGATGGCCGGGAAGCCCGTCGCCGGGATCCCCGTCCAGCACACCGACGACCTGGAGAAGATCATCCAGGACAACGGCGTGTCGATCGGTGTCATCGCGACGCCCGCCGGTGCCGCCCAGCAGGTCTGCGACCGGCTCGTGGCCGCCGGCGTCACCTCCATCCTGAACTTCGCGCCGACCGTGCTGTCCGTCCCGGACGGCGTCGACGTGCGCAAGGTCGACCTCTCCATCGAGTTGCAGATCCTCGCCTTCCACGAGCAGCGCAAGGCCGGCGAGGAGGCCGCGGTCGACGCCGCGCCCGCCCCGGCCGCGACGGCCGTCCCGGCCACCGCCGCGACCCGCGGGAAGACCACCGACCAGGGACCCGACGGGGACGTTCCCGCCGTGATGCCGGCATGAGTCTCCTCGTCGTCGGGCTGAGCCACCGCAGCGCCCCGGTCAGCGTCCTGGAGCGGGCCTCGCTCTCCCTGGACGCCCGGTTCAAGCTGCTCCAGGACACGGTCGCCGCCGAACCGGCCACCGAGGCCGCGGTGCTCGCCACCTGCAACCGCATCGAGCTGTACGCCGACGTCGACAAGTTCCACGCCGGTGTCGCCGAGCTGTCCACCCTGCTCGCCCAGCACAGCGGCGTGGGGCTGGAGGAGCTCACCCCCTACCTCTACGTGCACTACGAGGACCGTGCCGTCCACCACCTGTTCTCGGTGGCCTGCGGCCTGGACTCGATGGTCGTCGGCGAGGGCCAGATCCTCGGCCAGATCAAGGACTCCCTGGCCCGCGCCCAGGAGCTGCACACCGCCGGACGGCTGCTGAACGACCTGTTCCAGCAGGCCCTGCGGGTCGGCAAGCGCGCCCACTCCGAGACCGGCATCGACCGCGCCGGCCAGTCCCTGGTCACCTTCGGCCTGGAGCAGCTGGCCGCGGGCGGGGACGTGGCCGGGTGGGCGCGCGGCAAACGCGCCCTGGTCATCGGCGCCGGCTCGATGTCCTCGCTGGCCGCGGCGACCCTGGCGCGCGTGGGCGTCGCCGAGGTCGTCGTCGCCAACCGCACCTTCGACCGCGCCGAGCGCCTCGCCCGGATCCTCACCGACGCCGAGGACACGGACGTCGTGGCCCGCGCGGTGCCGATGGAGTCGGTGGCCGAGGAGCTGACACGTGCCGACGTCGCCGTCTCCTGTACGGGGGCGACGGGACTCGTCCTGAGCGCTGCGGCGGTCGCGGCGGCGGTCGAGGCCCGCGCCGGGACGCCCGTCGCCGCGGGGGACGCCGTGGGCACCGAGCCGGTGCCGGCGGACGTACGGCCGCTGCCGCCCACCTCCGTGGGCACCGACGACGGCTGCCCGCTGGACCTGTCGGCCGTGCAGCAGTCCGGCTTCTCCGTGATGGGCGAGGCCGCCGTGGCCGGCATGGACGCGGCGACGCTGGAGCAGCACGCCGCGTGGGCGGCCGGCACCGCCGTCGACCGCCGGGAGGCCGCCCGCCGGCCCGAGGCCGACTCCGGGCTGATCACCGCGCTGGCCGCGACCGCCGCGACCGTGGGCCGCATCCCCGAGCTGCGCAGGCCCGAGCCGGTCGCCGTGCCCGTACGGCCCGAGCCGGTGCTGTTCCTGCTGGACCTGGCGATGCCGCGGGACGTCGACGCGGCCGCGCACCGGCTCGCCGGGGTGCGCCTGGTCGACATCGAGTCGCTCGCCGAGGCCTCCGCGGACGCGCCGATGGCGTCGGACGTGGACCATGTGCGGCGGATCGTGGCCGACGAGGTCGCCGCGTTCGGCGCCGCGCAGCGGGCCGCGCACATCACGCCGACCGTCGTCGCGCTGCGCGCGATGGCCGCCGACGTCGTGGCGAGCGAGATCGCCCGGCTCGACGGCCGGCTGCCCGGGCTGGACGACAAGCACCGCGCGGAGATCACACAGACCGTACGGCGCGTCGTGGACAAGCTGCTGCACGCGCCGACCGTCCGGGTCAAGCAGCTCGCGGCCGAGCCCGGCGGCGCCGGGTACGCGGACGCGCTGCGCACCCTGTTCGACCTCGACCAGGAGACGGTGGCCTCCGTCTCGCGCGCCGAGGACAGCACCGAGAAGAACCGAGGGCCACGATGACCAAGAAGGCACTGAGACTGGGCACCAGGCGGAGCAAACTCGCCATGGCCCAGTCCGGGCAGGTGGCGGAAGCCGTGAGCCAGGTGACCGGACGGCCCGTCGAACTCGTCGAGATCACCACCTACGGCGATGTCTCCCGCGAGCACCTCGCGCAGATCGGCGGCACGGGCGTGTTCGTCACCGCGCTGCGGGACGCGCTGCTGCGGGGCGAGGTCGACTTCGCGGTTCACTCGCTGAAGGACCTGCCGACGACGCAGCCCGAGGACCTGGTCCTGGCCGCCATACCGGAGCGCGAGGACCCGCGGGACGTGATCGTCGCCCGGGACGCGCTGAAGTTCACCGACCTGCCCCGCGGGGCGCGCATCGGTACCGGTTCGCCGCGCCGGATGGCGCAGCTGAACGCGTACGCGCGCAGCCATGGGCTGGACATCGAGACCGTGCCGATCCGCGGCAACGTCGACACCCGGATCGGGTTCGTGCGCAGCGGGGAGCTGGACGCGGTGGTGCTGGCCGCGGCCGGCCTGAACCGCATCGGCCGCAGTGAGGAAGTGACCGACTTCCTGTCGGTCGACACGGTTCTGCCCGCTCCCGGCCAGGGGGCGCTGGCGATCGAGTGTGCCGCGCACGACGCGGAACTCGTCGCGGCACTCGGCGAACTCGACGACCCGTACACGCGGGCCGCCGTGACCGCCGAACGGTCACTGCTCGCCGCCCTGGAGGCCGGCTGCAGCGCTCCCGTGGGAGCGCTGGCCGACCTTCCCCCACTCTCGGCTCCGCTCGAGCGGGGGGACCCCCAGGCCGACAGGCAGATTGTCAACGAAATGCGCCTGCGCGGCGTCGTCGGCACCACCGACGGCACGCGCATGGTGCAGCTGTCCACCACCGGTCCCGTGCCCGAGACGCACGACCGGGCAATGGCGCTCGGTCGCGAACTCGCCGCCGAGATGCTTGCCCAGGGCGCGGCCGGTCTGATGGGGGAGCGAGCACAGTGAGCCCCACCACCCTTCCCACCGGCCTCGAGCACGGGCACGTCACCTTCCTGGGTGCCGGACCCGGGGATCCGGGGCTGCTGACTCTGCGCGCCGTGGAGGCGCTGGCCAACGCGGACGTCCTCGTCGCCGAGCACGAGGTGCTCGACGTCGTGCGGACGCACGCCCGGCCGGGCGTCGCCGTCGTGAACGCGGAACCGGATCCCTCGTCGGATCCGCTCCCGGGCACGGGCACGCCTCACCCCAAGCTCGTTGACGGCACGTCAACAAGCGCTGTGGTACCCGCTGTGCGGGATGCGGCACATCTTGTCATGGAGGCCGCGCGGGGCGGCAGGCGGGTCGTCCGTGCGGTGACCGGGGACCCGGGACTCGATACGTACGCGGCGAAGGAAATGCTCGCGTGCGCGGCGGCCGGTGTGCCGTTCGAGGTCGTCCCCGGTGTCGCGGCGGCGGTCGGCGTGCCCGCGTACGCCGGTGTGCCGCTGCGGGACGCGCAGGGAGCGGACGTCCGGTTCGTGGACGCGCGGACGGCGTCCGACCGGTGCTGGACCGAGGTCGGCGCCTCCGACGGGACCGTCGTCGTCTCCACCACGCTGGACGCGGTGGCGGCCGCGGCGGGCGAGCTGGTGTCGGCCGGTCGCAAGCCGGACACTCCGCTGACGGTGACGGTCGCCGGTACGACGACCCGGCAGCGGACGTGGAGCGCCACCCTCGGGACGATCGCGCAGACGCTGAAGCAGGCGAAGGTGCTGCCCTCCCCCGAGGGCGGCCGGCCGGTGATAGCCGTGGTCGGTGACCGTTCCGCCCCCGCCCAGCGCGACCAGCTGGCGTGGTTCGAGTCCAAGCCGCTGTTCGGCTGGAAGGTGCTCGTGCCGCGCACGAAGGAGCAGGCGGCGTCGCTCTCCGACCAGCTGCGGTCCTACGGTGCCGTGCCGCACGAGGTGCCGACGATCGCCGTCGAGCCGCCGCGCACGCCCCAGCAGATGGAGCGCGCGGTCAAGGGCCTGGTCACCGGCCGCTACGAGTGGATCGCCTTCACCTCGGTGAACGCCGTCAAGGCGGTCCGCGAGAAGTTCGAGGAGTACGGGCTCGACGCCCGCGCCTTCGCCGGGATCAAGGTCGCCGCGGTGGGCGAGCAGACCGCCAAGGCGCTGATCGCCTTCGGCGTGAAGCCGGACCTGGTGCCGAGCGGCGAGCAGTCGGCCGCCGGGCTGCTGGAGGACTGGCCGCCCTACGACCCCGTCTTCGACCCGATCGACCGCGTCTTCCTGCCCCGCGCCGACATCGCCACGGAGACCCTGGTCGCCGGGCTCATCGAGCTCGGGTGGGAGGTCGACGACGTCACCGCCTACCGCACCGTGCGCGCCTCGCCGCCGCCCGCGGAGACGCGCGAGGCGATCAAGGGCGGCGGCTTCGACGCCGTTCTCTTCACGTCGTCGTCCACCGTGCGGAACCTCGTCGGTATCGCGGGCAAGCCGCACAACGTGACGGTGATCGCCTGTATCGGCCCGGCGACGGCCAAGACCGCCGAGGAGCACGGGCTCCGGGTCGACGTCATGGCTCCCGAGCCGTCCGTGCACAAGCTGGCGGAGGCACTGGCGGACTTCGGCCTGCGGCGCCGGGCCGCCGCGCTGGACGCCGGGGACCCGGTGACCCGGCCCAGCGAACGGCGTCCGGGGTCGCGCCGGCGCCGGGCGACCTGAGGCACACGAACGGCCCCGCATCCGAGCAGTCGGATGCGGGGCCGTTTCGTTTTCGCCCGCTCAGGCCTCGGAGGCGTACGGGAGGAAGGCAGCCCAGGTGGTGGGGGTGAGGGCGAGGCGGGGGCCGACGGGGTTCTTGGAGTCGCGGACGAGGATGTGGTCGGGGGCTGCGGCCACTTCGACGCAGTCGGGGCCTTCAGCGGTGCTGTAGCTGCTCTTTATCCAATCGAGTTCACGATCGGCTTGGGTGGAGGAGGTACGCATCATGTGTCTCCCAGCACTTTCTCGATGAAGGCCAGTGACTCACTCGGTGTGAGAGCCTGCGCCCGGATGATTCCATAGCGCATCTCCAGGACCTGCACGTGCTTCGGGTCAGTGATCATTCGACTGATCTCCTGAACTTCGACGTGCCCCACAGTGGCCCCCTCCCTGAGCCTGAGCAGCCTGAACGAGCCACCCAGGCCGGAGTTCTCATGGCGGCCCAGGGGGAGGACCTGGAGGTCCACATTGCGGAGCCGGCCGATTTCCAGCAAGTGTTCGAGTTGGGCTCGCATCACCATCTTGCCCCCGATGGGCCGACGGAGCGTCGACTCGCACTGGACGAAGCTGAAGAGGGGCCGTCCTGCCGACTCGTTCACGATCTCCTGGCGAGACATGCGAGCGGTCACACGCTGCTCCAACTCCTCCTCCATGAGGGGCGGCCGACTGCCGAGGTAGACCGCCCGCGCATACTCCACGGTCTGCAACAACCCGTGCACCACGGAGTTGTTGTAGGCGCAGAGCTCGACCGCGTCCGCCTCCAGCTTCTTCAGGTCCCGTACCTTCTTCGGGTACCGGACCTCCGCCACGTCCTCCTTCAACGCGGCGATCCTGCCGCCCGCGTTCAGGGCCTCGTCGGCGCGGTCCAGGTACTCGGGGCGGGGGATGCGCCGCCCCCGTTCCACGGAGGAGACCAGTTCCTCGCCGTACCCGATGGCTGCCCCGAACTCGGCCTGGGTGAGGCCGGCCGACTCCCGCCACAGCTTCAACTGCCGCTGGACGGCCCTCATCACGGCCCCGGCCTCCTCGTCGTCCGCCGGTCCCGCGTCCCACTCGTTCACGTCCGTCACCCTCCCGCCGTGCCCTTCCCGGTCCAACCCCGGCGCCCGCTCCCCGTCACCCCGTACGGTCCGGACGGAAACCGGACGCCGCACGGACGGACACCGTCAGCACGGGCCGCCCGTCTTCACAGAGTACGCATGCGTAAACACGCTGAGTGACGTGAATCAGCAAACCGCGCCTTCCGCGCCCGCCCCTGCCCGCCAGTTCTCGGTGTCGCTCTCCGCCACCCGGCGGGGCGCCCGTCTCGCCCGCCTGTTCGCCGCGCAGCAACTGCTCGACTGGGGGCTGCCGTTGGATCCGGCCCGGCTCGTCGTCGCCGAACTGGCCGCGAACGCCGCACTGCACGGCCGTGTCCCCGGCCGGAGCTTCCGCCTCACTCTCTCGGTCACCGCTTCCGGGACGTTGCGCGTCGAAGTCGGCGACAGCCGGGGCGACCAGGTGCCCTCACGGGCGCCGGCGGCGGCCGGGGTGCCCGCCGAGTCCGGCTACGGCCTGCTGCTCGTGGAGGAGTTGGCGGACCGCTGGGGTGTGCGGCCGGGGCCGGTGCCGTACAAGACGGTGTGGGCGGAAATCGATCTGGCGTCCCCTCGGTGAACGCCTGTCCATGAGTCCCGTGCCGGAGCCCGGAAACAGGTCACCCGGTGAGGCGCGGGCCGGGGCGGCGGGCGGTAAAAGACCAAAGAACCCGGGGAAAAAACCTACCCAACCAACCAAACCTCGCGTCCGTCACTCGGGCGGGTGAAACCGGTCGATCTGAGTGGCGGGCGGGGGGCACATGCGTGCAGGCTCGGCGCAGACAACTCCACAGCCCCACACATGCATCGGCCCCCGCCGGGACGGCAATCCCAGTGCGAGGGCCTGACCAACGAGGAAGCAGACCCTTCCCCATGGCTAAGAAGAAGCCTAACGCCGTCGCGCGCCCGAATCAGGGTGTTCGGCCCACCGCCACCCCCTCCGGTGTCACCCACGTACGGGCGTTCCAGTCGGGCCAGTACACGGTCGTCGGAAACCATCTCGCCCAGCACCGCGAGCTGTCGCTGACCGCGATCGGACTGGCCACGCACATCCTGTCGCTGCCGGAGGGCGCCCCGGTCGACATCCGCAGCCTCGCCGACCGCTTCCCCGAGGGGCGGGACCGGATCGCGTTCGCGCTGCGGGAATTCGACAAGGGCAGGTACGGCGAGCTCCTCCAGGCGCTTCCTGACCTCCTCTCCACGGCTCACACCCAGATTCGGGAACGCGCTGAGATCAGCTACGCGCGTCTGTCCGCCTGCTACTCGTTGACTGCTCAGGTGCTGGTGAAGGTCGGACGTTACGACCAGGCGCGTCTCACGGCGGATCGAGCGAGCCTGTACGCGGACTTGTCCGGCTCTCCGCTCGCGGGCCGCCGCCGCTCCTGCCCCTCGCTCAAGCCACTCCTTGACCCCGACCAGTACGCGCCCTACGCGCCCTACGCGCCCTATGCGTCCTTCGCCTCGGCCGCCTCGTGAAACGTGGCGATGGCCGCGCCGTTGGATCTCGCCCATTCGGTCAGCCTCGCGATGGGCTCCTCAAGGGTGCGTCCGAGTTCGGTCAGGCTGTATTCCACGCGTGGTGGTGCTTCGGCGTACGCGCGCCGCTCGACGAGGCCGTTGTCCTGGAGGCGGCGCAACGTCTGCGTCAGCACTTTGCGCGAGATGCCTCCGATCAGCTCGACCAGCTCGCCGTGCCGCAAGGGGCCGTCGCTCAGTGCGAAGAGCGTGACCACGGCCCATTTGCTGGCGATGATCTCGATGGCCAGGCGAGCGGGGCAGTCGGCGAGGAAGACGGTTCCGGGGCGGAGGCTCACGAGCTGAAGGTTACCTTCAGGTACCTATCGGCTGCCTAACGTCGAAGGCATGCAGCGCACCATCCCGATGGCCCAGGCAGGGCTGGACGTGTGACCAGGTCATCCGATGCGTAGCCGCTCTTCCTTTTTCCTTCCTCCGTCGGACAGTTGAGGTTCCGTCATGTTCATCGCCTATGCCGTCGTCGCCGCACTCATGTCGGTGGTGCTGCTGGCCTCGGCCGGTGCCAAATTCACCCGGCCGAAGCGGCTCGTCGACCAGATGTCCACCCTCGGACTGCCCTACAGCATGTTGCCGCCCTTGGGCGTCGCTCAGATCGCCGGCGCGGGCGGCCTCGTCGTCGGACTCTGGTGGGGGCCCCTCGGAATCGCCGCCGCCGTCGGCCTGACGCTCTACTTCATCGGCGCGGTCGTCACACACGTGCGCGTCGGCGACTACAAGGGCACACCCCCGGCAGCCGTCCTCGCGACAGTGGCCCTGGTCCTCATCGCATTGCGCGCCGCCACCCTCTGACCGCCCTCCGCAGCCACCTCGGCCACGAGATCCATCCGAGCGCCGCCGCCATCGGCACGCTCACCGGGCCACCGTGGCCCTCGTCGAAGGGGTCGTCGGCCGCGGGTGAGCCGTCAGGGGGCGGGGGTCACCGTGTGGCCGTAGCGCAGCAGGTCCGCCGGGTCGTAGCGCGACTTCAGGGTGCGGAGGCGGTCGTAGGTCTCCGGGGTCCAGGCGCGGGCGCGGTCGGTCTCGTCGCCCGGGGTGCCGTGGATGTTGACCAGGGTGCGGCCCGTCCCGTAGGGGGCCATCGCGGCGGCGAGTGCCGCCGTCTCCCGTTCGACCGCCTCGGCGGCCGGTGGGGCGGACAGGACGCCGACCGCGGCCATCGCGTACGCGGCGTCCCGGCCGCACACGGCGTCCGGCACGGCGGGCGGGCGGGCCAACGCGGCGCCCAGATGACGCAGTTCGGTCATCAGCAGGGGGTGGTCGGGGCCCGCCGAGGGGCCGGTCCGGTCCACGAAGGCGCGGACGGCGTCCGGCGGGAGGTCGCGGAGCAGGGCGCACGACTCCCGGGCGGGCAGCGGGTCCTGGGGTTCGAGGTGGATGCGGTCCAGAGCCGTGTGGTCCATCACCTCCACCGTGTCGACCGTCAGCGGTGCCGCCGCGCGCAGCGGCGCGATCAGCTCCTCGCCCTCCGCCGGATCGCCGGGCCAGGCGAGGGCGACACGGGCCCAGAAGCCGCCGCGAAGAGGTTCGGGGAGCTGCGGGATGGGCGGCAGGCGCAGGACGGAGAACGCGCTGCACATCTCGTCCGGCACTGTGCGCGTCCAGTCGACCCACGCCCGCAGGAGCGCCTCGGTGTGCTCGCCGGGGGTGTACAGGCCGCCGCCGAGGAAGCGGGGCAGTGGCAGCAGCTCGCAGACCAACGACGTCACGATGCCGACGTTGCCCTTGCCGCCGCGCAGCGCCCAGAACAGGTCGGGTTCGTGGTCGGGGTCGGTCTCGTGCAGGGTGCCGTCCGGTGTGACGACCCGGAGGGAGCGGACCAGGTCGGAGGAGTGGCCGTAGGCGCGGCCGAGGACCGGCAGCCCGCCGCCCAGCGTGTAGCCGACCACGCCCGCGCCCGTGGAGGTGCCGCTGAGTCCGGCGAGTCCGTGCGGTGCCCCCGCCGCCATGACGTCGCTCCACCTCGCTCCGGCGGCGACCGTCGCGGTGCGCCGCTCGGGGTCGACCCGCACCTCCCTCATACGGGCGGTGCTGATCAGCAGGCCCCGCTCGACGGGGAAGTTCGCGCCGTGCCCGGTGGCCTGGACGGCGACCGGGGTGCCGGTGGCGCTCGCCCAGCGCAGCGCGGCCACGACGTCGTCGGCGCCCGTCGCGCAGACCACCACGTCGGGGGTGTGCAGGGCGGCCAGGTTGAAGCCGGTGACCTCGGCGGCGTAGCCGTCGTCGCCGGGGCGCAGCACCGGGCCGCGGACGCCGGAGAGGGCGAAGAGGTAGGGGGTGTGGTGGATGGTGGTCATCGCGTCCTCCGTGCTTCTTCCGTGGCGTGCTTCTTCCGTGGCGTGCTTCTTCCGTGGCGGGCGGGCGGGAGGGCGGGCAGGCGTGCGTGCGGAGGGACGGCGGCGGTCGGGGCGGCCGGCCGTCGGGGTCCTTGTTCCGGGACCCTTCCAGGATCTCCCCGAGGGGCGCCGGATGCCCGCCGTGGAGGGCGCGGAGCACCGACGGCTCGTCGGTAAGGGCGGGGGTGGGGCGGGCGTAGCGTAGGCGTATGACGAAGTACGGATCCTTCCCCGGTACGCGTCCCCGGCGGCTGCGCACCACCCCCGTGATGCGGCGCATGGTCGCCGAGACCCGGCTGCACCCGGCCGACTTCATCCTGCCCGCGTTCGTGCGGGAGGGCGTGAGCGAGCCGGTGCCGATCGAGGCGATGCCCGGGGTCGTGCAGCACACCCGGGACAGCCTGAAGAAGGCCGCCGCGGAGGCGGTGGAGGCCGGGATCTCCGGGATCATGCTCTTCGGCGTTCCGGAGGAGGAGAAGAAGGACGCCCGCGGCACCGTCGGGACCGATCCGGACGGCATCCTCCAGGTCGCGCTGCGGGACGTGCGGGCCGAGGTCGGGGACGACCTGCTGGTCATGTCCGACCTGTGCCTGGACGAGTTCACCGACCACGGCCACTGCGGCGTCCTGGACGCGGACGGGCGCGTCGACAACGACGCCACGCTGGAGCGGTACGCCGAGATGGCGCAGGTGCAGGCCGACGCGGGCGCCCATGTGGTCGGCCCCAGCGGGATGATGGACGGTCAGATCGGCGTCGTCCGCGACGCCCTGGACCAGATCGGGCGGGAGGACGTGTCCGTCCTCGCCTACACCGTCAAGTACGCCTCCGCCTTCTACGGGCCCTTCCGGGAGGCCGTCGGGTCCTCGCTGCAGGGGGACCGGAAGACGTACCAGCAGGACCCGGCCAATCTGCGGGAGTCGCTGCGCGAGCTCGCCCTCGACCTGGAGGAGGGGGCCGACATGGTGATGGTGAAGCCGGCCGGCCCCTACCTCGACATCCTGGCGCGGGTCGCCGACGCCGTGGACGTGCCGGTCGTCGCCTACCAGATCTCCGGCGAGTACTCGATGATCGAGGCCGCCGCCGAGAAGGGCTGGATCGACCGCGACCGGGCGATCGTCGAGGCACTGACCGGCATCAAGCGGGCCGGGGCGCGGACCATCCTGACCTACTGGGCCACCGAGGTGGCGCGGAAGCTCCGGTAGGCACTCCGCAGGGGCGCAGACGTCCACATCCCGAAAAGGTTCTTGTAGACGGCATGTATTTCTCTAGGGTGCGGTCATGATCCTTCCCGCCGCACCCGGCACCGCACCCGGCACCGCTCCCGGCACCGCTTCCGGTACCGCATCCGGCATCGCACCTGTCGCGGTGCCGCCCGCGCCCGCCTCTCCGCCGCCGCTCGCCCTGCGGGTCCGTGCCACCGGGGGGTCGCCGGTGCGGGACATCCTCGCCGTCACCGCCCGCCCCGAGGTGATCAACTTCGCGGGCGGGCTGCCCGCGCCCGAGCTGTTCGACCGGGAGGGCGTCGCGGACGCCTTCCGGCACGTGCTGGAGGAACTGCCGGGCCGGGCCCTCCAGTACGCCACCACCGAGGGCGAGCCCGCGCTGCGCGAGCGGCTCGCGCAGCGGACGACGGCACGGGGACTGCCGACGGACGCCGACGACATCCTCGTCACCACCGGGTCTCAGCAGGCGCTGTCCCTCCTCGCCACCGCCCTCCTCGACCCCGGCGACACCGTCCTCGTCGAGGACCCCTGCTATCTCGCCGCCCTCCAGGTCTTCGGCCTCGCGGGCGCGCGGGTCGTCGCCGTCCCCGGGGACGCGGACGGGCCGGACCCGCAGGCGCTGGCCGACCTGGTCGTGCGGGAGCGGCCCAAGCTGCTCTACACCGTGCCCACCTTCCAGAACCCCACCGGCCGCACCCTCTCCGCCGAGCGCCGGTCCGCCCTCGCCGCCGTCGCCGCCGTCCACGGCCTGTGGATCGTCGAGGACGACCCGTACGGCGAACTCCGCTACGAGGGCGAGCGCGTCCCCTGGATCGCCGCCCACCCCAAGGCCCGCGACCGGACCGTGCTCCTCGGCTCCTTCTCCAAGGTGATGGCTCCCGGCCTGCGGCTGGGCTGGCTGCGCGCCCCGGCGGAGCTGCGGCGGGCCTGCGCGGTCGCCAAACAGGCGGCCGATCTGCACACCCCGACCGTCAACCAGCTCGCCGCCGCCCGCTACCTGGCCGACCGCGACCTCGACGCGCACGTCGCCCGCGTCGCCGCCGCCTACCGTGAGCGCCGGGACGCCATGCTCGCCGGGCTGCCCGACGCCCTTCCCGAGGGCTCCGTGTGGAACCGGCCCGAGGGCGGCATGTTCCTCTGGGCCCGGCTGCCGGAGGCGTACGACACCACCGCGCTGCTGCCGAGGGTGGTCCGGGAGGACGTCGCCTACGTGCCCGGCGCCCCCTTCCACGCCGGCCGGCCCGACCGGTCGACGCTGCGGCTGTGCTTCGTGACGCAGTCGCCGGAGGAGATAGCGGAGGGGCTGCGCAGGCTCGGACGGGGGCTTGGACGGGGGCTTTGACAGGGGCTGGGACGGGGGCTCAGAGGCTGACCGGTGGGCTCAGTCCCACCAGAAGTGCCAGACGCGCGCCCCGACCAGTTCCCGGGCGTACTCCCGCAGACTGCCCGGACCCTGGGTGATGTTGTCCGGGCAGAACGCGAAGTGCTCGGCCGCCACCGCCTCCGCCTCGTCGGCGGTGGCGGGCGGGGCGGCCACGGAGACCGCGAGCAGGTCGAAGCCGAGCGCGACGACCCGTATGCCGAAGCGGTCCTCCCAGGAGCGCAGCACCGCGCAGAGGCGGGCCACGTCGTCCGTGTGGTTGAGGGGGCCGGGCCAGCCGAGGGCGGCCGGGATGTCGGCGGAGCGGCGGGCCGGGACGAGCGCCAGGTGCGCCTTCTCGGGCCAGGACGCGGAGCCGTCGGTCAGCAGGTCGGCGACCTGGGCGGCGCAGGCGGCCGGGTCCATGGTGAGGGCGGGGGAGGGGGCGAGGCCCGGCCAGTCGGGGCCGAAGGGCGCGAGCAGCTCGGCGGTCTCGTCGTCCCAGGCCCCCTCGGGCTCCCCCTCGCCCTCGTCCGCCTCCTCGTCCTCCGCGTCGGCCTCCCAGAAGTCCGCCAGGACGTCCTCGGCGTGGTGGTCCCCCGGGTAGGACGCCTCCCCGGGCATCAGCTCCCACTTCTCCGGGCCGCCCTGGCCGCCGCCCACGTCGACGAGCACCGGCAGCAGTCCGGCCCGCGCCGCCCTCCCGCCCAACGCGGTCCAGTTGCCGGGGGCCGCGGCCTGCTCGGCATGCCACAGCACCGGCCCGTCCGACGAGTCGTCGAAGGCGTCGATCAGCCTGCCGGGCGGCAGTTGGAGCCCGAGGGACCGCCCGCTCGGGTCGGAGGCCAGCCTGGGCAGCGGGTTGGGAAGAGTCGCCATGCCCGTGACTGTAGGGGCCGGCACTGACAGTCCGCGCTCACCTGCGGCGACGCCGAATGAGGTGGGCGACCCAGATGCCCAGGCCGATCACCGGCAGGACGATGGTGGCCGGGATGAGCACGCCCGCCCCGGCGATCACCAGGAGGCTGATCAGGGCCTCGCCGAGCGACGGGTCGTCCTGGCCGCCCAACGGCTTCTCCTCGCACTCGTGTTCTCGCTCCTCTCGGAGCGGGACGCACGGGTGCGAGGAGCGGTTCCGGCGCGCGGGCGGGCCGGCGGGCCGTCAGAGCTTCTCGGGCGTCCGGATGCCCAGCAGGGCCATGCCCCGCTGGAGGGTACGGGCCGTCAGGTCGACCAGGAACAGGCGGTTCTCCCGCTGCTCGGCGGTCTCCGCCTTCAGCACCGGGCACTGGTCGTAGAACGTCGTCAGGTGCGAGGCCAGCTGGTACAGGTAGGCCGCGAGCTTGTGGGGCTCGTAGGAGGCCGCGACCTCCAGGACCGTCTCGCCGAACTGGTCCAGGTGCAGGCCCAGCGCCCGCTCCGCCGGGGCCAGTTCCAGCTCCGGGTGGGCGACCGGGCGGGCCTCGCCGGACTTGCGCAGGATCGACTGGATACGGGCGTAGGCGTACTGGAGGTAGACGGAGGTGTCGCCGTTCAGCGAGACCATCTGGTCCAGGTCGAACTTGTAGTCCCGGACGGCGGAGGTCGACAGGTCGGCGTACTTCACCGCGCCGATGCCGACGTACCGGCCGTTCTCCACGATCTCCTGCTCGCTCAGGCCCACCTTCTCGGCCTTCTCCCGCACGACGGTCGTAGCCCGCTCGACGGCCTCGTCGAGGAGGTCGACCAGCTTGACCGTCTCGCCCTCACGGGTCTTGAACGGCTTGCCGTCCTTGCCGAGGACCGTGCCGAAGGCGAGCTGGAAGGCCTTGACGTCCTCGTTGAGCCAGCCCGCCCGGCGCGCGGTCTCGAAGACCATCTTGAAGTGCAGGGACTGCCGGGCGTCCACGACGTACAGGAGCGTGTTCGCCTTGTGGTGGAAGACGCGGTCGCGGATCGCGGACAGGTCCGTGGCCGCGTAGCCGTAGCCGCCGTCCGACTTCTGCACGATCAGCGGGACCGGGTTGCCGTCCGGGCCCTTGACGTCGTCGAAGAACACGCACAGGGCGCCCTCCGAGCGCACCGCGACGCCCGACTCCTCCAGCAGGCGGCAGGTCTCCGCCAGCATGTCGTTGTAACCGGACTCGCCGACGATGTCCGCGTCCCGGATCTCCATGTCCAGCTTCTCGAAGACGGAGAAGAAGTAGATCTTCGACTCGTCGACGAACTTCTGCCACATGGCGAGCGTGTGCGGGTCCCCCGCCTGGAGGTCCACCACCCGGCGCCGCGCCCGCGTCTTGAACTCCTCGTCGGCGTCGAACAGCTTGCGCGCGGCCTTGTAGAGGCGGTCGAGGTTCGACATCGCCTCCTCGCCGCTGACCGCGGACTCCTTGTGGTCCAGCTCGTGCGGGTGCTCGTCCAGGTACTGGATCAGCATGCCGAACTGGGTGCCCCAGTCGCCGATGTGGTGCCGGCGGACCACGGTCTCGCCGGTGAACTCCAGCAGCTGGACCACCGCGTCGCCGATGACGGCGGAGCGCAGGTGGCCGACGTGCATCTCCTTCGCCACGTTCGGCTGGGCGTAGTCGATGACCGTCGTGCCCGGGGCGTCCGCGTGCGGGACGCCGAGGCGGTCGGTGTCCGCGTACCGCGCGGCGAGGTTCTCGGTGATCGCCCGGTCGGTGACCGTGACGTTGAGGAAGCCGGGGCCGGAGACCTCGATGTCGCCGATCACGCCACCGGTGACGACCTGGGAGACGACCTGCGTCGCCAGCTCCCGCGGGTTGGCCTTCGCCTTCTTCGCCAGGGCGAGGATCCCGTTGGCCTGGAAGTCCGCCCGGTCGCTGCGTCGCAGCAGCGGGTCCGCGCCGGCGGCCTCCGGCAGGGTGGCCGAGAGGGCGGACGCGAGGTGCTGTTCGACGGAGTGGCTGAGGGACGTGACCGGGGCCATAGGAATGGGTGCCGTTCTCCTCGTGGGGATGGATAGACACGGCCAGTATCCCATGGGGGGTAAAGCGGTTTTCCCGGGCGCGGGACCGTCTGGGAGTATGGAGGGGCCAATCCAGAGTTCGAGCTTCAAGAGGACGTGCCGATCGTGGCTCAGAGCACCGAGACCACCGACTGGGTCTCCCGTTTCGCGGATGAGGTCATCGAGGAGTCGGAGCGCCGGGCCCCGGGCAAACCGGTCGTCGTCGCGTCCGGCCTGTCCCCGTCCGGCCCCATCCACCTCGGGAACCTCCGCGAGGTCATGACGCCCCACCTGGTCGCCGACGAGATCCGCCGGCGCGGGTTCCAGGTCCGGCACCTGATCTCCTGGGACGACTACGACCGCTACCGCAAGGTGCCGGCCGGCATCGCGGGCGTGGACGAGTCCTGGGCCGAGCACATCGGCAAGCCGCTGACCTCCGTCCCGGCCCCGAAGGGCTCCGCGCACCCGAACTGGGCCGAGCACTTCAAGGCCGCGATGGTCGAGGCGCTGGCCGAGCTGGGCGTCGAGTTCGACGGGATCAGCCAGACCGCGCAGTACACCTCCGGCGTCTACCGCGAGCAGGTCCTGCACGCCATGCGGCACCGGGGCGACATCGACGCCATCCTCGACCAGTACCGGACCAAGAAGGCCCCGGCGAAGAAGCAGCAGCAGAAGCCTCTCGACGAGGCCGAGCTGGAGGCCGCCGAGGGCTCGGGCGCCGCGTCCGAGGACGACGGCAGCTCCGGCACCGCCGGCTACTTCCCGTACAAGCCGTACTGCGGCAACTGCGAGAAGGACCTCACCACCGTCACCTCCTACGACGACGACAGCACCGAGCTGACGTACGCGTGCGACGCCTGCGGCTTCTCCGAGACCGTCCGGCTGAACGAGTTCAACCGCGGCAAGCTGGTCTGGAAGGTCGACTGGCCGATGCGGTGGGCGTTCGAGGGCGTCGTCTTCGAGCCCAGCGGCGTCGACCACTCGTCCCCGGGGTCCAGCTTCCAGGTGGGCGGCCAGATCGTCGGGATCTTCGGCGGCAAGCAGCCGATCGGGCCGATGTACGCCTTCGTCGGCATCAGCGGCATGGCGAAGATGTCGTCGTCGAGGGGCGGGGTGCCGACCCCGGCGGACGCGCTCAAGATCATGGAGCCGCAGCTCCTGCGCTGGCTGTACGCCCGGCGCCGGCCCAACCAGTCCTTCAAGATCGCCTTCGACCAGGAGATCCAGCGGCTGTACGACGAGTGGGACAAGCTCGACGCGAAGGTCGCCGACGGGACCGTGCTGCCCGCGGACGCTGCCGCGCACGCCCGCGCGGTGCGCACGGCCGGCGGTGAGCTGCCCCGCACCCCGCGGCCGCTGCCGTACCGGACGCTGGCCTCCGTCGCCGACATCACCGCAGGTCACCAGGACCAGGCGCTGCGGATCCTCAGCGAGCTCGACCCGGACAACCCGCTCGGCTCGCTCGACGAGGCCCGGCCGCGGTTCGACAAGGCCGAGGCCTGGATCAACACGCACGTCCCCGCCGACCAGCGGACCATCGTGCGCGACGAGCCCGACACCGACCTGCTGAAGTCCCTCGACGACGCCTCCCGGCAGTCGCTGCGGCTGCTGCTCGACGGGCTGGCCTCGCACTGGTCGCTCGACGGGCTGACCCACCTCGTGTACGGCGTGCCCAAGGTCCAGGCCGGGTTCTCGGCCGACGCCACGCCCAAGGAACTGCCCGCCGAGATCAAGACGGCCCAGCGCACGTTCTTCGCGCTGCTGTACCACCTGCTGGTCGGGCGCGACACCGGTCCGCGCCTGCCCACGCTGCTGCTGGCGGTGGGGCAGGAGCGGGTACGGACCCTGCTCGGGGCGTAGGCCCCGGACAGGCCCCGGACACGACGGAGGGGGCGCCCGGTGTTCGCCGGGCGCCCCCTCCGTCATGCCGTGGGGGTCACGCGATGTGGTCCTCCTCCAGCTCCGCCGAGTGGCGCTGCTGGAAGCGCTCCGCGAGGGTCTTCAGCTCGCTGGGGCTCAGCGTCCTGCCGTAGGTCGCCTGGATGTTGTCGCCGAGGACGCGGGGCGTGGGGTAGCTGCCGTCTATCGACTGGCGGAACACCTGGTAGTACGCGTCGTCGTCCGGCTCCGGGCTGCCGCCGCCGTCACCGAGTTCGCGGGTGCGGTTCGGGCCCACGGGGATGGGGAACGTGCCGGTCTCCTCCGGGGCCGGTTCCTGGCCGGGGGCCGGCGGCTCCTCCTCGTACTGCTCGCGGTACTCGTCGGCCTGGACCTGCTCCTCGTACCACTGCTCGTACTGCGCCTCGGGGTCGTACTGAGGGTCGTACTGCGGGTTGTACTGAGGGTTGTACTGGGGGTTGTAGCCGCCGTGGTACTCGACCTGGTGCGGGTGCCGGGCGTGGAGCCAGGGGTTCACTTCCGGGTCGGGGGCCTTGTCGGGGGAGCCGGGGTCCTGGTCGCCGCCGGGGGGAGTGTGCTGCCCGCCGGAGGGCGCGGCCGCGCCCACCCGTGCCGCCCCGGCGGCACGACTGCCCGTGGCCGTGGCTGCGGCTGCGGCTGCGGGAGCGGGATTCTGCGCCGTGGTCGTGGCCGTGGCCGTGGCCGCGGGGGCCTGGGGCGTGGCTGTGGCGGCCTGGTCGGCGGGGGTGGTGTTCGGGTCGGTCGATGTGGCCGTCGGGGCCGGGGGGAGCTGCTGCGGGGATGCCGCGGGCAGTTCCTGGTGGGGGGCCGGGGGGAGGAGGGCCGGTTCGATGCCCGCCGCCGCCAGGCCCGCCGGGGCCGTCTCCGCCAGCGGTACGCCGTACCGTGCCAGGCGCAGCGGCATCAGGGACTCCACGGGGGCCTTGCGGCGCCAGGCGCGGCCGAAGCGGGAGCGGAGGCGGGCCTGGTAGACGAGACGTTCCTGCTCCAGCTTGATCACCTGCTCGTAGGAGCGGAGCTCCCAGAGCTTCATCCGGCGCCACAGCAGGAACGTGGGGACCGGGGAGAGGAGCCACCGGGTGAGGCGGACCCCCTCCATGTGCTTGTCCGCCGTGATGTCGGCGATCCGGCCGATGGCGTGCCGGGCGGCCTCGACGGCGACCACGAACAGGATCGGGATCACCGCGTGCATGCCGGTGCCCAGCGGGTCCGGCCAGGCGGCGGCGCCGTTGAACGCGATCGTCGCCGCCGTCAGCAGCCAGGCCGTCTGCCGCAGCAGCGGGAACGGGATCCGGATCCACGTCAGCAGCAGGTCCAGGGCGAGCAGGACGCAGATGCCCGCGTCGATGCCGATCGGGAAGACGTAGGAGAAGTTCCCGAAGCCCTTCTGGATGGCCAGTTCCCGGACCGCCGCGTAGGAACCCGCGAAGCCGATTCCGGCGATGATCACGGCGCCGGTCACGACCACGCCGATGAGAACGCGGTGCATCCGGGTCAGCTGTATTGGCGCGGCCACCCGCACTCCCCTCCCCTTGCGTGTTGTTGCGCGCAACAGGGTGGCACATGTGTGCGGCTCACGTGTTGCCGGTCCGTCAGCTCTTCTTGGCGGAGGTCTTCGACGACGACGTGGTGGAGGCCTTCGTCACGGTCGTCGAGGCCGCCTTGGAGGCGGTCGCCGAGGAGGCCGCGGAAGGGGTCGCCGAGGAGGTCGCCGAGGAGGTCTTCGACGACGACTTCGACGGGGACGGGGACGCCGAACCGCCGCTCGTTCCCTCGCCGTTGGCCGACCGGACCGACGCCACCGCCTCCTTGGCGGCCTTCTCCGCCGCCTTCGTCAGGGTGTCCGCGTTCGGCGTCTTCTCGCCCGCCAGACCCGCGCCGTTGTAGTCGACGGTGACTACCACGTTCTCCACGCGCGCCACGACCGTCTGCTGCTTGAAGGCGCCTTCCTTCTTCTTCAGGTCGTAACGCACGGTCGTCGCCTGGTCGCCGGCCCCGGTGAGCGCCTGCGTCTTGGTGTTGGCCGCGCCGGACACCGTCTTGGCGCCCTGCACCTGCTTGGCGTAGTACTCCTGCGCCTGCTGCTCGCCCGAGGTCGAGGTGTCCGACGCGAAGCGCAGCAGGGAGACGTTCAGCCAGCGGTACTGGGAACCCTTCACCCCGTTGTTGTCCAGACTGGACCAGGAGCAGGACGCCCGGGTCGCGGTGTCGCTCGACGTGCCCTCCTTGCCCTTCGTGTCCTTGGGCACCAGGTCGGTCAGCGTCTTCTTCGACAGCACCGCGCACGCCTCCGGCAGCGCCTGGTACGCCGCCGCCTGCACCGTCGGCGTGGCGCTCACCGTGGCACCCGCCTCGGCTTCGGCGCCGGCACTGGCAGCGGCCTTCTGCGCGTCGTCGCCGGAGCCGGAGTCCGAGGAGCAGCCGGCGACGATCAGCATCACGGGGAGTGCGGCTGCCGCGGCGAGGAGACGGTTCAGGCCTCCGGCACGCTGGGTTCGCTGGTCTCGCTGGTCGTCTCGCTGGGCTCGTCGCTGCATGGTTCCTTCACTCATGACGCTCGTGGTTCCTGCGGTCGGATCGGGTCCGAGGGGCCACGGTACGCGGTGGAAAAGCTGTGCGGCTGCGGTTCGGGAGCTGAGCGGGCGGGCGGCGGGCCGGCGCGAAGTGGCCTCAGCCCGCGAGGGAGTCGGCGATCCGGGCGGCCAGTTTCCGTGCCCTGTCCTGCATTTCCTCGCTGTCCGGGACCGCGCCGACGGTCGCCGGCTGCTCCTCGTACTGGATGGTGACGATGACGTTGGACGTGCGGAACGCCACAGTCACGGTGCGCTGCTTCGCCGTCGAACCGGAGCTGGAGAGCGCGTCGTCGACGAACGCCTCGTCGCCGAGGTCGTCGAGGAGGCGGGGCTGGAGGTCGGCCGGGGTGACGGACGGGGACGGGGAGGGGGAAGCGGAGGTCGAGGCGGAGGCCGAGGCGGAGGCGGACGGGCTCGTCGACGCCGAGGGGGCCGGACTCGCGGGCGCGCCCTTGGACGTGCCCGGGGCGGTGCTGGTGCTGGTGCCCGTGCCCGTGATGGTGTTCGTGGCCGTGGTGGTGCTCGTGTCCGTGGAGGGGGTCGGCTGCCCGCTGCCGGTGCCCGAGGCCGCGGGCGCCGGGAGGTCGGCCGCCGTCACCTTCTCGGCGAACAGCGTCTCGGCCTGGTTGTCGTCGCTGACCGCGTTGTCGTACGACACCACGCGCTCGAAGTCGACGAAGAGGTGGTCGGTGGCCTCCGCCGACGACACCTTCCAGCGGCAGCCGGCCTTGCGGTCCGTGTCGTACGTCAGGGTCGCCTCGCCCGCGTAGACGGCCTCGCGCTGGGTCTCGTCGGCGACCGCGCTGATGCCGGGGAGGAGCGAGTCGAGGGTGGAGCGGGCGACGCTGCCGCAGGCCTGCGGCAGCGAGTCGTACCGGCCGGGCTGGGCGGCGGCCGTCGCCGTGCCGGCCTCGCCCGGGTTGGAGTCGTCCGTCGTGCCGTCGTCGGCGGAGCCGCCGGTGCAGCCGGCCAGCAGCGCCGCGAGGAGTGCGGCGACGCCGGATACGTACGCCTTCCGCTGCACGGTCGGCTCCTCTCGACGGTCACAACATGGGTGGCTGGTCGGGCAGGGGCCCGTCCCGCCGGTTCCCGCTGGTTATTCGCTTGCCGGGCGGGGGCGGCCCCTGGAGACAATGTGTATCGCACGCACCACCGTGGATGCCGGTCCGTCGTCCTGTTCGTCGACCTTGGCGCCGGTTTTGCGATTCGAGACTTCTGTTGTGCTTCCGGGGGAATGAGGACGATATGTCGTATGTCGAGATGCCGGGTGCGAAGGTTCCCATCCGGATGTGGACCGACCCCGCGACGGTGGAGGACGTGGCCCTCCAGCAGCTGCGCAACGTCGCCGGCCTCCCCTGGATCGAGGGCCTCGCCGTGATGCCGGACGTGCACTACGGCAAGGGCGCCACGGTCGGGTCCGTCATCGCGATGCGGGGGGCCGTGTGCCCGGCGGCGGTGGGCGTCGACATCGGCTGCGGGATGTCGGCGGTGCGGACGTCCCTGACGGCGAACGACCTGCCGGGCGACCTGTCGCGGCTGCGGTCGAGGATCGAGCAGGCGATCCCGGTGGGGCGGGGGATGCACGACGACCCGGTGGACCCGGGGCAGCTGCACGGGTTCGCGACCGCGCGGTGGGAGGACTTCTGGGGGCGGTTCGACGGGGTCGCCGAAGCGGTCAGGTTCCGTCAGGAGCGCGCAAATAAGCAGATGGGAACGCTCGGAAGCGGCAACCACTTCATCGAGGTGTGCACGGACACGACCGGTTCGGTCTGGCTGATGCTGCACTCCGGGTCCCGCAACATCGGCAAGGAACTCGCGGAGTTCCACATCGGCGTGGCCCAGAAGCTCCCGCACAACCAGAACCTGATCGACCGTGACCTCGCGGTCTTCGTCGCGGACACCCCGCAGATGGCGGCCTACCGCAACGACCTGTTCTGGGCGCAGGAGTACGCCCGGTACAACCGCACGATCATGATGGCGCTGCTCAAGGGCGTGGTCCGCAAGGAGTTCCGGAAGGCGAAGCCGGCCTTCGAGCCGGAGATCAGCGCGCACCACAACTACGTCGCCGAGGAGCGCTACGACGGGATGGACCTGCTCGTGACCCGGAAGGGCGCGATCCGGGCCGGTTCCGGCGAGTACGGCATCATCCCGGGCTCCATGGGCACGGGCTCGTACATCGTGAAGGGCCTCGGCAACGAGAAGGCGTTCAACTCGGCGTCGCACGGCGCCGGCCGGCGCATGAGCCGGAACGCGGCGAAGCGGCGCTTCACGACCAGGGATCTGGAGGAGCAGACGCGGGGCGTGGAGTGCCGCAAGGACTCCGGTGTCGTGGACGAGATACCCGGGGCCTACAAGCCGATCGAGCAGGTCATCGACCAGCAGCGGGACCTGGTGGAGGTCGTGGCGAAGCTGAAGCAGGTCGTCTGTGTGAAGGGCTGATCCCGGCCCGGCCCGGCCCGGCCCGGCCCGGCCGTGCCCTGGCCGCGCGGTTCGGGGCGTGCCCTGGCCGCGCGGTTCGGGGGAACGCGCGGGGGCGGGGGTCCGTCAGTTCCCGTGCCTGACCGCCCAGATCATCACGAACGCGATGACGTGGATGCCGAAGAGGAAGTACGCCAGGAAGTACCAGACCTGGCGTTCGTCCCGGGTCTCCTGGGCCAGGCGGCGCTGTTCCGCCGCCCGGGCCGTCTCCTCCCGCGTCGTCTCCTCCCGCGTCGTCTCCTCCCGCGTCGGGTCCGGCATCACGCCTCCCGGTGGACCTTCGTGTTGGACGCCTGGGCGCGCGGGCGCAGGATCAGCAGGTCGACGTTGACGTGGCTGGGCCGGGTCACCGCCCAGGTGATGGTCTCGGCCACGTCGTCGGCGGTGAGCGGCTCGGCCACGCCCTCGTAGACCTTCGCCGCCTTCTCCCGGTCGCCCCCGAAGCGGGTGAGGGCGAACTCGTCGGTCTTGACCATGCCGGGCGCGATCTCGATCACCCGGACGGGCCGGCCGACGATCTCCAGGCGCAGGGTCTCGGCGAGGACGTGGGCGCCGTGCTTGGCGGCGACATAGCCCGCGCCGCCCTCGTAGGTGCCGTGGCCGGCGGTCGAGGAGACGACCACGACCGTGCCGTCGCCGCTCGCCTCCAGCTTCGGCAGGAGGGCCTGGGTGAGGTTGAGGGTGCCGATGACGTTCGTCTCGTACATGGTGCGCCAGTCGGCCGGGTCGCCGGTGGCCACCGGGTCGGCGCCCAGCGCGCCGCCCGCGTTGTTGACGAGGACGCCGACGGTCCTGAACGCCGTCGCGAACTCGTCCACCGCCGCGCGGTCGGTGACGTCCAGCTGGTACGCCGCCGCCGAGCCGCCCGCCGCGGTGATCTCCTCGGCCAGCGCCTCGATGCGGTCCTTGCGGCGGGCGGTGAGGACCACGCGGTAGCCGGCCGCGGCGAGCTGCCGGGCGGTGGCGGCGCCGATCCCGCTGCTCGCACCGGTCACGACGGCGATGCGGGAGGCGGCGGACGGTGCGGCGGTGGCCATGGGGGCTGCTCCTCGGGTGCGGGGGGTGCGGGGGGTGCGGGGGTGCGTGGTGCGGGTGGGCTCGAAAGCCTGCTCGGCCAGGATAGGCGGGGGGCGGTGCGGGGTGGGCGGTGATCTCGATCTCTGGTCGCCGTGGTCGCCGTGGTCGCCGTCGTCGCCGTGGCTGCCGTCGTCGCTGTGGTCGCTGTGGTCGCTTCACCTGATGGACGGCGCCTGCCGTCCCGGCCCGGCGGGGATACATGGGTACGTTCCTGTCCCTGTCCTGGCCGACCGAGGAGTGGATGGCATGCGCCGGATGCGGATTCCCGCCGTGCGAGGCGCGGTGGTGGGTGCGGTGGTGGCCGGGGCGCTGGCGGCCGGCGGGGCGGTGTCGCCGGCCGTCGCGGACGTTCCCGAGGCCGATCTGTCGTACCACGGCTCCGCCGTGCTGGACCGCGGCCGGGTCGAGGTGCGGCTGACTCCGCGCAACCACGGTCCGGGCGACGTCTCGGACGCCACCGTACGGCTGCGCTGGTCGGCGCCGTTCGCGGACCGGCCGCCGGTGCTGCCGGAAGGGTGCGCGCGGACGGGGGCGCGGGAGGTGATGTGCCGGACGGGCGCGCTGGCCGCCGACGCGCCGGGGGAGCGGATCGTGGTGGAGGTGTGGCTGGCGGACGGGCCGACGGAGGTGACGCTGTCGGTGGAGACGGTGTGGGGTGGCGGGGCGGTGGACCGCAACCGCGCCAACGACCGGCAGCAGGTGCTGGTGCTGGACACCGGGGACGCCTATTTCTTCTGACCGGGCCGCGACTGTCTTCCGACCGGGCCGCGACGGGCGGTGGGCGACGGGCGACGGGCGGTGGGCGACGGGCGGTCGGTCGGGGCGCGGCACGTCGTACCATCTGCGGACGGCGCTGACGAAGGGGTGTGCGGGCGATGTCCGGGAACGTGCGGTCGCGGTTGCTGGACGAGCTGTCCACCGTCTCCCGGCGGTACGTGGCCGCGTTCGCGCTGTTCAACCAGGCCGTCGCAGACCGGCTCGGGCTGCACCCCACCGACCTGCAGTGCCTGAACCTGCTCTCGCTGGAGCGGGCGCCGGTGACGACGGGCCGGGTCGCGGAGCTGACCGGGCTGACGACGGGGTCGGCGACCCGGCTGGTGGACCGGCTGGAGAAGGCCGGGTACGTCGTGCGGGAGCGGGACGCCACCGACCGGCGGCGGGTCCTGGTGGCGACGGTGCCGGAGCGGATCGCCGAGTTCGGGCGGACGTGGGAGCGGCTGGGCGGTGACTGGGGTCATCTCTTCGCGGACCTGGACGATGCCGAGATCGCCGTGATCGTGCGGCACATGAGGCGGACGGTGGAGTTCAGCGGGGAGCAGGTCGGGCGGTTGCGAGGGGGCCTGGTCTAGGTCATGGGGACGACGCGGGGCGCGGGCGCCGGCATCTCGGACACGGCGGGCGCCGGCATACCGGACACGGGCCTGCCGGACACGGGCCTGCCGGACACGGGCCTGCCGGACACGGCGGACGTCGGCGTACCGGATGCGCGGGGCATGTCGGGCGTGCGGGCGGGGGAGGCGGACGCGGCTCATCCGCCCGTGGGCCGCGGGCTGCCCCGCCACTGGTTGCTGCTGCTGGTCGGCGCGGCCGTACTGCCCGGCGCGCTGCTGGTGCTCGTCGGGCGGTCGCTGGACGACCCGGCCGTCGAGGCGTGGCGGACGGTGTGTCTGGCGGTGACCGTGCAGGCGGTGCCGTTCCTGCTGCTGGGCACGGCCCTGTCGGGGGCGATCAACGCGTTCGTGCCGGCGCGGGTGTTCCATCGGCTGCTGCCGAAGCGGCCTGCGCTGGCGGTGCCGGTCGCGGGTGCGGCGGGAGTCGTCCTGCCGGGCTGCGAGTGCGCGTCGGTGCCGGTGGCGAACAGCCTGATCGGCAGGGGGGTGACCCCGGCCGCCGCGTTCGCGTTCCTGCTGTCGGCGCCCGCCGTGAACCCGGTCGTGCTCACCGCCACCGCCATCGCTTTCCCGGGCAGCCCGGAGATGGTGCTGGCCCGGCTGCTCGCCTCCCTGGTCACGGCGGCCGTGATGGGCTGGCTGTGGCTCTGGCTGGGGCGCGCGGAGTGGCTGCGGCCGACCGTACGGCACACCGGGCACCGGCCCGGGCTGAGCAGGTGGACGGAGTTCCGGCGCGGCTTCCAGCACGACTTCCTGCACGCGGGGGGATTCCTGGTGGTCGGCGCGATGGCCGCGGCGACCTTCAACGTGGCGGTGCCGCGCTCGGTGGTCGACATGTTCGCCGGTTCGGCCTGGCTGTCGGTGCTGTTCCTGGCGGTGCTGGCGATCGTGCTCGCGGTGTGCTCGGAGGCCGACGCGTTCGTGGCGGCGTCGCTGAGCGGGTTCTCGCCGGTCGCCCGGCTGACGTTCATGGTGGTGGGGCCGATGGTCGACCTGAAGCTGATCGCCCTTCAGGCGGGCACCTTCGGCCGGGCCTTCGCGTGGCGTTTCTCCGCCGCCACGGCCGTGGTGGCGGTCGTGTGCAGCGCCGTGGTGGGAGGGGTACTGCTGTGAAGCGGTTCGCGCAGGTGGGGTTGCTGGTCCTGAGCGGGCTGGGGCTGTTGCAGGCCTCGCTCTTCACGGAGTCGTACCTGCGGTACGTGAAGGAGGGCATGCGGCCGCTGCTGATCGCGTCGGGGGCGCTGCTGATCCTGCTGGGGGCGGCCGAGGCATGGTCGGCGCGGCGGTGGGCGCGGGGCCGGGGGGACGGCTCCGACCACGGGGGCGGTGGGCGGGAGCACGGGCAGGACGAGATCGAGGAGCGGAAGCAGGAACAGGAACAGGAACAGGAACAGGAACAGGAACAGGAACAGGGTCACGACCACGGGCACGGGCACGGTCACGACCACGGGCACGGTCACGATCACTCCGGCGTTCCCCGTGTCGCCTGGCTGCTGTTCCTGCCCGCGCTGAGTCTGCTCTTCTACGCCCCGCCCGCGCTCGGTTCGTACACCGCCTCCCGTGAGGCGCCCAAGGCCGTGGCCGTGGTGGAGGAGGACGGTTTCGAGGCGCTGCCCGCGACCTCGCCGCTGCCGATCACGCTGACCGACTTCACCCAGCGGGTGCAGCAGGACACCGCGCGGGCCATCGAGGGGCGCCAGGTCCGGATGACCGGGTTCGTCACGCCCGTCGCGGGAGGCGACGGCTGGTATCTGACCCGGATCCTCCTGTCGTGCTGTGCGGCGGACGCGCAGTCGGTGAAGGTCCGCGTGTACGGGGTCGAGGCGCCCGCCGCCGACACCTGGGTGACGGTGACCGGGACCTGGCACCCGGCCGGCTCCCTGGGCACGTCCTCGGCGGCGGTCGCGCTGGACGCGGACACCGTGGAGAAGGTCGAGCGGCCGACGAACGGGTACACGGACGCGCTGCCGATCGGATCGTGACGCCGGGCGGGCCGGGGCGCGCCCTTGACGTGACGAAACCTGTTCGAGTGACTCCGCGGTTCTGCCTCGCCCGAGGCGGGCGGGCCGCGATTAGCGTGAGGGCCGTCGACCAGGTCCGGCAGTCCAGTGGAGTATCAGATGACTTCTTCCCGTCACGCGCTCGTATCGCCGGCGCCGGCGCCGGCGCCGGCGCCAGGAACTCGCTTCGAGTTGCCGCGCATCCAGAAGCGGCTTCCTGTGCGCGCCCATCCGAAGCACGCGCAGATCGAGGAGGAGTGTCATCGCTGGGCCCGTCCCCACCTTGTGGACCACTTCGGTGACGAACACCTCGCCGATCGCCATGTCGGGCAGCGGATGGCCTACTGGGCCTGCCTGTGCTACCCGCACATGCTGGACGACCGGTGCTTCGTCCTGCCGAACATCATGATCGCGGCCGGCATCTGCGACGACTCGTTCTCCGGCCCCGCGTTCCAGAAGGACCTCGAGCGGACGGAGGACCTGCGGCGGCGGTGGCTCGGCGTGCTCGACGACGAGCCGGTGGCACCCGACTTCCCCGCCGGCCGGATGCTGTACGACGCCCTCGCTCCGGCGTGGCCGCAGATGCCGCGGGCGCTCGCGGCCCGCTACCGCGACGCCTTCCGGGACGTCGTCGCGTCGTCCGTCGTCGAGGCCGACGACCGCGTCCACGACGGGATCCTGCCGTTCGACGCCTACCTGGAACTGCGGCTCACCGACCTGTTCGGCCACTGGGCCACCTGCCAGACCGAGTACGCCCTCGGATGCGACCTCACCGCAGAACTCGCCACGGACGCCACCCTCGCCAAGGCCCGGGACCTGGCCATCAACCACATGACCCTGGTCAACGACCTCTTCTCCTCCCCCGAGGAGAACCACCTCTTCCCCTCCGCCGACGAGTGCGAGGCCGGGGAGGCCATGAACTCCCTGGGGCTCCTCATGCGCACCGAGTCGCTCACCCTCCAGCAGGCGGCCGACAGACTCGCCGAGCTCATCGCGTGGACCGAGGACGCGTTCTGCCGCGCGTGCGCCGACATCGTCCACCGGGACGGGCCGGTCCACCCCGACGTGCCGCGTTACCTGAACGAACTCGGGCACCTCATCAGCGGCAACCGGCACTACCGCACGCTCGTCACCCGCTACCGCGGCGACGCCGTGGGCGAGGGGAAGAAGGGGAAGACGTCCGGGACGGTGACCCTCGGGCGCCTCGGAACCGTCCACACGCCACGCACTCACCGGGAAGCGGGTGCCGCACGGCATCCCGACGGCACGGACCGGGACTGACACCGCACCGCACCGCACCGCACCGCGCAGCCGCGCCACTCCCGGCCGCTGCCTGAACTCCCGCGGCCCAGCCCGAGCACCCGCTCGCGCGTGCATCGCTCCTCGCCCTCGCTCTCGCACTGGCTCTCGCCCTCGCCCTCGGCCGACACCCTGCCGAGGACGAGGGCGAGGGCGTATCCGTCGGCCCCACCCTCCGGAAGACGGCTGATGACGGCCGATGACGGCCGATGACGGCCGATGACGGCCGGGGAATACCTGGCGCCGGGGCACAGTTCCAGGGGTATAGTTGAAGCATCAACAACTTGAAGGGTGAGCGGCCATGCAGTTCGGGATCTTCACCGTCGGCGACGTCACGCCGGACCCCACCACGGGACGTACGCCGACCGAGCGCGAGCGGATCAAGGCCATGGTCGCCATCGCGCTGAAGGCCGAGGAGGTCGGCCTGGACGTCTTCGCGACCGGCGAGCACCACAACCCGCCGTTCGTGCCGTCGTCGCCGACCACGATGCTCGGCTACATAGCCGCGCGGACGGAGAAGCTGATCCTCTCCACCTCGACCACCCTCATCACCACCAACGACCCGGTGAAGATCGCCGAGGACTTCGCAATGCTCCAGCACCTGGCCGACGGGCGCGTCGACCTGATGATGGGACGCGGCAACACCGGGCCGGTCTACCCCTGGTTCGGGCAGGACATCCGGCAGGGCATCAACCTCGCCGTCGAGAACTACGCCCTGCTGCACCGGCTGTGGCGCGAGGACGTCGTCGACTGGGAGGGCAAGTTCCGCACGCCGCTCCAGGGCTTCACCTCGACGCCCCGGCCGCTGGACGGCGTCGCGCCGTTCGTCTGGCACGGTTCCATCCGCTCGCCGGAGATCGCCGAGCAGGCCGCCTACTACGGCGACGGCTTCTTCCACAACAACATCTTCTGGCCCGCCGACCACACCAAGCGCATGATCGAGCTGTACCGGAAGCGGTACGCCCACTACGGGCACGGCACGCCCGAGCAGGCCATCGTCGGCCTCGGCGGCCAGGTGTTCATGCGGAAGAACTCGCAGGACGCCGTCCGCGAGTTCCGGCCGTACTTCGACAACGCGCCCGTGTACGGGCACGGGCCCTCGCTGGAGGAGTTCACCGAGCAGACCCCGCTGACCGTCGGCTCGCCGCAGCAGGTGATCGAGAAGACGCTGTCCTTCCGCGAGTACGCCGGCGACTACCAGCGCCAGCTCTTCCTGATGGACCACGCCGGGCTGCCGCTGAAGACCGTGCTGGAGCAGCTCGACCTGCTCGGCGAGGAGGTCGTGCCCGTGCTGCGCAGGGAGTTCGCCAAGGACCGCCCGGCCGACGTGCCGGAGGCCCCGACCCACGCTTCCCTCAAGGCCGCCCAGGAGGTGACCGTCGCATGAAGCTCGTCGTCGTCTCGGCGGGGCTGAGCGTCCCGTCGTCCACCCGGCTGCTGGCCGACCGGCTGGCCGCGGCCACCGCCGAGCGGGTCTCGGCGGCGGGAGCGGAGCCGCAGGTGCGGGTCGTGGAGTTGCGCGACCTCGCCGTGGAGATCGCGCACAACTTCACCAACGGTTTCCCCGGGCGGGCGCTGGCGGCCGCGCTGGACGCGGTCGCGGACGCGGACGGGCTGATCGTCGTCACGCCGGTGTTCTCCGCGTCGTACAGCGGACTGTTCAAGTCGTTCTTCGACGTCATGGAGAAGGACGCGCTGGCCGGGAAGCCGGTCCTGGTCGCCGCCACCGGAGGGACGGCCCGGCACTCGCTGGTGCTGGAGCACGCCCTGCGTCCGCTCTTCGCCTACCTGCGGGCCGTCGTCGTCCCGACCGGGGTCTACGCCGCCTCCGAGGACTGGGGCGCGGAGGGGCTGCCGGAGCGGATCGAACGGGCGGCGGGGGAGCTGGCGGCGCTGATGAGCGGCCTGTCGGCGGCCCGTCCCGCCCGGGCGGCCCTCGACGTCGTGCCGTTCGAGGAACAGCTCGCCGCGCTGCGGCCGGCGGGGTGAGACGCGCCTCGGGACGGGGCACGGGACGGGGCACGGGGGGTGCCGGGGTGGGGCTCCGGCACCCCCCGTGCCCCCGTCCCCGGGTGAGAGGCACGTAAGAAGGGCGCCGGGTGAGCCGCCCGTCACGGCGACGGCCGGGGCGGCTTGGCAGACTGACCCCGTGCCTCCCACCGTGCTCCTCGCCGAAGACGACCGCGCGATCCGTCACGCCCTGGAACGGGCCCTGACCCTGGAGGGCTACCGGGTGACGGCGGTCGCCGACGGCGTCGAGGCGCTCGCGCACGCCCACCGGACGCCCCCGGACGTGCTCGTCCTGGACGTGATGATGCCCGGCATCGACGGCCTCCAGGTCTGCCGGGTGCTGCGCGCCGAGGGCGACAGCACGCCCATCCTGATGCTGACGGCGCTCGTGGAGACCGCCGACCGGATCGCCGGGCTGGACGCGGGCGCCGACGACTACGTCGTGAAACCCTTTGACGTCGAGGAGGTCTTCGCCCGGCTGCGGGCACTGCTGCGCCGCACCGGCCCGACACCCCCGACGCCCCCGACGCCCCCGACGGCCCCCGTCGACGTACCCAGGCCGGCCGCGGCCTCCGCCCGCCACCTGGAGGCCGCCGGACTGCGCATGGACCCGCAGGCGCGGCGCGCCTGGCGCGGGGAGCGGGAGCTGGAGCTGACCCGCACCGAGTTCGAGCTGCTGGAACTGCTCGTGCGCCACGCCGGTGTCGTCCTCGACCACTCCACGATCTACGACCGCATCTGGGGCTACGACTTCGGCCCCGGCTCCAAGAACCTCGCCGTCTACGTCGGCTACCTGCGCCGCAAGCTCGACGCGCCCGGGGCCCCGCAGCTGATCCACACCGTGCGGGGCGTGGGTTACGTGCTGCGGGAAGACTGAGGGGCGGACCCGGTGGGCGGCCGCCCGAGGCGGTGGATGTCCCGGCGGCGCCGGCGGCTCGCCTCCCTGCGCACCACCTTCGCGGTGTCCTTCGCCGCCGTGACCGCCGCCGTCACCGTCCTCGTCGGCGTGCTCTCCTACTCGGCCGCCGCCCGGCTGGTGCGGGTGGACCAGGAGTCGGTGTTCGACGAGGTCGTGCAGGACCTGCGGGACGAGGTGCGCGAGCGGGCGATGCACCCCGAGGACTTCTCCTCCGCCGCGCCGGGCCACGACATCGTGCGCCCGGCCCGCACGGACGTGCAGGTGCTCGGCCCGGACGGGGCGGTCGTCGACCCGGGCAACCCCGGGCTGCCGGTCGTGGCCGCCGACCGGGACGTCGCCGCCGCCCCGATGGCGGGGACGCTCACCGAGCACGAGGACGTCGACGTCGGCAGCGACGTCTACCGCGTCGCGACCGTCGCGCTGGGCGGCGGGCGGGGCGCGGTGCAGGTCGCCCAGGAGTTCAGCGACACGGAGGACCTGCTGCGCGCGCTCCAGCAGCGGACGCTGCTGCTGATGGCCGCGGTCGTGACGGCCGCGGGCCTGTTCGGCTGGTGGCTGGCCCGGCGCATCACCCACCGCCTGGTCATCCTCACCACCGCGGCGGAGGACGTCGCCCGCACCCGCCGGCTGGGCGTCCAGGTGCCCGTCACCGGCTACGACGAGGTCGGCCGCCTCGGCCGCGCCTTCGACCGCATGCTGGGCCGCCTCGCCCAGTCCGAGGAGGACCAGCGGCGCCTGGTCCAGGACGCGGGCCACGAACTGCGCACCCCGCTGACCTCACTCCGTACGAACATCTCGCTGCTGCGCCGCATCGACGAGCTGCCCCCCGCCACCCGGGACGAACTCGTCGCCGACCTCGGCCAGGAGGCCCGCGAACTCACCGACCTCGTCAACGAGCTGGTCGACCTCGCGGCCGGCCAGTCCGACACCGAACCGCCCCGCCGCGTCGACCTCGCCGACCTCGCCGAGGAGGTCGCCGGCCTCGCCCGCCGCCGCACCGGCCGGCAGATCCTGGTCCGCGCGAGCGGCGACACCACCACCCACGGCCGGCCGGGCATGCTCCAGCGGGCGCTGTCCAACCTCGTCGAGAACGCCACCAAGTTCGACCGCGGGGGCCGGGCACCCGTCGAGATCAACGTCACCGGCCCCGCCCTCCCCCACTCTCGGCTGCGCGCGAGCGGGGGGACCCCCATCGGCCCGGTCCGCGTGGAGGTCCTCGACCGCGGCCCCGGCATCACCGACGCCGACCTCACCCGCGTCTTCGACCGCTTCTACCGCGCGGCGGACGCACGCTCCCTGCCGGGCTCCGGCCTGGGCCTGTCCATCGTCCGCGAGGTGGCCCTGTCCCACGGCGGGGCACCGTTCGCCCACGGGCGGGAGGGAGGCGGTTCGGTGATCGGGTTCACGGTGGGCGGACACCGGGGGGAGCGGGGGGCGAGCGAGGGGTGAGCGGGGGTGATCGGGGGGGGATCGGGGGTGATCGGAGGTCGTCTTACGGCCGGGGTGTGAGTGGGGCTGGTTCTACGGCCGGGGTGTGAGTGGGGCTGGTTCTACGGCCGGGGTGTGAGTGGGGACCGTTCGGGCCCGGGAGCCGCCGGGGCGGGCGGTTTCCACGGCGGACGCGGACACTGCGGCCTCGGCCGCGGCGTACGTGCGGGCCGGGACGAGCAGGTATGCCTTTGGGGCGCCGAGCGAGGGCGGGCCGGACGGTCCGCCGGTCAGGGAGGGAGTCGACGCATGCTGAACAACCAGGAAGCCGCCGTGCTGGCGGCGATCGACGAGGCCGCCGCCGCGCGGACCTTGCTGGAGCTGATCGCGATACCCAGCGTCACCGGCAGCGCCGCCGAGTCCGAGATCCAGCACCACCTCGCCGGACGGCTGGAACGGCTCGGGCTGGACGTGGACCTGTGGGGCATGGACCTGCCCGCCCTGTACGCGCACCCCGGATTCCCGAGGACGGAGGCGCCCCGGGAGGAGGCCTGGGGGCTCGTGGGACACACGCCCGACGGAGGTGACGGGCCGACGCTGATCCTCCAGGGGCACGTGGACGTCGTACCGCCCGGGGACCTCGCGGCCTGGGAAGGCGACCCGTTCGCGCCCCGGGTGAACGGGGACGTGGTGCACGGGCGTGGTGCCTGCGACATGAAGGCCGGGCTCGCCGCCCACCTGGCCGCGCTGGCGGCGGTCCGGACGGCCGGCGTGCGGCTGCGCGGTCGGGTCGCGGTGCACTTCGTCGTCGGGGAGGAGGACGGCGGGCTCGGCACGTTCGGCACGCTGCTGCGCGGTCACGCCGGCGACGCGTGCCTCATCGCCGAGCCGACGGCCGGGACGGTGATCACCGCCAACGCCGGCGCGCTCACCTTCCGGATCGCCGTCCCCGGCAGGGCCGCGCACGCCAGCTCGCGCGAGGCCGGGGTCAGCGCGATCGACGCCTACCTGCCGCTGCACCGGGCGCTGGCCCGGCTCGAAGCCGTACGCAACCGGGCCCCCGACCCACTCCTCGCCGAATATCCGATCCCCTACTCCCTCTCCGTGGGCACCCTGCGCTCCGGTGACTGGGCGAGCAGCGTGCCGGACCTGCTCGTCGCCGAGGGGCGGCTGGGGGTGCGGCTGGGGGAGGACCCGGCGGAGGCGCGGGCGGCCCTGGAGCGGTGCGTGGCCGAGGCCTGCGCGGCCGACCCCTGGCTGCGCGAGAATCCGGCGAGGGTGACCTGGCCGGGCGGGCAGTTCGCGAGCGGGCGGCTCCCGGCGGGGCATCCGCTGCGCGACGCCGTGGCGGGGGCGTACGCCGACGCGACCGGTGCCCCGCCCCCGAGGGAGCGCGGGGCGACGTACGGCAGCGACCTGCGGCTGTACACCGCGGCCGGGATCCCGGCCCTCCAGTTCGGCCCGGGCGACATCGCGGTCGCGCACAGCGCGCGGGAGCACGTGTCCGTACGGGAGGTGGTGGACGCGGCGCGTGCGGTGGCGCTGACGGTGCTGCGGACGGTCGGGACCAAGTGAGAGCCGGGTGCGGCCGGTGGACCCCAGCTCTCCCGCGGCGAGGGCGGGGCCAGGCCGGGCCGGCCGGTGGTGTTCTGGATCACATGCCATGAGGTGAGTGCGGACCCGGGGTGATTCCCGTACCCACCCTTGACGGGCGAAGTCCGGATGCGACGATGAGGCGTCATGACGGCAGGGTGGTGTTCCCGCACGGTTCGGGCCGCGGTGTTCGCGGCCGTCTGCGTGCTGCTCGCCGCCCTGGGCCACGTCATGATGTCCGGCGGTTCCGTCCCCGCGGGGGCACTGGCCGCCGGAGCGGCCGTGACCGGTGCGGCGGGTTGGTGCCTGGCGGACCGGGAGCGCGGACTGCCGCTGATCGTGACGGTCGTGGTCGCCGCCCAGACGGCACTGCACACGGCGTTCTCCCTCGCACAGCCGACGGCTACGGGAACGACCGGACCGGCCGCCGGCGGCATGGACTCCATGGACATGGACCCCATGGACATGGGGTCCATGTCCATGGAGTCCATGGGCTCGATGCACCTCACCCACTCCCTGCACTCCGCGGGACCGATGCACTTCGCGGGGTCGACGCCCGCCGCGCGGTCGATGGACGTCCCGGACGCCATGGACCTGGGGCACGCGGGGACGGGCGGCTTCATGGGCGGCTCGTCGTCGTTCGGCATGCTCGCCGCCCACCTGCTCGCCGCGCTGCTGTGCGGCCTGTGGCTGGCCCACGGCGAGAAGGCCGCGTTCCGCATCCTGCGTGCCGTCGCCGGATGGCTGGCCGCGCCGCTGCGGGTGCCGCTCGCCCCGCCCGCTGTCCAGGACCGCCCCCGCCCGCGCCCGCGCCGCCCCCGGTCGGACCGGGCTCCGGGCCTCCTCCCGCTCGTCCACGCCATCACCTCTCGGGGTCCCCCGGTGGGGACGGCTGTCGCCTGAAGACAGCTGGTGTCCCGAGGCCGCCCGTGCGCGCCTCGGGCCTGGTCTGGTCGTACGCCCGGACAACCGTCGCCGCGTGCCGCGTGCCGCGTGCCCGTCGCCGCGCCGTAGGGCCGACCGACCTTCCCCTTTCACCGGACCGACCGCCCGCGCCCGCGTGGGCCCGGACCGGATCTCGCATCCCGAGAAGGACACCTGGTGACCAGTAGTACTGCTGTGCCTGCCTCGCGCGGCACAACCGGCGAACCGCCATCGCTCGACGACTCGATCACGGCCTGGGCGCTCGCCGCGCGAGGCGGTGACGCGGACGCCGTCGAGCAGTTCGTGCGTGCCGTGCACCGCGACGTCCAGCGCTACGTCGCCCATCTGTGCGGCGATCCGCAGGCCGTCGACGACCTCGCGCAGGACACGTTCCTGCGGGCGCTCGGCAGCCTGCACCGCTTCGAGGGCCGCTCCTCGGCGCGCGCCTGGCTGCTGTCCATCGCCCGCCGCGCGGTGATCGACAGTTTCCGGTGCGCCGCCGCCCGGCCCCGTCTGTCCGACGTGTCGGACTGGCAGCTGGCCGTCGAGCGGGCGCAGCCGCAGGACCTGCCCGGTTTCGACGACGGCATCGCCCTGCTGGATCTGCTGGCGTCGCTGCCGGACGAGCGACGGGAGGCGTTCGTCCTCACCCAGCTGGTCGGCCTGCCCTACGCGGACGCGGCCGAGGTCAGCGACTGCCCCGTGGGCACGGTCCGCTCCCGGGTCGCCCGGGCCCGGGCGACCCTGATGGATCTGCTCGACGCCGCAGGCACCTCCCACGCCCTGGAGGCGGTGGGGGAGGAGAAGAGGCCCGCCGTTCTGGCGGCCTGAGCCGGCAGCGCACGGTCAGCCGAGCCACGGCCGGTCGGCGTCACGGTCAGCCGGCGTCAAACGGGTCAGCCGATGTCACGGTCAGCCGGCGTCACGGTCAGCTGAAGGTGCGGCGGTAGGCGTGCGGGCTGACCCCCGTGGTGCGTTTGAAGCGTTCGCGGAAGGCGGTGGGGGAGCCGAAGCCGACTTGGCCGGCGATGCGGTCCACGGAGTGGTCGGTGGTCTCCAGCAGGTGCTGGGCCTGGCGGACGCGGGCACGGTGGAGCCACTGGAGCGGCGTGGTGCCGGTCTGTTCGCGGAAGCGCCGTATCAGGGTGCGCGTGCTGGTCCCGGCGCGGGAGGCGATGTCGTCGAGGCTGAGGTCGCGGCCCAGGTTCTCCTGCAACCAGGCGAGCAGTGGTTCGAGTACCGACCCCTGGGGCCGGGGCGGGTGGTCGTGGACGATGAACTGCGCCTGCCCGCCCTCCCGTTCGAGGGGCATCACGGACAGGCGGGCGGCGTCTGCGGCGACGGCCGAGCCGTAGTCCCGGCGGATCATGTGCAGGCACAGGTCCAGTCCCGCGGCGGCGCCGGCCGAGGTGAGGAGCTGCCCGTTGTCCACGTACAGGACCGCCGGGTCGACCTCGACGTCCGGGTGGGCGGCGGCCAGGAGGTCGGCCGCGATCCAGTGGGTGGTGGCCCGCAGGCCGTCGAGGAGACCGGTGGCGGCGAGCGGGAAGGTGCCCGAGCAGATGGAGGCGATCCGCGTGCCCTTCCCGGCGGCCGCCCGCAGCGCGTCCCGGACGGCCGGGGAGAGCGGGGCCGCGGTATCGGCCGTGCCGGGCACGATGATCGTGTCCGCGTCCTCGAGCCCCTCCAGTCCCCACGGCGCGCGCAGGGTGAAGACTCCCGCGTCCACCTCCGGCCGCTCCGCGCACACCCGGACCCGGTAACCGGACCGCCCGTCCGGCAGCCGGGTGCGGGCGAAGACCTCGATCGGCGTGGACAGGTCGAACGGGATCACCTGGTCCAGCGCGAGTACGGCGACGGTGTGCATGGCGGGAACGTACCGTGCCACCGGCCCGACGATCGGACCCCGGCGCGCCCCCGCCGGCCGTCCAGCCCGCTCCGGTGAACGCCTTCCGGCCCGCCCCGGCCTCTCGCCGACCGCTGGCACTTTTCCGTCGGAGGGTGTCACTCATGCCACTGGGAGGCGCGCCGGAGGCCGCATAACGTCGAGTGCGTACCCGGCCCGCCCAGGACCGACTCCCCCGTACCCCCGTACCCCCGAGACCCCCTGCATCTGCCGTACCCGCCGGCGGACCGCTCACCACCCGGTGAGCGATCCTGTCCGTACGGCGGTGCGGCCCCGGCCCGGGTGGGCCTAGCGCACCCACCCGGTGTACTGCTGCCCACCGCTGCGGTTCGACGTGGCGGGGCGGGCCCGTATGTCGCCGCTCTCGACGGCTGCGTTCACCGCGCGCACCAGCCACGCGTTGACCGACAGACCCTCGCGTGCCGCCGCCTCCTCGGCGCGCGCCTTGAGAGGCGCCGGAAGACGCAGGTTGACCCGCGCGGTGGTGCTGTCCTCGTCGGTGGGTGCCGGAGCCGGGGCCTTCAGCGGCTCGGGGTGCCCGGCCGGCCTCTCGAAACCGGCGTCACCCGGCGGCGGTGTCACGACGAATTCGGGATCGAGCCCGCGCAGCCGTACGTCGACCGAGCCGGGGGCGAGTTCACGGGTGATCTCGTCCATGGCGGCGGACAGCACGTTCAGCAGGGTCAGCCGGGTCGCCGACTCCAGCGGAGCGGTCAGTCGCCCGGCCAGCTCGCGGGCGTCCTCCCCGCCGGCCTCGGCGGCCACCGCGAGTTCCCGGCGGAGTGTGTCGACATAGGGCGTGAGGTCCATGCCGCCATGGTGGCACCTGGCCGGGCGCATGGTGCCACCGCGGCCGTCAGGTGTCTCAGGGCCACACCAGGCAATAAGGCTGATGCCCCGCCTCATGCAACCGGTGGCTGAAGTCCTGCCACTCGTGCAGCAGTTGGTACACGTTGAACGCGTCCCGCGGCCCGCCCCGGTCCGGCACCGTCGACCAGATGAAGGCCGCCGCGCCGACCGCCTCCTCGCCGATGTCGCGGAGGGGGTCCACCACCGTCATGGGGAGTTTGACCACGGCGTAGTCGGGGTGCAGGACGACCAGTTCCAGCGGGGGCACCCGGTGCAGCGGGACGCCCTCGATGCCCGTCAGGACCATCGCCGCCATCGTCTCGGGCTTGATCTTGGTGAACATGCCGTTCATCCCGAGCTCGTCGCCGCCGAGTTCCTCGGGGCGCATCGAGATCGGGACGCGGGCCGCGGTCGCGCCGTCCGGTGCGCCGAAGTACTTGTACGTCACCCCCACCCGACCACCATTCCTGCTCCCCGCCCGAAGATCGTCCGTCCGGCGGTCGGTCCGCCGGTCGACCGGCTCGAGCTCACTCGGTACGCCCTGTGCCTGACGTGCTTCGGTACTGTCCGCAGCTGCCTCCGCGTCGCGCCGGTGCCTTCCCCGCCGGGCACGTCGAGGACCCAGGTCATCAGTCCCCTCGCCCAGTCCGCCACCGCGATGCATATCTCCACCCGACTGCTTTTCTGGGACGCGTGGCGCCTGCCGCGCAACCCGATCATCGTGTCAGTGACCTCCCCCACGGCCGCCCGCCGAAACGTGCGGTGAAACACCTGTCCGCAGGATCTTCGCAGCCCTCCGGCACATCGTCGGCGCGGGCCGCGTCCAGTGCCCACAGTTTCGCAGATGGCGGACGGGACGGACGGGTAAGCCGGGCGGCAGGTGGCGGCCCCGCTGCCGCCGGACCGCCCTGGCCTACCCTGAGGATGTCACTGGCAACCGCAGTCCCAGAAGTCGGAGAAGGTCGGAGTAGCCGCAGGTCATGAGCGAAATGCCTTATTCATACGATGCGCCCGTCTCGCAGGCCCTGTTCGACCGTGCGGCCGCCGTCACGCCAGGTGGTGTGAACTCCCCGGTGCGCGCCTTCCGCGCCGTGGGCGGTACGCCCCGGTTCATGGTGTCCGGCAGCGGTCCGTACCTGACCGACGCCGACGGGCGGGAGTACGTCGATCTCGTCTGTTCCTGGGGACCCATGATCCTCGGGCACTCGCACCCCGAGGTCCTCGCCGCCGTGCAGGAGGCCGTTGTCCGCGGCACCTCCTTCGGTACGCCCGGTGAGGGCGAGGTCGCGCTCGCCGAGGAGATCGTCGCGCGGGTCGGGCCGGTCGACCAGGTGCGGCTCGTCTCCAGCGGGACCGAGGCCACCATGTCGGCCATCCGGCTCGCCCGCGGGTTCACCCGGCGCACCAAGGTGATCAAGTTCGCCGGCTGCTACCACGGTCACGTGGACTCCCTGCTGGCCGCGGCGGGCTCCGGCGTCGCCACCTTCGCGCTGCCCGACACTCCGGGTGTCACCGGTGCCCAGGCCGGCGACACCATCGTGCTGCCGTACAACGACCTGGAGGCCGTGCAGGAGGCCTTCCACCGGCACCCCGGTGAGATCGCCTGCGTGATCACCGAGGCCTCCCCGGGCAACATGGGCGTCGTGCCGCCGCTGCCCGGGTTCAACCAGGGGCTCAAGGACGCCTGCGCGAACAACGGCGCCCTCTACATCTCCGACGAGGTCATGACCGGCTTCCGTACCAGCCGCGCCGGCTGGTACGGCGTCGACGGGGTCGAGCCGGATTTGATGACCTTCGGGAAGGTGATGGGCGGCGGGTTCCCGGCCGCGGCCTTCGGCGGCCGTGCCGACGTCATGGCGCACCTCGCGCCCGCCGGGCCCGTCTACCAGGCGGGCACCCTCTCCGGGAACCCGATCGCGACCGCCGCCGGGCTCGCCCAGCTCCGGCTCCTCGACGACGCCGCCTACGCCACGGTCGACGCCGTCTCGGAGCAGATCAGGGGGCTCGTGTCGGAGGCGCTGTCCAAGGAGGGCGTCGCGCACACCGTGCAGAACGCCACCAACATGTTCTCCGTCTTCTTCACGGACCGCGCGGTGCGCACCTACGAGGACGCCAAGGCGCAGGACTCCTTCCGCTACACGGCGTTCTTCCACTCGCTGCTGGCGAACGGCGTCTACCTGCCGCCGTCGTCCTTCGAGTCGTGGTTCGTGTCCACGGCCCACGACGAGCGGGCCGTCCAGCGGATCGCCGACGCCCTCCCGGCGGCGGCCCGAGCGGCGGCGGAGGCCACGGCGGCATGAGCGGCATCAGCGGAATCAACGGCGCCGGCGGCAACGGCAACAGCAGCGGCAGCGGCAACGGCAGCGGCAACGGCGACGACGACATCACCGTCGTCCATCTCATGCGCCACGGTGAAGTGGCCAACCCGGACGGCATCCTCTACGGCCGTCTCGCCGGCTACCACCTCTCCGAGCTCGGCCGGCAGATGGCCGACCGGGTCGCCGAGCACCTCGCCTCCCGGGACGTCACCCACGTCTGCGCCTCCCCGCTGGAGCGGGCGCAGGAGACGGCGACCCCGATCGCCAAGGCGCACGGCCTGGACCTCGCCACCGACGAGCGGCTCATCGAGGCCGACAACGTCTTCCAGGGCAAGACCTTCGGCGTCGGCGACGGCGCCCTGCGCCGGCCCGAGAACTGGCGGCACGTCTACAACCCGTTCAAGCCGTCCTGGGGCGAGCCGTACGTCGACCAGGTGGTGCGGATGATGGGCGCGCTGAACTCCGCCAAGGACCGGGCGCGGGGGCACGAGGCGGTGCTCGTCAGCCATCAGCTGCCGATCTGGACCGTGCGGTCCTACGTCGAGCGGCGGCGGCTGTGGCACGACCCGCGCAGGCGGCAGTGCACGCTCGCCTCCCTGACGACGTTCACCTACCGGGGCGACACGATCGTCTCCGTCGGGTACAGCGAGCCCGCCCTGGACCTGGTGCCGGCCCACCTCCGTGCCGGGGCCAAGCCGGTGCAGGGGAAGGGCAAGGCCTTCGGGGCGTAGGCGCCACCTGCTGCCGCGCCCGGGCGTCTTGCCCGTGTCCGTTACGGAAACGCGAGAATCGGCGGAGCCCTCCCGCAGTGGAACGGCGGCATCCGCAGGGACGCCGTCGAGGAGCCGCGGACGCTCGACGTCGGGCAGCGGCCGGCCGGCGGCTGGAAGGCCTTTCTGGCGGACACCGCCACGGGCGCCACCACAGCGGAAGCCGCCGCCTGAAATGCGCGTTTCTCCGGCGAGGGGGGGTGGGCAAGATCCCCAGAACGGGCATGCGAAACTTTTCACATGAGTGCCGCCAGCCGCGCCCCCCTGCGCTCGACCGCCAGGACCCGCTCGCGTCGCGCCGCCCTGACGACCACAGGTGGCGTCGTCGCGGCGCTGCTCGTCTCCGCCTGCACCTCCGGAGGCGTCTCCGGCGGAGGCGGTGACACCAACTTCGTCATGGGCGAGGACGGCATCTCCACCGTCGCGAAGGGGGAGCGCGACGCGGCACCCGACCTGTCCGGCGAGACCATCGACGGCGAGCAGCTCGCGGTCTCCTCCTACAAGGGCAAGGTCGTCGTCCTGAACGTCTGGGGGTCCTGGTGCGCCCCGTGCCGCGCCGAGGCCGCCAACTTCCAGAAGGTCTCCACGGACCTGGCGGCGAAGGGCGTGCAGTTCGTCGGCATCAACGTCGCCGACCCCCAGGTCAACAGCGCCCTCGCCTTCGAGAAGCAGTACGGCGTCACCTACCCGAGCCTGTACGACCCGAGCAGCAAGCTGATGCTCCGCTTCGAGAAGGGCACCCTCAACCCGCAGGCGATCCCCTCCACGCTCGTCCTGGACCGGCAGGGGAAGATCGCGGCGCGCTCGCTGGCCGCGCTCAGCGAGGAGAAGCTGCGCTCCATGATCAATCCGGTCCTCGCGGAGAAGTGACGGAGAAGTGACGTGACCTCAGTCACCACGCTCGCCGCGGAGGGCTACAACGGCACGGTGCTCAACGGCGCCCTGCTGGTCGCCCTGCCCCTCGCACTGCTCGGCGGACTCGTCTCCTTCTTCTCGCCGTGCGTCCTGCCGCTGGTGCCCGGCTACCTCTCCTACGTCACCGGCGTCACCGGCACCGATCTGGGCGAGGCCCGGCGCGGCCGGATGGTCGCGGGCGCCTCGCTGTTCGTGGCCGGCTTCACCGTCGTGTTCGTCTCCGGCGGGGCCCTGTTCGGCTACTTCGGCCAGACGCTCCAGGAGCAGCAGGGCGTCTTCTCCAAGGTGCTGGGCGCCCTCATGATCCTCCTGGGCGTGTTCTTCATGGGGCTGATGCCCTGGATGACCCAGCGGGAGTTCCGCTTCCACCGCCGGCCGGTGACCGGGCTGGTCGGCGCCCCCGTGCTCGGCGCGCTGTTCGGCATCGGCTGGACGCCGTGCATCGGCCCGACGCTCGCCTCCGTGCTCGCCCTGTCCTCGCAGCAGTCCAGCGCGGGCCGCGGGGCGCTGCTGACCGTCGCCTACTGTCTCGGCCTCGGCGTGCCGTTCGTGCTCGCCGCGGTCGCCTTCCGCAAGGCGCTCGGCGCCTTCGGCTGGGTCAAGCGCCACTATGTCTGGGTGATGCGGATCGGCGGCACGATGATGATCGTGACCGGTCTGCTGCTGCTGACCGGCGCGTGGGACAGCCTCGTGCAGGACATGCAGTCCTGGTCCACCGGCTTCACTGTGGGGATCTGATCCATGAGCAAGACCACTACGACCGGTGCGCCGACCGGTGACACACCGGCCGCCGCCGCCGACGACCAGGACCTCGGCGCGGCCGGCTCCCAGTTGTCCACCGCGCCCCAGGAAGGCCCGCCCACCCTGCCCTCCCTGGGCGTCGTCGGCTGGGTCCGCTGGTTCTGGCGGCAGCTGACCTCGATGCGGGTCGCCCTGCTGCTCCTGCTGCTGCTGGCGCTCGGCGCGATCCCCGGCTCGCTGATCCCGCAGACCGGCAACGACGCCACCAAGGTGGCCGAGTTCCAGGACGACCACCCCACCCTGGCGCCGATCTACGACAAGCTCGGTCTCTTCCACGTCTACGGCTCGGTGTGGTTCTCCGCGATCTACATCCTGCTGTTCGTCTCCCTCATCGGCTGCATCGTTCCCCGCACCTGGCAGTTCACGGGCCAGCTGCGCGGCCGTCCGCCGGGCGCGCCCCGGCGGCTGACCCGGCTGCCCGCGTACACGACGTGGAGTACGGAGGCGGAGCCGGAGCAGGTGCGCGAGGCCGCGCTGGCCCTGCTGCGCAAGCGCCGCTTCCGCGCGCACCTCGCCGGTGACGCGGTCGCCGCCGAGAAGGGCTATCTGCGCGAGATCGGCAACCTCGCCTTCCACATCGCGCTCATCGTGATGCTGACCGCCTTCGCCTGGGGCCAGCTCTTCAAGTCCGAGGGCAACAAGCTCCTCGTCGAGGGCAACGGCTTCTCCAACACCCTCATCTCCTACGACGACTTCAAGTCCGGCAACCTCTTCACGACGGACGACCTGACCCCGTTCAGCTTCTCCCTGAACGACTTCACCGGCACCTACGAGGTCTCCGGCCCCAACAAGGGCACCGCGCGCACCTTCAAGGCCTCCCTCACCTACTCCGAGGGCGCCTACGGCAAGGACCAGAAGACCGTCGTCGAGGTCAACCACCCCCTGGAGATCGGCGACTCCAAGGTCTACCTCACCGCACACGGCTACGCGCCCGTCATCACCGTCCGGGACGGCAAGGGCGAGGTCGTCTTCCAGGACGCCGTACCGCTGCTGCCGCTCGACTCCAACGTCACCTCCTCCGGCGTGATCAAGGTCCTCGACGGCTACAAGAACGCCAAGGGCGTCTCCGAGCAGCTCGGCATCCAGGCCTTCTTCCTGCCGAGCTACGCCGAGGGCAACGAGACGGCCTCCACCTTCCCCGCGCTGCTCAACCCGGTGCTGAACCTGGAGCCCTACCACGGCGACCTCGGCGTCAACTCCGGCATCCCGCAGAGCGTGTACCAGCTCGACAAGACGCACATGAAGGAGTTCAAGGACTCCAAGGACCTCCAGCTGCGGACGAACCTGACGCCCGGCGAGACCATGACGCTGCCCGACGGCGCCGGCTCGATCACCTACGAGGGCACCAAGGAGTGGGCGAACTTCCAGGTCACGCAGCAGCCCGGCAGCGGCTGGGCGCTGGGCGGCGCGATCGCCGCGATCTTCGGTCTGGCCGGTTCCCTGTTCATCCAGCGCCGCCGCGTGTGGGTGCGTGCGGTGAAGGGCGCCGACGGTGTGACGGTCGTCGAGATGGCCGGACTCGGCCGCAGCGAGTCCGCCAAGGTGCCCGAGGAGCTCGGTGACCTCGCAGGCCTCCTCTACGACCGGGCCCCCGGCGCGCCCGACCCGGACCCGGCCTCGGACCCCGGCCCGGACCCGGCCTCGGACCCCGGCCCGGACCCGGCCGCGAAACCCGGTCCGGACCCGGCCGCGAACCCCGCCCCGGACCCCGACATCGACGCCGCGCACGACGCCGCGCACGACGCCGCACACGACGCCACCACCCCCGACCCTCACGTCGTACCTGCCGAAGGGGCTGAGAAGTGACTCTCGCCGCCGCAACCGAGTTGGCCGCCGCGACCAACGAGAACCTCGCGAGCATCAGCAACACGCTGATCTACTCCGCGATGGCCGTGTACACCCTGGCCTTCTTCGCCTACATCGCCGAATGGCTCTTCGGCAGCCGCAGCAAGGTCGGCCGCACCGCCGCCGCGCTCACCGCCGACGCGAACGCGAACGCGAAGGCGAAGGGGCCGGCCGTCACCGTGCAGCGCAACGGCGGCACCGCCGTCCTGGAACGGCCGCAGGTCGTCGTACGCGCCGCGGCCGGCGCGCGGGACGTGCCCGACGGACCGGGCGCGCACGGCGGGGACGAGCAGGGCGACCTCTACGGGCGGATCGCCATCTCCCTCACGGTGCTGGCCTTCCTGGTCGAGCTGGGCGGGGTCGTCGCCCGCGCGGCCTCGGTGCAGCGGGCGCCGTGGGGCAACATGTACGAGTTCAACATCACCTTCTCGACGGTGGCCGTCGGCGTGTACCTCGCGCTGCTGGCGCTGAAGAAGAACGTGCGCTGGCTCGGCCTGTTCCTGATCACCACGGTCCTGCTCGACCTCGGTCTCGCCGTCACCGTCCTCTACACCGCCAGTGACCAGCTGGTCCCCGCCCTGCACTCGTACTGGCTGTACATCCACGTCTCCACCGCGATCTTCTGCGGCGCGGTGTTCTACGTCGGCGCGGTCGCCACGGTCCTGTACCTCTTCAAGGACTCCTACGAGAACAAGCTGGCGAGCGGCGGCACGCCCGGCCGGTTCGCGAACTCGGTCCTGGACCGCCTGCCCGCGTCGGCCTCGCTCGACAAGTTCGCCTACCGGGTCAACGCGGCCGTCTTCCCGCTGTGGACGTTCACGATCATCGCGGGCGCGATCTGGGCGGGCGACGCCTGGGGCCGCTACTGGGGCTGGGACCCCAAGGAGACCTGGTCCTTCATCACCTGGGTCGCCTACGCCGGCTACCTGCACGCCCGCGCCACGGCCGGCTGGAAGGGCCGCAAGGCCGCCTACCTGGCCCTGCTCGCCTTCGCCTGCTGGCTGTTCAACTACTACGGCGTCAACATCTTCGTCTCCGGCAAGCACTCGTACGCCGGCGTCTGAGAACGCGCCGCTCACGGCTGAGGCCGGTTCCGGTGACCTGGGTCAGGTCACGGGAACCGGCCTTCGTCGTGCGGACAGGTAGAGGGGCGTGGATACGACTCTGGGGACTCTGAGGAAACGCATCCGCGCGGGAGACCACGACGCCTTCGGCGAGCTCTTCGACGCGTACGCGCGTTCCGTCTACAACCACGCCTACCGGCTCACGGGGGAGTGGCCGATGGCCGAGGAGGTCGTGTCCCTGACCTTCCTGGACGCCTGGCGGCTGCGCGAGAAGCTCGACGAGGACGGCGGTTCGCTGCGCCCCTGGCTGCTGGGCATCGCCACCAACGTCACGCGCAACACCCGCCGCGCGGCCCGACGCCACGCGGCGGCCGTCGCCCGGCTCCCGCGCGGGGAGACCGAACGGGACTTCGCCGACGAGGTGGCCGGCCGGGTGGACGACGCCGCTCGGCTGGCCCTCGTGCAGGCCGCGCTGACGAGGCTGCGGCGGGCCGAGCGGGAGGTGCTGGCGCTGTGCGTGGGGGCGGGGCTGGACTACGCGGCGGCCGCCGAGGCGCTCGGCGTGCCGGTCGGGACCGTACGGTCCCGGCTCTCCCGGGCCAGGACGAAACTCGCGAAACATATGGAACCGCCTTCGAGTCCCGGACAGATGAGAGATGACCGCGGCACCGCGGTCGGGCCCCTGAGGGAGGGAACCCGATGAACCGAATGCCAGAGCACGACCTTCCGCCGGGCCGTCACCGACTCCTCAAGGAGCATCTGATGACCGAGATCCGGCAGCACCCCGAGGAAGCGCCCGCGCGCCCGAGAAGCCCGTGGCTGCGGCCCGCGCTCACGGCGGCGGCCGTGGCGACCGCGGCAGCGGTCGCCTTCACGGTCCTGCCGTCGTCCGGCGGAGCCGACGCCGGGCCGCGTGTGACGTCGGCGGCGACCTTGCTGGAGGACGCCGCGCTGGCGGCCGCGCACGACGACGGGTACGGCGAGATCCGCGACGACCAGTTCGTGTATGTCGAAAGCCAGGTGTCCTCCACGACGATCGGGCGCGACGGGAAGGTGGTCCACGTGCCCGAGCAGCGCATGGAGACCTGGGTCTCCGTGGACGGCACGGACGAGACCCTGGTGCGATACGGGTCGGACGGCCACGAGGTGCGCCATGCGGCCACTGCGCCGGGAATGGAGCTGTTCAGCTGGTACGTCGGCTACAACTACCTGAAGTCCCTGCCCACCGAGGCCGACGGGATGTACGACCTTTTGCTCGAGGCCCGTCCCCGGATCGGCTTCGGCTCGTTCATCGCGTCGAAGGAGGGGTTCTACGACAGGAACCAGACCCTGCTCCTGCTGGCCGGTGGTCTGCTGAACAACTCGATCGTGCCGCCGGCGCAGAGCGCCGCGCTCTACCGGGCCGCCGCCCGCGTCCCCGGTGTGACGGTGGTCGCGGACTCGGTCGACGCCCAGGGGCGGCACGGCGTGGGGATCACGCGCGCGGATTCCAAGCTGCCGATGCGCCTCGAGTGGATTTTCGACGAGGAGACGCATGAGCTTCTCGGGCAGCGGACGACCCTCACCCGGGACTACCGGGGCCTGAAGAAGGGGACGGTGCTCAGCGAGACCGCCGTTTCGCGCCGCGCCGTCGTCGACAAGGCGGGCGAGCGGCCGTAACCGCGTGCACAACCCCGGGCCAGGGGTCAGGCTGGTGTCATGAGCGGTTCCATCGAGCAGGGCACCAGCCAGACCCACGGGAACACGCACATCCTGCACTTCCGGGTGCGGCTCCCGCGGCCCATGGAGGCGGTCTGGCCGGCGTTCGCCACCCCGGAGGGGCTGGGCGGCTGGTGGACCGCCGTCGACGTCCTCGAACCCCGGCTCGGCGGCACGGTCGCGCTGCGCGGCGTGGGCGGCGGGCAGGTCACCGCGTGGGACGTGGACCGGGTCGCCGAGTACACGGTGGAGGGCGGCGGCCGGGTCCGGTTCCACCTGGAGCACGACGAGCAGGGCGGGTCGGTCCTGCGCTTCACGCGCGAGGTCCAGGGCGAGGGGGAGACCGAGCCCACCTGGCGGGCTCGGTTCGAACGCCTGATCGACCAGGTGGGGGCCGTCGGTGCCTAGCCAGGTCGGCTAGTACTGCAACCGCATCTGGAGGGTGTGGCCTCGGCGTTTGTAGTGGGATCGGCGGGCTCGGGCCTGGCTGCGCCGTCGGTAGCGTGACCAGT
>NZ_JBHWKO010000052.1:0-11845 GCF_042731035.1 Streptomyces sp. NPDC059895
GCAACGGCAAGGGCCAGATCTTCGTCAAGGGCGAGGTCATCAAGACCGTCCCCGAGTCCAAGATCGTCGAGACCCTCATCGAGGAGGCCATGAAGCTGGCCGAGCAGATGGAGGCGGCCGGCATCACCTCCGGCGAGCCGTCGGTGTCGGTCGCGGGCTGACCGACCGGGCCAGCCCGCCACCTTCGGAGCGCCGGCCGGGCAATACAGCCCTGTTCCCGCGTTCGGGGACGAGGCCCGTCACTTTTCGAGCGCCGGCCGGGCAATACAGCCCTGTTCCCGCGTTCGGGGACGAGGCCCGTCACCTTCCGAGCGCCGGCCGGGCAATACAGCCCGTCCGGCGTTTGAGGACGAGGCCCTTTCAGGGCCGAAGCGGGGGTCCGGGGGCGGCAGCCCCCGAGGACGGTTCGGCGCCCGACGGCCCCAGGCCAAGGAGCCGAACCGCAGGGCGCACTGCCCAGCTTCCGCAGGTACAGTGCGGAGATCAGGCAGACCCCAGTGTGAGGCCCCGCACTTGTTGACGCAGACCACCTCCCGGGTCCTCGAACCGAGCGACCTGGACGCCGCGCTCGCCGTTCTCGACCGCGAGCCGGTCACGAACGCCTTCGTGACCTCCCGTGTGCAGGTCGCCGGCCTGGACCCGTGGCGGCTGGGCGGTGAGATGTGGGGCTGGTACGAGGACGGCATGCTGACGTCCCTGTGCTACGCCGGCGCCAACCTGGTCCCCATCTGCGCCACCCCCCGCGCCGTACGCGCCTTCGCCGAGCGCGCCCGCCGGGCCGGCCGCCGCTGCTCCTCCGTCGTCGGCCCCGCCGAACCCACCGCCCAGCTGTGGCGGCTGCTCGAACCCCACTGGGGCCCGGCCCGCGAGGTCCGCGCCCGCCAGCCCCTCATGGTCACCGACCGCATGCCCGCCGACATCCCCCCGGATCCCTACGTCCGCCGCATCCGCAAGGACGAGATGGAAACGATCATGCCGGCGTGCGTGGCCATGTTCACCGAGGAGGTCGGCGTCTCCCCGATGGCCGGCGACGGCGGACTGCTCTACCAGGCCCGGGTCGCCGAACTCGTCGGCTCCGGACGCTCGTTCGCCCGCCTCGACGACCGGGGCAGGGTCGTCTTCAAGGCGGAGATCGGCGCGGCGACCCCGCAGGCCTGCCAGATCCAGGGCGTGTGGGTGGCTCCCGAGTACCGGGGCAGAGGCCTGGCGGCCCCCGGCATGGCGGCGGTCCTGCGCTACGCCCTGGCGGACGTGGCCCCGGTGGTGAGCCTGTACGTGAACGACTTCAACACGGCGGCCAGAAGGACGTACCGGAGGGTGGGGTTCCAGGAGACAGGCGCTTTCATGAGCGTGCTGTTCTAGCGCGCTGTTGTACCGGGCCGCGGCCGTGCTGTTCTAGCGGGCCGCGGCCTCTCGGCGTCCGACGAACCCGCGCCCCGCGGACGGCGGAACCTCCCCTGTAGTCTCCCGTCATGGACCTCGTCATCGGCCCCTTGGACCTCACAGCCCACGTGGACGAGGCCTTGGCCGTCCAAGCCGTCGCCTTCGGACTGGGCCCGGACGAAGTGGCCGTCCGCCGACAGATCGTCCTGCGTCACATGGCGTACCCCGGAGCGAGGGCTCTCGGCGCCACGGCCGACGGCAGACTCGTCGGGTTCGTGTACGGCATGCCGAACGACCGCACCCACTGGTGGTCCACCGTCGTCGAGCCCTACCTCCGCGCCCAGGGGAACGACGCCTGGCTCGACGACTCCTTCGTCATCACGGAACTCCACGTCCACCCCGCCCACCAGAACCGCGGCGCGGGCCGCGCCCTGATCACCACCATCACCGACAACGCCACGGAACCCCGCTCGATCCTCTCCGCGATCGACACCGAAAGCCCCGCCCGAGCCCTCTACCGCTCCCTCGGCTACCAGGACCTGGCCCGCCGCGTCCTCTTCCCCAGCGCCCCCCGCCCGTACGCGGTGATGGGCGCCCCCCTGCCGCTGCGCCGCCCGCACGGCTGACGGATTTCCGGCCACCCAGGGCTCCCGGCTAACCTCCTAGCCATCACCCTCCCGCGCTCTCGGCTCCGCCCGAGCGGGGGACCCCCATCCGGCAGGAGTACGAGAACCATGGCGAACGCACCGGTCCAGCGCATGTCCCAGTTGATGGCGAAGACCCTGCGCGACGACCCCGCCGACGCCGAGGTCCTCAGCCACAAGCTCCTCGTCCGCGCCGGCTACGTGCGCCGCACCGCCGCCGGCGTCTGGACCTGGCTGCCCCTGGGCAAGAAGGTCCTCGCCAACGTGGAGCGCATCGTCCGGGAGGAGATGGACGCGATCGGCGCCCAGGAGGTACTGCTCCCCGCCCTGCTGCCGAAGGAGCCGTACGAGGCGACCGGCCGCTGGGACGAGTACGGCCCGGAGCTGTTCCGGCTGAAGGACCGCAAGGGCGGCGACTACCTCCTCGGCCCGACCCACGAGGAGATCTTCACCCTGATCGTGAAGGACCAGGCGTCCTCCTACAAGGACCTGCCGGTCATCCTCTACCAGATCCAGACCAAGTTCCGGGACGAGGCCCGCCCCCGCGCCGGCATCCTGCGCGGCCGCGAGTTCCTGATGAAGGACTCCTACTCCTTCGACACCGAGGACGAGGGCCTCGCCCAGTCCTACGCCCTGCACCGCCAGGCCTACCAGAAGGTGTTCGAGCGCCTCGGCCTCGACTACCGCATCTGCGCCGCCACCGCCGGCGCCATGGGCGGCTCCAAGTCGGAGGAGTTCCTCGCCCCGGCCGGCGCCGGCGAGGACACCTTCGCGGACTGCCCGAACTGCGACTTCGCCGCCAACACCGAGGCGATCACCTACGAGCTGAAGCCGGTCGACGCCGACGGCGTGCCCGCCCTCGAGGAGATCCCGACCCCGGACACCCCGACCATCGAGACCCTCGCCGCCTCCCTCGGCGTCCCGGCCTCCGCCACCCTGAAGAACCTCCTCGTCAAGGTCGACGGCGAGATCGTCGCCGTCGGCGTCCCCGGCGACCGCGAGGTCGACCTGGACAAGGTCGAGGCCCACTTCGCCCCGGCCACCGTCGAGTTGGTCACCGCCGAGGACTTCGTGGGCCGCCCGGACCTGGTCCGCGGCTACGTCGGTCCGCAGGGCCGCCAGGAGAAGCTGAAGTACATCGCCGACCCGCGCGTGGCCCCCGGCACCGCCTGGATCACCGGCGCCAACAAGGAGCACACGCACGCGAAGAACGTCGTCGCGGGCCGTGACTTCGAGGTCGACGCGTACGTCGACGTCGTGGTCGTGCGGGAGGGCGACCCCTGCCCGAACTGCGGCACCGGCCTCAAGCTGGACCGCGCCATCGAGATCGGCCACATCTTCCAGCTCGGCCGCAAGTACGCCGACGCCCTCAAGCTGGACGTCCTCGGCCAGAACGGCAAGCCGGTCCGCGTCACCATGGGCTCCTACGGCATCGGCGTCTCCCGCGCCGTCGCCGCCCTCGCCGAGCAGACCGCCGACGACAAGGGCCTGTGCTGGCCCGCCGAGGTCGCCCCGGCCGACGTGCACGTCGTCGCCGCCGGCAAGGCCCTCCAGACCGAACTCGCCCTCGACGTCTCCGAGAAGCTGCGGGCGGCCGGTCTGCGCGTCCTGGTCGACGACCGGGCCGGTGTCTCCCCGGGCGTCAAGTTCACCGACTCCGAGCTGATCGGCGTACCGAAGATCCTCGTCGCGGGCCGCCGCTCGGCCGAGGGCGTGCTGGAGCTGAAGGACCGCCGCACCGGTGAGCGCGAGGAGCTGACGGTGGACGAGGCGCTCGCCCGCCTCACCGCCTGACGGCCGAGCCCGCCCGGGACCCGGGGTGCCACCACGGCACCCCGCCCCTGGGCCGGCCCTCCGGCCGCCCTCACGCCCGGGCCGGTACTGCGGCGCTCTCGTGCTCGGGCCGGTCCTGCGGGCATCCTCGCGCTTGGGCCGGTCCTCCGGCCGCCCCCGCCCCCGGGCCGGCCCTCCGGCCACTCTCACGCCCGGGTCTCGGCTCTCCGGCCGCCCCCGCCCCCGGGCCGGCCCTCCGGCCGCCCCCGCTCCCGCCCCCCGTGCCCCGGCCGTCACTCCGCCTAGAGCCAGCCGGCGAACTCCAGCAGCAACTCCGCGTCCCGGGCGCGGCCCACCCGTCGGGCCCGCAGTCCGGACTCCACCGCACGGAAGAGCGTCCAGCCGCGCAGCCGCTCCCGGTCCACCTCCAGCGACTCCGCGAGCCGTTTCACGCGCCGCCGGGTGGTCGCCGCCCCGGACGGGGAGGCGATCAGGTCCTCCACCCGGTCCCGGACCAGCCGGGCCAGGTCGAAGGCGCACTCGCCGACCACCGGATCCGGCCCCACGGCCAGCCACGGCATCCGCTCACCGGACAGCACCTTGCTCTGCCGGAACGTGCCGTGCAGCAGCCGGTGCTCGGGCGGCGCCACGAGCAGCTCCGCACGGGCCGCGAGCGCCGCGTCGACCAGCGGGACCACCTCGGCGTCGGCACTCGCCCGCATCGCCTCCGCCTGCCGCCCGGTCCGCTCGGCCACCGTCTCGAACACCCGCCCGCCGGCGCCGGCGTCGTCGTCGGCGGGAGGCTCGACCCACAGCCGCCGCAGCGTGCCCGCCGCCTCCAGCAGCGCCTTGGCCTCCGGCAGCGACCGCACCGACACATCGGGATGCAACCGCTCCAGCAGCAGCACCCCCTCCGTCACAGGCCCCTCCAGCAGCAGGACGGCACCCAGGCCGCCCCAGTGCGCGAGCGCCGCCCGCTCGGCCTCGGGCCGGGAACGGGGCGGGGCCAGCTTCAGCACGGCCGGGGTCCCGTCGGCGCACCGCACCAGCACCACCAGACTGCTGCGCCCGCCCGGCACCTGCACCCGCTCGACGGTCAACCCGCGTAGAGAGACGGCCTGGCGGGCCGCCTCCGGCAGCTTCTCCAGCCAGTCGTCACCGTCCGGTGCGGTCTCACCGAGCGCCCTGACCAGACGCCGCGGCGGTTCGAAAGCCATGCGCGATTCGTCCCTTCCCTGCTCCTGGTCCTGCCCTGGTCCTGCCCTGGTCCTGCTCCTGGTGCTGCCCTGGTGCTGCCCTGGTGCTGCCCTGGTCCTGCTCCTGCCATGGTCCGTTCCGCCGTGTGCCGGCCGGCCCGCCGCCGGACCCGCCGGTGTGGCTGTGGCTGTGGCTGTGGCTGTGACTGTGCCGGTGCCCGCGGCCCCCGCCTCCGCCGTCTTCGACGTGTCCGGACGCCTCCCGGCGTCTCCACGTCTGCCTCAAGTGTCCTGACGTCTCCGCTCGCGCCCGCTCCGCCCGACGATCAGGCCGTCGGGGCCGCCCGCCCCGCCTCCGTGGCCGACGGCCCGGCGCCGGTCGCGGCCGGGTCCCCGGCCGTGGCGGACCGCTCCGCGAGACCAGGGAAGGCTACGCTCCCGCCCCGCCAGCGCACCGCCCGCACCGCCGCCTCCCGCAGCGCCCCGGCCGCCTCCCGGCGCCGTGCGTCCCCGGTGGCCCGCACCAGGTCGGAGTAGACCCCGGCCACCCGTTCCTCCAGCTCGGCGGCGAGCCGCACCGCCGCCACCGCGTCCTCCACCGCGAACGGCAGGGCGTACGCGGCGCTCGCCGCGACCGGCTCCGCGCCCAGGTCACGCACCTCGCGCGCCAGCGCGTCCCGCCGGGCCCGGTGCGCGTCGTACGCCGTCTGTGCCTCCGTGCGCCGCCCCTCGCGGACCCGGCCGCCGACGACCCCGTACCCGTACACCGCCGCGTGCTCGGCGGCCAGCGCCGCCTGGAGCGCCGCCAGCTCCTCGCTGTCCCGGTCGTTCTTCCGCCCGCTCATCGGGCCCCCTCCGTCAGCAGGTACGCGTGCGCGGCACCGGCCGCCGCCACCGAGGCCAGCAGCCGGGCCACTTCGCCCGGAACGTCCGCCAGGGCCGCGACCCGCTGATCGGCGAGCGCGCGCTCCGCGCCGGCGAGGTCGGCGAGCGCGTCGCCCTCGGTCAAGGGAACGGCGGACGGGGAGGACGCCCCGGACGCCGACGCGGAAGGGGACGCGGCGGAAGAAGCGGCAGCGGAGGCGGAGGGAGAAGCCGAAGGGGAGGCCGACCGCCCGGCGGCGCCCCCGAACGCCGTCATGTGCTCCACGACCTCCGCCCGCAGCGGCGCCAGCTGCCCCACCAGCGTCGGATGGACGGAGAGGACGGCGTCGTACCGCGCCACCAGCCCCGCGCTGTCCCGCGCCGCACGCGCGCGTGCCCGCTCCGCGACCGACGGGCTGCCGTCCGAGCCGTCCCCGCCGGAGTCCTCCGAGGAGCAGCTCGCCAGCACGGCGGCCCCGACGGCCGAGACGAGCAGCATTCTTCTGCGCGGACCCGAGAGGGTGCGCGGCGGCGGGGGGAACGGCACGGCAGACGTCCTCGGGGAACTCGTACGACAGAAACACCGATCACGGGTGGGCATGCCCGTGATCACCGTACCCGCGCACCCGCCCGGCACCACTCATCGGCACCTGCCCCACCCCGGTGGCCGCACGGCGCGCGGGGCGGCGCGGGCCCGCTCACGGTGGACGGCAACACCCCCCGCGACCGGATACCCTTTGACCAGACACGCGATCCATCCCACAACAGCACACGCGGCCGAGGAGTCACCCGGATGAGCACCACCCAGAGCGAGAGGCTGCGAGAACTGCTGGAACCGCTCGTCACCTCCCAGGGTCTGGATCTCGAAGAAATCGCCGTGGACTCCGTCGGACGCAAGCGCGTGCTGCGCGTCGTCGTCGACTCCGACAGCGGAGCGGACCTGGACCAGATCGCCGATGTGAGCCGCGCGCTCTCGGCGAAGCTCGACGAGACGGACGCGATGGGCGAGGGCGAGTACACCCTCGAGGTCGGCACCCCGGGCGCGGAGCGCGCCCTCACCGAACACCGCCACTACGTACGGGCCACCGACCGCCTGGTGCGGTTCCAGCTCCACGACGACGGCGAACTCGTCGCCCGCATCCTCACCGTGGACGACGACGGCCTCGACGTCGAGGTACCGGGAGTGAAGGGCCGCAAGGCCACCACCCGCAGACTCGCCTTCGACGCCATCGACCGGGCCCGCGTCCAGGTCGAGTTCAACCGCAAGGACAAGAAGGACATGAAGGAAGAGGAGGAGGCGTAGCCGTGGACATCGACATGAGCGCCCTGCGGGGCTTGGTGCGGGAGAAGGAGATCTCCTTCGACCTGCTGGTCGAGGCGATCGAGTCGGCCCTCCTCATCGCCTACCACCGCACCGAGGGAAGCCGCCGCCACGCGCGCGTGGAGCTGAACCGGGAGACCGGTCACGTGACCGTGTGGGCGAAGGAGGACCCCGAGGACCTCGAGGAGGGGCAGCAGCCCCGCGAGTTCGACGACACCCCGTCCGGGTTCGGCCGCATCGCCGCCACCACGGCCAAGCAGGTGATTCTGCAGCGCCTGCGCGACGCCGAGGACGACGCGACCCTCGGCGAGTACGCCGGCCGTGAGGGCGACATCGTCACCGGAGTGGTCCAGCAGGGCCGCGACCCGAAGAACGTGCTCGTCGACATCGGCAAGCTGGAGGCCATCCTGCCGGTGCAGGAGCAGGTCCCCGGCGAGACCTACCCGCACGGCCTGCGCCTGCGGTCGTACGTCGTCCGCGTGGCGAAGGGCGTGCGCGGGCCGTCCGTGACGCTCTCGCGCACCCACCCCAACCTCGTGAAGAAGCTCTTCGCCCTGGAGGTGCCGGAGATCGCCGACGGATCCGTCGAGATCGCCGCCATCGCCCGCGAGGCCGGCCACCGCACGAAGATCGCGGTCCGTTCCACCCGTTCGGGCCTGAACGCCAAGGGCGCCTGCATCGGCCCCATGGGCGGACGTGTGCGCAACGTCATGGGCGAACTGAACGGCGAGAAGATCGACATCGTCGACTGGTCGGACGACCCGGCCGAGATGGTGGCGAACGCGCTGTCACCCGCCCGGGTGTCGAAGGTGGAGGTCGTCGACATGGCGGCCCGCTCCGCCCGAGTGACCGTGCCGGACTACCAGCTCTCCCTGGCGATCGGCAAGGAAGGGCAGAACGCCCGGCTCGCCGCCCGTCTCACCGGCTGGCGGATCGACATCCGGCCGGACACCGAGCAGGCCGGGGAATAGATCTCGGCCGGTGGCCGTTGAGATCACGACAGTTCTTGCACGGTAACTGTGCGATTCCGGCCCCAAAGGGGTGGGGTCGCTACGGGGAGGTAGACTTAACTGTGTCTGGCCGGACGCACACCCGAACATGCCCTGAGCGCACCTGCGTGGGGTGCCGGGAGCGGGCGGCCAAGACGGAGCTGCTGCGCATCGTGGCGATCGAGGACGCATGCGTCCCCGATCCTCGCGGTACGCTGCCCGGCCGGGGTGCGTACGTGCACCCCGCCCCGGTCTGTCTCGACCAGGCGGTACGCCGTCGAGCGTTCACGAGGGCTTTGCGCGCCCCGGGAGCGCTCGAGACAAAGGCGTTGCGCCGGTACGTCGAGCAGACGACAGTTGCCGATCAGGCAACACCGTAAGAAGCGTCGCGCGGAACCCCCGTGCGGCTCTGGTACCCCGCGAGTTGGAAGTAGGTCGAGATTGCGATGAGCACTCGATGAGCACGCGATGAGTACGCCCATGAAGTAGCGACGGTCCGGACGCAACCCGGACCTCAAAGGAGCGAAGTGGCTAAGGTCCGGGTATACGAACTCGCCAAGGAGTTCGGTGTGGAGAGCAAGGTCGTCATGGCCAAGCTCCAAGAACTCGGTGAATTCGTCCGTTCGGCGTCTTCGACGATCGAAGCGCCTGTCGTACGCAAACTGACTGACGCCTTCCAGGGTGGCGGTGGCGGCAGGTCCGCCAAGCCCGGCGCCCCGCGCAAGGCTGCCCCCAAGCCCGCCGCGCCGTCCCCGGCGCAGGCGGCTCGTCCGGGTCCGGCCGCACCGCGTCCGGCTGCCCCCAAGCCCCCGGCGCCCCAGCAGCCCGCGGCTCCCGCCGCCCCGGCTGCCTCGTCGGCTCCGTCGGCGCCCGCGCCGTCGGCTTCCGCGCCGTCGGCTTCCGGCCCGCGTCCGGGCCCCCGGCCCGCGCCGCGTCCGGCCCCCGCCGCCCCGGAGTTCACCGCTCCGCCGTCGGCCCCGGCCGCGCAGAAGCCCGCCGGACAGGGTCCGCGCCCCGGCGCCCCCAAGCCCGGTGGCCGTCCCGCCCCCGGCCAGGGTCAGCAGGGCGGTCAGGCCCCGCGTCCGGCCGCCGCGCAGGGTCCGCGCCCCGGTGGCGCCGGAGCCCCGCGTCCGGGCGCCCGTCCGGCCGGTCCCCGTCCGGGCAACAACCCCTTCACCTCCGGCGGCAACGCCGGTATGGCCCGTCCGCAGGCCCCCCGTCCGCAGGGCGGTCCCGGCGGTCCGCGTCCCGGCGGCGCTCCGGGCGCCGGTCCCCGTCCCCAGGCCCCCGGTGGCCAGGGCGGCGGTCCGCGTCCGCAGGCTCCGGGCGGTCCCCGCCCGTCGCCGGCCGGCATGCCCCGCCCGCAGGGCGGTCCCGGCGGTCCCGGCGGCCCGCGTCCCGGCGGCCCGCGTCCGAACCCCGGCATGATGCCGCAGCGTCCGGCTGCCGGCCCCCGCCCCGGCGGCGGCGGCCCCGGCGGTCGCGGTCCCGGCGGCGCCGGTCGTCCCGGTGGCGGCGGCGGTCGTCCGGGCGGCGGCGGCTTCGCCGGCCGTCCCGGTGGCGGCGGTGGCGGCGGCTTCGCCGGCCGTCCCGGCGGTCCCGGTGGCGGCGGTGGCGGCGGCTTCGCCGGCCGTCCCGGCGGTCCGGGCGGTGGCGGCGGTGGCCGTCCCGGCTTCGGCGGTCGTCCCGGCGGTCCCGGTGGCCGCGGCGGCACGCAGGGTGCCTTCGGCCGTCCGGGTGGTCCCGCGCGCCGTGGCCGCAAGTCGAAGCGGCAGAGGCGCCAGGAGTACGAGGCCATGCAGGCCCCGTCGGTCGGCGGCGTGATGCTGCCTCGCGGCAACGGCGAGACCATTCGCCTGTCGCGCGGTGCGTCGCTCACCGACTTCGCGGAGAAGATCAACGCCAACCCGGCGTCGCTCGTCGCGGTCATGATGAACCTCGGCGAGATGGTCACCGCGACCCAGTCCGTCTCCGACGAGACCCTGGAACTCCTCGCCGGCGAGATGAACTACACGGTTCAGATCGTCAGCCCGGAGGAGGAGGACCGCGAGCTCCTCGAGTCCTTCGACATCGAGTTCGGCGAGGACGAGGGCGACGAGGAGGACCTGGTGGTCCGCCCGCCGGTCGTCACCGTCATGGGTCACGTCGACCACGGAAAGACCCGCCTGCTCGACGCCATCCGCAAGACGAACGTCATCGCGGGCGAGGCCGGTGGCATCACTCAGCACATCGGTGCCTACCAGGTCGCGACCGAGGTCAACGACGAAGAGCGCAAGATCACCTTCATCGACACCCCGGGTCACGAGGCGTTCACCGCCATGCGTGCCCGTGGTGCGAAGTCGACCGACATCGCGATCCTGGTCGTCGCGGCCAACGACGGCGTCATGCCGCAGACGGTCGAGGCGCTCAACCACGCCAAGGCGGCCGACGTCCCGATCGTCGTCGCGGTCAACAAGATCGACGTCGAGGGCGCCGACCCGACCAAGGTGCGCGGTCAGCTGACCGAGTACGGCCTGGTGGCCGAGGAGTACGGCGGCGACACCATGTTCGTCGACATCTCCGCCAAGCAGGGTCTGCACATCGACTCGCTGCTGGAGGCCGTGATCCTCACGGCCGACGCCTCGCTCGACCTGCGGGCCAACCCGAACCAGGACGCGCAGGGCATCTCGATCGAGTCCCGCCTCGACCGCGGCCGCGGTGCCGTGGCGACGGTCCTCGTCCAGCGAGGCACGCTGCGGGTCGGCGACACGATGGTCGTGGGCGACGCCTACGGTCGTGTGCGCGCCATGCTCGACGACAACGGCAACAACGTGGCCGAGGCCGGCCCGTCGACGCCGGTCCAGGTCCTGGGCCTGACCAACGTCCCGGGTGCGGGCGACAACTTCCTCGTCGTCGACGAGGACCGTACGGCCCGCCAGATCGCCGAGAAGCGTGCGGCCCGCGAGCGCAACGCGGCCTTCGCCAAGCGCACGCGCAGGTTCTCCCTGGAGAACCTGGACGCGGCTCTGAAGGCCGGCGAGGTCCAGCAGCTGAACCTGATCATCAAGGGTGACGCTTCCGGTTCCGTCGAGGCACTCGAGTCCTCGCTGCTCCAGCTGGACGTCGGCGAAGAGGTCGACATCCGCGTCCTGCACCGCGGCGTCGGTGCGGTCACGGAGTCCGACATCGACCTGGCGATGGGCTCGGACGCCATCGTGATCGGCTTCAACGTGCGCGCGGCCGGCCGTGCGCAGCAGATGGCCGAGCGCGAGGGCGTGGACGTCCGCTACTACTCGGTCATCTACCAGGCGATCGAGGAGATCGAGGCGGCCCTGAAGGGCATGCTGAAGCCGGAGTACGAGGAGGTCGAGCTCGGCACGGCGGAGATCCGCGAGATCTTCAAGTCGTCCAAGCTGGGCAACATCGCCGGTGTCCTCATCCGCTCGGGCGAGGTCAAGCGCAACACCAAGGCGCGCCTCATCCGCGACGGCAAGGTCATCGCGGAGAACCTCAACATCGAGGGCCTGCGTCGCTTCAAGGACGACGTCACCGAGATCCGCGAAGGGTTCGAGGGCGGTATCAACCTCGGCAACTTCAACGACATCAAGATCGACGACGTCATCGCGACGTACGAGATGCGGGAGAAGCCGCGGGTGTGACCACCCGAGGTGCGCGCCGGCCGGCAGGGTCCGTCCC
>NZ_JBHWKO010000052.1:11855-50495 GCF_042731035.1 Streptomyces sp. NPDC059895
GCCGGGGCGCGGCGGGGGGGGCGCGCCGCGGGGGGGGAGCCCCCCCGGGCGGGCGGCCGGGCCGGCGGGGGCCCGCCGCCCCCGCGCCCCCCGCCGCCGTTCCCGGGGGCACCCGGAAACCCCGTCGAGCCACCGCGGGTATCGTTGTACCGTTCGTGATGCCCTGTCCCACACGGCTGGCGGGGCCATCGATCCCGTACCGGCGGGTGAACCGGCAACACACATGTACGTGGGGACTCTGTCCTTCGACCTGCTCCTCGGCGACGTCCGGTCGCTGAAGGAGAAGCGCTCCGTCGTCCGCCCCATCGTCGCCGAGCTCCAGCGCAAGTACGCGGTGAGCGCGGCCGAGGTGGACCACCAGGACCTGCACCGCCGGGCGGTCATCGGCCTGGCCATGGTGTCCGGCGACGCGGAGCACCTGACCGACGTACTGGACCGGTGCGAACGGCTGGTCGCCGGCCGCCCCGAAGTGGAGCTGCTGTCGGTCAGACGCCGCTTCCACGGCGAAGACGACTGACCGACCAGACCAGAGAACACAAGCAGAAGAAAGAACGGGAGACGGACCAGTGGCCGACAACGCGCGCGCCAAGAGGCTGGCGGACCTCATCCGAGAGGTGGTGGCCCAGAAGCTGCAGCGAGGGATCAAGGACCCGCGGCTCGGTTCCCACGTCACCATCACGGACACCCGGGTCACGGGTGACCTCAGGGAGGCGACCGTCTTCTACACCGTGTACGGGGACGACGAGGAGCGGAAGGCCGCCGCCGCCGGACTGGAGAGCGCCAAGGGCATCCTGCGCTCGGAGGTCGGCCGCGCGGCCGGTGTGAAGTTCACGCCGACGCTGGCCTTCGTCGCCGACGCCCTGCCGGACAACGCCCGCACCATCGACGACCTCCTCGACAAGGCGCGCGCCGCCGACGAGAAGGTGCGCGAGGCGTCCGCGGGCGCCGCGTACGCCGCCGGCGCCGACCCGTACCGCAAGCCCGGTGACGACGAGACGGACGACACCGCCGAATGAACCGGAAGCACACCGCGCCCGACGGCCTCGTCATCGTCGACAAGCCGTCGGGCTTCACCTCGCACGACGTCGTGGCCAAGATGCGCGGCATCGCCAGGACCCGCCGTGTCGGGCACGCCGGCACCCTCGACCCGATGGCGACGGGCGTCCTCGTCCTCGGCATGGAGAAGGCGACCAAGCTCCTCGGACACCTCGCCCTCACCGAGAAGGAGTACCTGGGGACCATCCGGCTCGGCCAGAACACCCTGACGGACGACGCCGAAGGGGAGATCACCTCCTCCACCGACGCCTCCGGGGTCACCCGGGACGCCGTCGACGCCGGCATCGCCAAGCTGACCGGCGACATCATGCAGGTCCCGTCCAAGGTCAGCGCCATCAAGATCGACGGGGTGCGCTCCTACAAGCGGGCCCGCGAGGGCGAGGAGTTCGAGATCCCCGCCCGGCCCGTCACCATCTCCTCCTTCACGGTGTACGACGTCCGCGACGCCGTCGCCGCGGACGGCACCCCGGTGCTGGACCTGATCGTCTCGGTGGTCTGCTCCTCCGGCACCTACATCCGCGCCCTCGCCCGCGACCTGGGCGCCGGCCTCGGCGTCGGCGGCCACCTCACCGCCCTGCGCCGCACCCGCGTCGGCCCGTACAAGCTGGACGCGGCCCGCACCCTGGACCAGCTCCAGCAGGAGCTGACGGTGATGCCGATCGCGGAGGCCGCCGCGGCGGCGTTCCCGCGCTGGGACGTGGACGCGCGGCGGGCCCGGCTGCTCACCAACGGCGTGCGGCTGGAGATGCCCGACGAGTACGCCGGCTCCGGCCCGGTGGCCGTCTTCGACCCCGAGGGACGGTTCCTGGCGCTGGTCGAAGAGCAGAAGGGCAAGGCGAAGAGCCTGGCCGTCCTCGGCTGAGGCACCGCCGGTTCCGCCCGTGGAGCGGCGACACGGGGTCCTGCTCCGCCGCCGCTCCACGGTCCCCCCTCGGTTCCCCCACCCCTAGGCTGTGTCGAACGACCCTCGTTCATTCACCCGTCCGGGCAGGCGCTCGGAGTGAACCCGGGGTGTGTCAGGGGGCGCGTTCGTCCCACCGTCCGCCCGGCCGATCACCCGGTGCCTACCGTCGAACGGACACGCACGTGCGGTGGGAGGTACGACGATGGCGGAAAGGGACCCGCGAACCGACGACGGCCGTCACCCCCACCCCGCCGCGCGCCGGCACCCGACGCGTCCGGCCGGTCCTCCGTACCCCGCCGCGCAGGTGCTCGACGCCTCCCTCGTCGCTCTCCACGATCCGGCCGGCCGGCCGCGCGGTTCCGGCTTCGTCGCCGACCACCACGGCACGGTCGTCACCAGCCATGAGGCCGTGGACGGTCTCCACAGTCTCGTCGTGCACGTCGTCGGAGACGTGGGTGGCTTTGGTGACGTGAGTGGCTGTGGTGACATGAGTGGCTGTGGCTGTGGTGACGTGGGTGGCTTTGGTGACACGAGTGGCTGTGGCTGTGGCTGTGGTGACGTGAGTGGCTGTGGTGGCAGCACGGGTGGCTGTGGTGATCTGTGTGGCTGGCGTGATCTGTGTGGCCGTCGCCGTGGTGGTGTGGTCACCGCCGACGCCGTCACCCCGCTGCCGGAGCTCGGTCTGGCCCTCGTCCGCACCGAGGGCCTCGCGGCCGACCCCCTGCCGGTCACCGTCCGGGACGGCGTCGCGACGGGCGCCCACGTCCGGCTGGCCGCCGGCTGCTGGCGCGAGGCGCGGGTCCTCGCCGCGACGCCCGTGACGTACGCGGCCACCGACCGGTGCCACTCCCTCGAAACAGCCCTGGAACTGGCGATCGGCACGGCGGGCCGGGACGCCCTGCGCCCCGGCGGGGGCGCCGCCGGCGGACCGGTGCTCGACGCCGCGACCGGGGCCGTCGTCGCCGTCCTCGGCACCGCCCTGCGCTCCGGCCGGCACGACGCGGTCTTCGCCGTGCCGCTGCGCCCGGCCCCGCCCGACGGCCCGCTCGCCGCGCTCCTCGCCCGCAACGCGGCGACGGTCCCCGCCTACGGCGCCGACCTCGACCTGGCCGGCGTCCTGGAACTCACCGCCACCTCGGTGGGCTCGGACGGCCCGCCCGCCGACCCCGCCGGCCCGCCGGTCGAACGCGCGCTGCCGGTCCGGGAGTTCGCCGCGTTCACCAGGAGCCCGGCGACCGTCCTCGGTCTCGTCGGCGCCCCGGGCAGCGGCCGTACGACCGAACTGGCGGCCCTCGCCGCCCGCCGCGGCCGGGGCACGGAACCGGCGCCCACCCTGTGGCTGCGCGGCGCCGACCTCCAGGACGACGACGGCTCGGTCGCCGACGCGGCCCGCCGCGCACTGCACCGCGCCGCCCGGATCGTGGCCGCGTCCCGTCCCGGCCTGGACCCCGGCGACCTCACACCGGAGCGGGTCGCACGCCTCGCCCACGCGGCCGGACGCCCCCTGCTGCTCCTGCTCGACGGCCCCGAGGAGATGCCCCCGGTCCTGGCCCACCGCCTGCGCGAGTGGACCGCCGGGACTGCGGCGTGGCTGCGGGAGACGGGGGCACGGCTCGCGGTGGCCTGCCGGGCCGAGTACTGGGAGCAGGCCGGCGCGCACTTCCCGCCGCAGACGCTGTACGGCCGTACGACCCGGGCGTGCCCACCCTGCGTCCCGCTCGATGACCTCACCCCGGAGGAGGCCCGCGAGGCCCGCGCCCGCCACGGCGTCCCCGACACCGCCCTCGCCCCCTCGGACGCCCGCCACCCCCTCACCCTCCGGCTCTGCGCGGAACTGCGCGCCGCCCTGCCCGACGCCGACGCCCCCGGCGCACCCCCGGGCCGCGACGACGTCCTCGCCGCCCACCTCGACCTGATGTGCCTGCGCGTCGCGGTCCGGCTGGCCGCGGAGAACGGCCTGCGCGGCACCGCCGTACGCCGGCTCGCGGCGAAGGTGTCCGGCCAGGTCCACGAGGCCGCCCGGCGATGCCTCGGCCCCGGACAGGGGGAACTGGACCGGGCCTCCTTCGAGGCGGTGTTCCCGTGGGGCCCCGCCCCGGCCCGGCTCGGCGGCGGCACCGGCTGGGCGGCGGCGGTCCTCGCCGAGGGACTCCTGGTACCGGCGGGCAGCGGCTACCGCTTCGCCCACGAGGAACTCGCCGACTGGATCCAGGGCGCCCACCTCGACCTCGACGAGGCCCTGCGCGCCCTGGTCCACGACCACCGCCACCGCACTCCGGAGGGCACCCACGCGTTGCCCGTCCCGCACCACCGCACCTCGGAGGGCACCCACCCACTGCCCGTCCCGCACCACCGCATCGGCCCCGTCGTCCAGGCCCTGCTGCTCGTCGCCCGCCAGTACGGCACACCCCGGCTCTCCCACCACCTCCGCGAGTTGGCGGACGCTTGCGAAGCCGACCCGGACGCGTGGTGGGCCGCCCGGCTGCTCAGCGAGACCCTGCTGCGCGTCCCGGACGCCACACCGTACGCCGACGTCCTGCGGCTGCTGACCGACCGGCTCGCGGCCCGGCGCGGCCGGCCCGGCGTCCCCGCCGGGTTCGACCCCGGCTTCTGGACCGCCCTGCCCCTGCCGGACCGGACCCGGCTGGACCTGCTGCGCCGGCTGGTCCTCGCCGACGACGCCCCGCACGCCGCGGACCGGCCCCGCCACCTCGACGCCGTCGTCGGCCTGCTCACCGCCGACCCCACCGCCGTACAGCCGCTGCTCACCCTCTGGTTCGACGACGAGCGGCCGCTGCCCGCGACGCCGCACGCCACCGTCGCGACGGCCGCGCAGGCGCTGCTGCACACGCATCGGCACCGGGCCCCGGACGATCTCACGGAGGCCCTGGTGGACTGCCCGCACCCGCGTGCCGACGAACTGCTCGCGGTGCTCGCGGAGGAGGAACCGTCCGCGCTGTGCCGGGCCGTGGACCGCTGGGCGCACGACGAGCGGCCGGCCCGGCGGGCCGCGGCGGTGACCTGCGCCCTGCGCGCCGCGCCCCACGTCCGCACCACCGCCGACCGGGCGCTGCTCCGGTACGCGGCCCTCGCCCTGCTCGCCCGCCCCGCCGACCGCACCCTGCACGGCGGCGCGGTCGCCCTCCTCGTACGGGACCCGCAGACCCGCGCCCGGCACCTGCCGCAGGCGCTGGAACGGTTCGCGTCGGGCGACCCGTGGCTGCCGCCGAGCGCCCTGCTCACCGCCCTGAACACCCACCCCGAACCGGTCCTGGACGCCGTCCGCGCCCGTCTGCGCGGCCCGGACCCGGGCCGCCTGCTGGGCGCGCTCGCCGGCGCGGCCACGCCCGCCCTGGCCGGCCGGGTCGTCGCCCTCGTCCGGGAGGCCGTGGAGCGCCGGCCGGAGACCGCGGGCGAGGTGGCCGCGTCCGTCGACCGGCGCCTCGACCAGGGGCCGACCGCCCGCACCGTCCTGTTCCCCCTGGTCACGGGGCTGCTGGAGAGCGGCCCCGAACAGATGCGGGCCGCCCTGGCGACCGTCCTGGCAGCCCCCGGCGGGGCCCCGGAATCCATTCCCCTCCGCCGTGAGTTGCTGGAGCACCTCCTCGCGCACGAGCACGACCCCGCCGTCCTGGACGCCGTCCTGCACGCGGCCGCCGCCTGGCGCGGCGACGCCCTGCGCGCCCTCGTCCACCGCACCGGCCTCCTCCTCGTCCGCACCCCGGACGGCGCGACCCGTTTCGACCGCGGCCTGGTCGAGCTGGGCCGCCACGTCCCCGGCTTCGCCGCGCAGGTGGCGGGCTGGCTCGCCGAGGCCCCCGCGGAGTGGGCGCCGCTGGTCGGCCCCGGTGCCCGGCGCACGATCGAGAACCTGGCGGGTGCCCGGGTTCCGGTGTGACCGCCGCGGTGTGACCGCCGCGGTGTGACTGCCGCGGTGTGACTGCCGCGGGTGGGGGCGGGGCGTGGCTGAGGAACGGCGGGCGGCTACGGGGGAGGAACGTCGGGGCGGGCACGTGGGCCGGATCACAGGCCCCATGCCGATGCGGGCCGACCAGACCCGGCATGGCACCCTTAGAGCTGCGTAAGCGGTCAACGGAAAACGCGGTCAACGGTAAACACGGACACGGGTTCGAGGAGCGGTCACAGTGCAGCGCTGGCGTGGCTTGGAGGACATCCCCCAGGACTGGGGGCGCAGCGTCGTCACCATCGGTTCCTACGACGGGGTCCACCGCGGCCACCAACTGATCATCCAGCACGCCGTGGACCGCGCCCGCGAGCTGGGCGTGCCCACCGTCGTCGTCACCTTCGACCCGCACCCCAGCGAGGTGGTCCGCCCCGGCAGCCACCCGCCGCTGCTCGCCCCGCACCACCGCCGTGCCGAGCTGATGGCCGAGCTGGGCGTGGACGCGGTCCTGATCCTGCCCTTCACGACCGAGTTCTCGAAGCTGTCCCCGGCCGAGTTCGTCGTCAAGGTCCTGGTCGACAAGCTGCACGCCAGGACGGTCGTCGAGGGCCCCAACTTCCGCTTCGGCCACAAGGCCGCCGGCAACGTGGAGTTCCTGGCCGAGCAGGGCGAGATCTACGACTTCGAGATCGAGGTGGTCGAGCTGCGCCTGGCCGGCGAGGCGGGCGGCGGCGAGCCGTTCTCCTCGACCCTGACCCGCCGCCTGGTCGCCGAGGGCGACGTCGAGGGCGCCACCGAGATCCTGGGCCGCCCGCACCGCGTCGAGGGCGTGGTCGTGCGTGGAGCCCAGCGCGGCCGTGAACTCGGCTTCCCCACCGCCAACGTGGAGACGCTCCCGCACACCGCGATCCCCGCCGACGGCGTCTACGCCGGGTGGCTGCACGCGGACGGCGAGGCGATGCCGGCCGCCATCTCCGTCGGCACCAACCCGCAGTTCGACGGCACCGAGCGCACGGTGGAGGCGTACGCCATCGACCGCGTCGGCCTCGACCTCTACGGCCTCCATGTCGCCGTCGACTTCCTCGCCTTCGTCCGCGGCCAGGCCAGGTTCGACACGCTGGAGGCGCTGCTGGAGCAGATGGCGCAGGACGTCAAACGCTGCCGGGAGCTGATCGCCGCGGCGGAGTGACCGCGCGGCCCACCACGAAAGGGCGGCCGGTGTCCCAGGACACCGGCCGCCCTTCGCTCACGGCTACCGCTGCGGGGGCGGGGGAGGGGCCTGCCCCTCGGCGCCCTGCGGGTGCTGTGGCTGCTGAGGCTGCTGCGGGTATCCGGCGGGCGGCTGACCGGGCTGCGGATACGGCTGGCCGGGCTGCGGCGGATACGGCCCGCCCTGCTGCGGCAGCTGCGGGTACGGCTGACCCTGCGGATACTGCTGCCCCTGCGGATAGGGCTGCGGCGGGTACGGCTGACCCGGCTGCGGCGGGTACGGCTGGCCGGGCTGCTGCGGGTAGGGCTGCTCCGCGTGGGGCGGGTAGGGCTGCTCCGCGTGGGGCGGGTAGGGCTGCTCCGCGTGGGGCGGGTAGGGCTGCTCCGCGTGGGGCGGGTACGGCTGCTCCGCCTGGGGCGGGTAGGGCTGACCGGGCATGGGCTGGCCCGGCATGGGCGGGGCGGCGACCGGCGGCGGGTTGCCGTCGCTGGTCCACAGCCCGTGCATCTGCTGGTGTCGGACGAAGTCCTCCGCGACCATCGCCGCGAGGTTGAAGTACGCCTCCCGCACCTTCGGCCGCATCATGTCGAGGTCGACCTCCGCCCCGGCGGCGAGATGCTCGTCGAACGGCACGACGATGACGCCCCGGCACCGCGTCTCGAAGTGGCTGACGATGTCCTCCACCTTGATCATCTTGCCGGTCTCGCGGACACCCGAGATGACCGTGATGGAGCGCGAGACGAGCTCGGCGTACCCGTGCGCGGACAGCCAGTCCAGCGTCGTACTGGCGCTGCTCGCGCCGTCGACCGACGGGGTCGAGATGATGATGAGCTGGTCGGCGAGGTCGAGCACACCGCGCATCGCGCTGTAGAGCAGACCCGTACCCGAGTCGGTCAGGATGACCGGGTACTGCTTGCCGAGCACGTCGATCGCGCGCCGGTAGTCCTCGTCGTTGAACGTCGTCGAGACGGCCGGGTCCACGTCGTTGGCGATGATCTCCAGCCCGGAGGGGGCCTGAGAGGTGAACCGCCGGATGTCCATGTACGAGTTGAGGTAAGGGATCGCCTGGACCAGGTCACGGATGGTGGCCCCGGTCTCCCGCCGCACACGGCGGCCGAGGGTGCCCGCGTCGGGATTGGCGTCGATCGCGAGGATCTTGTCCTGCCGCTCGGTGGCCAGCGTGGAACCGAGCGCGGTGGTCGTCGTCGTCTTGCCGACACCGCCCTTGAGGCTGATGACGGCGATGCGGTAGCACGACAGCACGGGCGTGCGGATGAGCTCCAACTTCCGCTGCCGCTCGGCCTCCTCCTTCTTGCCGCCCAGCTTGAACCGGCCACCGCCGGCCGCCGGGCGGCTGCTCTTCGCCTTCTGCCTCTTGTTGTTGAGCAGCCGGTCGGAGGACAGCTCCACGGCCGCCGTGTAACCCAGCGGGGCGGCACCCGGGTTGACCGGCTGCCGCTGGTCGTGCTGGATCGGCTGCGGCCAGGCGGCTCCGGTACGGGGGTCCATCGGGGGCTGCGGGACGTGCGGGTCCTGAGGCGCCTGTGCCTGCGGCTGCGGCTGCTGGGAGGCCTGTGGCGGCTGGGGAGCGTGCGGGGGCTGAGGCGTCCCGGCCGCCTCGTGGGGGTACGGGGCGTGGGGTGCCGCGGCTGCCTGCTGAGGCTGACCGGCGAAGCTCTGGGGTGCGCCCGGAGGGGTTCCGTAGGGCGCGCCGGTGGGGGCGGTCTGCCCGTCGGCCTGGTGCGGGATCCCGGCGTGCGGCTGGGGTGCCGGGGGCACCTGGGCGGCCGGGGGCTGCGGGAAGCCGTAACCGCCGGGCACGGCCGGGGGCGTGGGCACGGGGCCGGCGGGGGGTTGGGGGAAGCCGTAGCCGGGCTGTGTGTTGGGGGTGGGGGGTTGGGGGAAGCCGTAGCCGGGCTGTGTGTTGGGAGCGGGCGGTTGGGGGAAGCCGTAGCCCGGCTGGGGGTCGGGAGCGGGCGCCGGGTGTGGGGCCGGCGGCTGCTGAGCGGTGGGTGCCGGGGCCGGGGCCGGGGGCTGCGGGAAGCCGTATCCGGGCTGCGGGGCGGACGCGGGAGCGGACGGGTTCCAGGCGGGCGGCGTGGGCGGCTGCGGGGCCGCCGCGGCCGCGACGGGCTTCGTCTGCTGGGGCTGGGACTGTGGCTGGGGCTGCGCCTGCGGGTCCTGCTGGGCCGGCCACTGGGCCGCAGGGGCGGGCGCCGCAGGCTGGTACGACGGCGGCAGCGGCGGCACTTCGCTCCGCGGGGCCTGCGGAACGGTCCAGGCAGGTGGTGCCGGCGGTACGGCGGCCTGAGGCTGCGCGTCCTCCGCTTCCTCCGCCTCCCCGGACGGCACGGCGTCCTCGGAGCCCGGCTCTGCCGTAGCGGGCTCCTGCGGCCCGGCGGCGGACACCTCGGGGTCCGAGCCGTCGGCGTCTTCGGGCTCGCTCTCGGTCTCCGCCTCGGTCTCCGCCTCGGTCTCCGTGGTCACCGCAGGCTCACTCGACGAGTCGCCCTCGTCGGCAGAGACGGAGCTCTCCGCTTCCGTGTCCGTGCGCTCCTCGCCATCCGCGGAGGCATCGACGGCCGTACCGTCTGCGGCCGCCGTGGCAGCGTCCGCCGAGGTCTCGTAGGCGCCGAACGGAGGAGCCCCCTCATCGGAAGCGTCGGAAGAGCCGGAAGCCTCGGAAGCGTCAGAAGCCTTGGCGGCATTGTCCTCCGCCGTGTCCGGCGCCGGCTGTGCCGCCGCCTGCTCCGCGATCTGACGCCTGAGCGCGACCGGCGAGAAGCGCATGGTGGCACCGCTCTCCAGGTCTCCGGTGGAGGTGCCGTCCTCCTCGGCCGCCGACGCACCCGTGGCCTCGCCCTGGCTGGGGAAGCCCGCGCTCGGCACCGGCTGCACTGGCGGCTGAGTCTGAGTCTGAGGCTGCGGGTGGGGCTGAGGCTGCGGGTGGGGCTGAGGCTGCGGTTCGAATCCGCTGCCCTCCGGCAGCCTCGGCACGGCGCCGTGCCCCACGGGAGGCGCGGGGTGCGCAGGAGGCGCGGGAGGAGCAGGGGGCGCGGGCGGGGCGAAAGGCGCCCCCGGAACCGGAGCCGCGGGCGGCGGGAACGGCGCCCCCGGCCCAGCCGGAGGAGGAGGCGCGAACGGCGCTCCGGGCGCCATGTTCGCCTGAACAGGCGGAGCCAGCCCAGGAACCGGACCACCGACCGGGAATTCACTCCCCGGAGCACCCGGAGCACCCGGAGCACCCGGAGCACCCGGAGCACCCGGAGCACCCGGAGCACCCGGAGCACCCGGAGCTGCCGCCGGACCGACCCCCGGCCGCCCCGGAGCCGTACCCCAGCCGGGCCCCGCTTCCGATCCATCCCCCGAAGCGTCTCCCGAACCGTCCCCCGAACCGGTGTCGGAACCGCTGTCGGAACCCGATCCCGACCCTCCGGCGTTCTGCGTGTACCAAGCCGGCGGCGCGTAGTCGATGGTGAACTCGCCCGTCATCTCGATGGAGGACTCCGCGTCGGGCTGGTCATCGCCGGGTGTGGCCCAGCCCCCGCGCATCCCGTCCCGATCGCTGCTCACAGTTCCTCCTGGTGTGGTCGAGCACCCTCATGCCGTGCCGGGGCGACCGAGTTGCTTGTCGTCCGAAGTGGTTCGAGGCCGTCCGAGTTGTCCGAGGCAGGTCGTCCGACGCACAGGCCCTCCCCGGGTCGCCGACACCCACCCCACGGCTTCCGATGTCGCGCCCCGCACCAGCCTAATCATCAGGTGCCCCGTCTCGGCAGGCCCGCCCGTCCCTCGGTACCAGTCCATCACGTCCACCACGGCCCCACGCAAGCCACCTGCCCCCGCACGACGGGCCGAGCGGAGAACCACCGCCCGCCGACCACCGCGCGGTGCCCCCGCCCCCGCCCCCGCCCCTGCCCCCGTCGCCAGCCGACCATCGCCCGGTGCCCCCGCCCTCCCCGCCTCCCCGCCCGCCTCAGTCCATCCGCCGAGGCCTGCCCAGCAGCCCGGTCTCCGCGTCCGTCGGCTGCGTCATCACGTACTGCCGGTCGCGGTCGGTGCACCACAGGGTGAAACCGTCGACGAGGGTGGGCAGCGCCTCCACGTTCTCCCGGGGCAGCGTCAGGGCGCGGCCCAGTTCGGCGGCTTCGTCCGGCGAGATCCGCTGCACACCGACGAGCCGGGCCTGCCGGATGAGCCGCGGCGCCACCGGGCTGAGGTACGGCAGCAGCGTCAGCACCGCCTGCCAGGGCCCGGACGCCACCCGTCCGCGCGGCGGGCGCATACCGCAGTCCCGCACCACCAGTACGGGCGTCCCCGCGGAGGCGCCCTGCGGAGGAACCCGGCCGACCTCGTACACCGCGAGGCCGTTCTGCCCGCCCCCCATGGCGTGCACCATCTGCGCCCAGGCCTGCGGCCGCCCCGTCTCGACAGCCACCCGGGCCCCGGTCGCCGCAGCTCTCAGCGCGAGGACCTGCGCGGTCCACAGACCTCCGATGAGGACGACGTCGTACGGCGTGGGCCGGTTGAGCCCCAGCACGGCGGGCCGCCCCTCGGCGTCGACACCGATGACGACCCCGTCGTCCCCGATGGGCAGCGCGAGTGCGTCGACGGCGTCGGCGGCCAGCACATGCCGTCCGTTGCGCGGGCCGAGCAGGCCGAAGCCGCTGGACAGCGGACCGCGCGCCCGGGGGGACGTCGTGGTCCGCACACCGTCCGGGGCGCCCTGCGCGCCGGGCCCAGTGGCCGTCCGGGGCGTCATGGACGTCACCGTGCACCTCCGAGGGGCAGTGTGGCGAGCACGCCGGGCAGCTGCTCACGGTCGAGGCGGTCCAGCCCGGCACCGGCGTGCCGGGCGGCGCCCTCCAACGCGCGGCGCGCTGCGGTCAGTTCGTCCGCGCTGCGCCCGGTGACCCGCAGATGGCCGTTGAGCGAGATCTCGTTGCGCTCCGCGCGCGCGAGCGTCAGGCTGAAGGTGGTGGCGAGCGCCGGGGTCGCGGTGACCAGCGCGAGGAACTGCGGGAGCGACGGCGCCCTCCGGCCGCCCAGTTGGGGCCATCTGCGGATCCAGTACACGGTGTGCCTGCGGTTGTCGCAGCGCCAACTCCGGCCCGACTCCTCGGTACGGCGCTCCCGCGTGCCGGAGCGCCCGGCCTCCGCCGTCACCAGCGGGTTGGCGCAGGACGAGGTGGTGATGGCGGTGACCAGTTCCTCCTCGTCGAGCACGTTCGCCAGGAACCCGGCGCCGGTCAGCCGGCTCGCGAGGTGGTCGGCGACCCGTACGACGCACTTCTGCGCGCCGATCAGCCCGCCACCGCGCGCCTCCACGGCCTCCGGGCACAGCTCCGCGTCGAGTTTCAGGGCGATCCAGGTGATGCGCACCGCCGGAGCACCCGTCTGCTCCTGAAGAGGCGCGTAGTTGGCGACGGCGACGGACTGTTTCGGCAGGTGGAGCGCGGGCGCGGGCTGCGTGTGCAGCACGATCTGCGCCGACTCCAGCCGGATGCCGTCCACCTCCAGGGCGTCCCGCACCAGCGCGAGCGGCAGCGGTTGCCGGTCGCGCTCGGCCCGCAGCGCGGTGGCGTCGGCCTCCACCTGGAGCACGGCGGTCACGAAGGTCCCGTCGCCGATGATCCCGACCTGCTTGCGGTCCCGGGGGCCGTACGCGTACGTCCGCAGACTCGGGTCGCACTCCACGGCCGGCACCAGTCCCGGCTCGGTGTCTTCCGGCAGGACCAGCCGCGCGGCCCGCCGCTGCCGTGCGCGCAGTGCCCGGGCCGTCGCCAGCCACTCGGGCAGCGTACGGCCCCGTCGGCGGACGAACGCGAGAGCCACCAGCAGGACGGCGAGCACGGCCGACGGAATCAGCGCGATCGGGTCGATCACCCAGCCGACCAGGAGGACAGCGCCGGCGAGTTCGAGCAGGACGAGACGTTGCAGCCGGAACGAACCGCCCCGTCCCCGGCGGGTTCTCAGGTGGAGCGCGCCGCCGTCCCGCGTCCGCTCGCCCGGAGCCGGCTGCCCCGGCTCAGGTCCCCGGGCGGGCGCCGAGGAGTCCCGCCCCTGCACCCGGCCACGCGATCGGGCCCGCGTCGCGGAAGCCATCACGCCATCCCCCCGTTTTGCTCACAACTTGCTGGAATCCCGGCATCCACAGGCCTCTTGAGGCCCGGGCACCCTACCCGCTCCACAAGTCCTCGCGGATACCAGGCATAGTAGGGGGCCGGTCTGACATCGGGCGGCGGGGGACTCGGCCCGCCGGGTGTGCTACGGGGAGAAACAGGCACTCATGGCATCACGGCGGGACGAACTCAACGCCTACACGTTCGCGAAGCGTCGCACCCTCGCGGCCTTTCTCCAGCCCTCACCGTGGGGGTCGGAGGAGGGGGCGCCCCGACCGCTGCGTGCCGTCGTGCCCGGCATGATCGCCGGGGCGCTCACCCTGGCGGTCTTCGGGGCCTGGGGCATGCTTCAGCCCACCGCCCCCAGCGGCTGGGACGAGCCCGGCACCCGCGTGATCGTCGGCAAGCAGTCGACGACGCGGTACGTCGTCCTCAAGACGGACAAGGTCGCCCGGCTGCATCCGGTCCTGAACCTGGCGTCGGCCCGTCTGCTGATGAAGGACGCCGACTACCAGGTGATCCAGGTCAGCGACTCGATCCTGGACTCCGGCGAACTGCCGCGCGGCCCGATCCTCGGCATCCCCTACGCACCGGACCGGCTGCCCTCCGCCGACGAGGCCGGGAAGGCCAAGCGCTGGGCCGTCTGTGAGCAACCCGGAGGCAAGGGCGACACCGTTCAGCAGGCGACCTTCGTCCTCGCGCAGCGGGACGCCGACAGGACCGACGGCTCCCAGCGGCTCTCCGGCGGCGACGTGCTGTACGTGAAGACCCGCACCGGCGAGCGGTACCTGGTCGACGCGAAGGGCACGTCGTACGCCGTCACGGGCAGCGAGTCCGACGCGCTGACCACCGCGCTCGTGGGCTCCCGCAAGCCGCAACTGGTCACTAAGGAGTGGCTCGCCACCCTCCACCAGGGCGCGCCGATCAGCTTCCCCCGGCTTCCCGCCACCGTCGGCCAGGCCGCCGGTGTGCCGGGGAACCTCTCGGCGGACGAGAACAAGGTCGGCATGGTCCTCAAGTCCGAGACCGGCGAGGGCACGAAGTACTTCGTGGTGGTGCCGGGGGCGGTCCAGCCGATCACCGAGTTCACCGCCTGGCTGCTGATCAACTCGCCGCAGACGGCCGCGCTGAACATGAACGGCGAGGCCCGTACCGTGGGCCTTCAGGACTTCACCGCCGACACCGGGTCCTTCTCCGGCCAGGCCGCCGACTGGCCCTCGCAGCGTGCCCGCCAGGTCAACTCCGCCACCGGCTCCGGACGCGACACCGTGTGCAGCGTCCTGCGGGACGTGGACGACGGCAACACGACGACGCTCAGCACCTGGGCGGGCACCGCGTACCCCGCCGAGATCACGGCCGACGGCACCAGCACCTATGTCACACCGGGAACCGGCCTGCTCTACACGCAGTCGCAGGGCACCGAGTCCGACGCCGGATCCCTGTTCCTCGTGACCGACACGGGGCTGCGCTATGCCGTGCAGGCGAACGGGGACAGCGACAGCGACAAGTCGAACATCGGGGCCGACGGCAAGAAGACGTCCGACGGCACACCCGAGCCCAGCGAGGCGCAGGTCAAGCTCGGCTACGAGAACGTCAGTCCGGCCAAGGTGCCCCTGGTCTGGTCGGAGTTCCTGGCGAAGGGGCCCCGCCTGGACACCAACAGCGCCCGGCAGCCCCAGGGTTCGTGACACGGGCCCCCGGACCCGCAGATCCGCGGACGCACCCCCGGCGGATCTTCGAAACTCACGGACAAAAGGACAGGAGCGACGTACCGGTGTCGCCTTCGAAGACGGCCCTGCTGGCCGCGGCCGCGGTGCTGACCACGCTGGGCGCCTGCCCGAGCGCCTCCCCCGGGGGAGCGCGCCACGCCGTACGGCTGGACGGCAGTGGCGAGTGCACCTTCCCCGCCGACCCGATCAAGGGCCGTCCCTGGTCGTTGCAGCGTGTCCTGCTGGACGAGCTCTGGCAGGGCACCCAGAAGGGCAAGGGCGTCCGGGTGGCGGTCATCGACACGGGCGTCGACGACAAGAACCCCCAGCTCGCCTCGGCGGTCGACAAGGAGGCCGGCCGTGACTACCTCACCGAGGGCAGCGGCGCCGACCCCACGAACGACGAGGTCGGCCACGGCACCAAGGTCGCGGGCATCATCGCGGCACGGCCCGCCGACGACACCGGCTTCGTCGGGCTCGCCCCGAACGCGACCATCATCCCCATCCGGCAGAACGACGCCGACAACAGCGGCGACTCCGACACCATGGCCCAGGCCATCACCTACGCCGTCGACCAGGGCGCCGATGTCATCAACGTCTCCCAGGACACCACCAAGCCCCTGTCGGCCACCTCCGCCCTTGCCGAAGCGGTACGCAAGGCGATCGCCGCGAGGGTCGTGATCGTCGCCTCGGCGGGCAACGACGGCCTGGACGGCGAGGTCAAGAACACCTACCCGGCGGCCTTCCCCGGTGTGCTCGCCGTGGCCTCCTCCGACCGCAACAACGAACGCGCCTCCTTCTCGCAGTCGGGCACCTTCGTGGGCGTCGCCGCGCCCGGCGTGGACATCGTCTCGACGGTCCCCGGCGGAGGCCAGTGCACGGACAACGGAACCAGCTTCTCCGCGCCCTTCGTCGCCGGGGTCGCGGCCCTCCTCAAGGAGAAGCACCCCGACTGGACCCCGGCCCAGATCGTCACCCAGATCGAACAGACGGCAGAGCGCGTGGTCAACGGCCACGACAACTTCGTCGGCTGGGGCGTGGTGGACCCGGTGCGCGCCGTCCAGGAGTCCGACGTGGCCGATCCCGCGTCCTCTCCGACTCCCGACCCGGGCCCGACCAGGGCGGCCGCCCCCGACGTCGCCCCGTTCTCCCTGGCGGAAACGTCCCAGGAGCGCGACGAGCGGTACGCCACCTACGCCCTGGGCATCACCGTGACGCTGATGGCCGTCATCGCCGGCACGGCCATCGCGGCACGGGACCTGCGCCGCCGACGCGGGAAGGGTCTCTCGGCGTGAATCCACTGTGAAGAAGCCAGTCCGGCAAGCAGGAACTGCTGTCCGGGACTTTGCAGTTGGAAGCACCACGGCAAGTGACTAGAGTGTCCGGTGGTATCACATGAGTGATACACACGGGGGCGGTGCGACGCTGCAACCGCGCACCGCGCGGCAGTCGCAGCATCTTGCCCGCCAGGACGGCCTGGATACCCATCCACGGCGACCCGGCACGGTGGCGACGAGCCACCGTCGCATCAGGAGGAGGGCAGGAAACCCATGAGCGTCAATTACAGCGATGCGGAACTCACGGACCTCGCCAACAAGATCCGTGACTTCCACACCAACGTCAGTGAGCGTGTGACGTCCCTCAACAGGGTCGTGGACATGATCCAAGCGGGCTGGAAGGGCGCGGCCAGCAAGGAGTTCGACACCGTCCAGCGCGGTGTGAACCAGAACCTGAAGAAGCTTCAGGACAACCTTGTCGACCTCGAAGAGGTCATGCGCATGAGCGTCAAGGGCTTCAGCGCCCAGGAGCAGGAACGCATCTCGGAGATCCGCAAGGTCGACAACTCGTACGAGGTCAAGAGCCGCATCACCGAGATCGCCTGAGCCGCAGTCCCACGCCACTGAGGAGAACCTGACCATGAGCGATGCCGGACGCACAGCAGTAAATTACGACACCGTCACCCAGGCCGCGGTCGACGTCCGCAAGACGGCCACCGATCTGACCGAGGGCCTGGAGACGCTGATGACCAGGGTCAAGGCGGTCGCCGAGACCTGGGAGGGCGAGGCGCGGAGCGCCTACGGCACGATCCAGAGCTCCAGCAACGACCAGATGGCCCAGATGTGCGAGAAGCTCAACGCCATCGCGAGGCTCCTGGACGAGTCGGTCATCGGCTACTCGGACACGGACCACGGGAACGCGTCGCGGTTCCGGATGCTGATGGGCGGCTGAGCAGGTATCGGACGGGAGGTGGAGGCGGCGCCGGGCGCCGCCTCCACCTCTTTTGTTTTCCGGCGTGCGCCCCGACAGGGCCGGGTGACCGGCACGAAGTGTCCGGCTGAGACGCAGCGGGGAGGCGGTGCCGCCCATCGCCTCCCCGCGCTGCTGGTGATGCCGCGCCCTGATCAACAGCTGCCCTCGTCCACCGTGGCTTCGAGGTCATATTCAGGCACGAACGTGCCAGGCTGGTCCCCGACTCCGGGAACGGTCAATCCCCCCTCGCTGGACTCCGCCTGGGAGATGCGCATACAGAAGGACTCGTCCACACCGTCTGCCGTGATGGTGTACTTGTTCGATCCCGCACCAGCAGTCTCGACTTCCAGGGCATAAGCCGGCCCCTCTCCCTTGCCGGCGTCGCCGACCTCACTCTCGATCAGATACGAGAAGTCGCTGTACCGGTCGTCCAGATGAGGCTCTTCCTCGAGCCGGGAGGCAGCCTGCTTGACTGCCTGACGGAGCTCTTCCTGGTTCCACGAGTTCTTGTCGGAGGCATTGACGACATCGCACCCCTGGAACGCCATCACACCCGCTGCGGAGAACAACACCACCCGCTGCCATGCGAGGGCCCGGTCCGACGGTGCATTCGCCCCCGGATTACGGTAGCGCCATGCTGCGAGACGCCGGTTCAGCTTGCGTTGATCGACCAGGGCCAACGCTGTGCAGACGGCGGCGACAAGGAAGAAGAAGACGGCTGCGCCGGTCATGTGCGGAATTTCCCCCGTAAGGCTTGACTGGGCACTTCTAACTCGCGGAGAGGTTCGGTGCGCCGTCAGGGATCGTGATCGGGTCCGAGCAGTGGGCCCCCGTCTGCGCATGCTTGGCGAAGGAAACCGCGACTTCTGCGACATCGGAACGGCGTGATGTCGAGTCCTCGCTCGAGGTGGACGAGACCACGATGCTCAGGGTGGTGCCGGTGATCTTCGATCCGGAAGGAGCGCACTTCAGATAGATGGCGGCGGAACTGGGCGCAGAAATACCCTTGCCTTCACCTCCGACGGTGAAATACTGCCGCTCATTTTTGGAGCCGATCTCTTTATTGCCGGACAGTGTCTCTTCCCACGTCTCGACATCGCCGCCCTGAGCGAGTTCCGCAGTGGCAATCAGAGCGGCTTCCTTGCCGATGTAAACGAAACATGAGGATGTATAACTGGCGATTGAGGACGAATCCGATGATCGTGAGCTGACCGAATCCCCCGATCCTACAAGTCGAGTGGCTGCCTCGTCGGCGCCCGAGCTCTCGACGAGGTTGGGGCAGGAGTTCTGCCATGTGACCGAGACGGCGTCGCCAGACGTGGTTTCGGCGATGAGGTAACCACCGCCGGCACCGACCAGAACGGCCAGTGCCGAGGCGAGGGCGACGTGCACGGCAGTCAGTTTTGTTTTCACTGGAAGAAATCCCTCATCCTGGTGGAAGTGTGCTGGAGGCTTCGCCCCCGATGTACTTCCCCACGTTGTTTCGCGCCTGTCCAAAACCGTCGTCCACGCCCGTGGCGGCGGTGGACTCAAACAACCCGAGATCAGAGCTGTCCCTCAGCGCAGTGGCGGAGAGAGACTGCTTCGTTGTGTAGACCGTATCGTTCTTGAGAGCCTCCCAGTCCTCACCGTTGCGGTAAATCTGGTCGGGAAGCCCGTCTCGTTGATTGCCGGCAACAATTCCGTTGAGGATATCGCCGGTCGCCGTGCCGAGAAGTCCGCCGGCGACGATGCCTGTCGGCCCCACCCAAGGCGAGGTGCCGATGCCGATGCCGATACCGACAAGTCCACCAGCCCAGGTCCCGGCTTTACCCAGGGCCTTGTTGTAAGCCTCGTCGTCTTCTACGACACCCTCTTCGAGGGCGAAGTCGCGGCCGGCGCCGATGATCCCCTCGATTTCTCCGGCGTCCCTGGAGATGCTGGTCACGACACTGTTCATGGCCTCTTGACGGTCGCCCGTGAGGCTGTTGACGTACACATCGGGGTGCTGGGCATGGAAGTCGAGGATGCTCGCCGTGTACTGATGCTGGCCCAGGTTGATGGCCGCGTAACCATCAGGGTCCTGCCCGACCGTGTGCAGGAATCGGGTGACGTCTCGTTCGTTGAGACCTGCGTCTGTTCCGCTGTTCGGGAACATCGACTCCAGGCTCCCCTTGTTCGGGTCCAGAGCGCGGTGGATGTCCGACATGTACTCGGCGGAGATCCGGCCGAAGCTGTCTCCCATGCCTTCGCGAACAAGTTCAGGATGCTCCGACATGGTGCCTACGATGCGATTCATGATCGCTGCCTGCTCCTTGGAGTGGGCAGAGGTCTCGGGCGACGGGCCGTCCTCGTAGTTGTGTCCGGTGGTGGCCGCTTCCAGCGCGTGTCCGAGGGAGTCGAAGCCCGGAAGCTCCTTCTCCTGATCGGGGTTCGAAACGAAGTCGGCGCTGTCCTGTGGCCAGATTCGCGGCTCGGGTCCGTTCTTTGTCTCGACGCCGGTCAGGTAGTTGAAGTGCTCCGTGTTCTCGAAGAACTTCGTCGATGCCTCCGGATTGTGACCGAGAGCTTCCAGGAATCCGGTCATCGGGTCCTTGCCGTCGTCATTCTTGGCGGCATCGAAGTTCAGCGCGTCATAGTACTGCCCGCCGCTGGCCCACAGCTCAGGAGCATTCAAGTTCTTCTCGAAGTTGTACAGCTTGTCGCCGTAGTCGTTGAGGAACTTGGTGTCGAACTCACCTTCGCGCATCAGACTGCTGGTGAGTTGGAATCCGTAGGGGCCTGTCGTGTCCTTCGTGGGGTCGGTGATGAACTGCTGATCACCGAGTTCGATGATGTCCCGCTTCCACTGCTGCATCTCCTTGCTGTTGGAGTGCGACGCCTCCGCCAAGGTGAGGCTCAGGTTCTTCTGAAGGTTCTTGAGAGTCTTGAGCTCGTTCTTGGGCAGATTGCCCTGGTGGGAGTCCACGACCGACGCCCAGAAGGTCATGGTCCCCTTACCGCCCATTCCCGTGGCGACCTTCTCCGCGAACAGCCTGTCTCCTGTGTGCTGTTCGAGCAGGTCGTTCGCGTGGGCGAGTTCCGTGGCGGATGCCTCCGCCCCCTTCTTGGCGATCGCGACAAACTCCTTGGCGTCTGCGATCTCCTGGGCCTTCTCGGCGTCGTCCAGCGACTTGTACTCGGTGCCGGAGAAGTTGTTCTTGTCCTTGCCGACCAGGGTGCTCAGAGCACGGGCGGCCACTTCATCGGCCTCTGCTGCTTTGTCGAGGGCCGCCTGGATGTCAGCACGCACCTTCTCGAAATCGGCTTCCTTGGGTTCGGGTCCGTCGTAGTCCTTGCTCCGGCGATCCGGGTGGACTTGGTAACTGACGACTCCGTCCGGGTCGATTCGGATCCCTTTGCCGGGTGCCTCTTCGACCACCCTGGCCAGATCTGCCTTGGCCGTCTTGAACTCGGACAGGGCATCGCGGAGGATGTTCCGAATGCTCGTCGCTTCCTTGGCGGCGTCTCCGAACTCCTTTGCTGTCTTCTTCACGAAGGGCAGAGTGATGACAGCGTTCTCGCCCGCCCAATCGGCCTTCTCTGCCTTCTTGAGCATTCCCTTGTTCGCTGACTCCTCGAGAGTCTCCAGCTTTTTGACCGTTTCCGTCCAGTCGTCGACCGCATCCTTGAGGCCGCTCAAGTGGGCGTGGAGAAGGTGGTCAAAGGTCACCATGACTGCTGCCTCACTTGAAGTGCTTGTCGATCTGCTGTACGGAGAGGTTGGTGACGAGGAGTTCCTCGTGCTTCACGTGTGTGACGACGGTGTCCTCAAGATGATTGTGAATGTGGGCACAGGCGCTGAGCAACGCCTCCGCCTGGGACCGCCACGTGTCCCACGCGGTCGACAGGGCCGAGCCCGTCAGGAAGCCGTCTCCGTCCAGGTCCTTCGCCGCCTTGTCGGTCTGCGCGCCCGCGTGGAAGGCGTCCACTTGGAAGAGGTGGAACAGTTCCTGGGCGTCGTTTCCAACGGCTTTGAGGTCGGGAGACGTCACTGTGTAGTCGCTGCCGCCGGTTGCTCCACCGCCCCCACCGCCGTCCGCAGCCAGCTGATTGAGCTGCATGCTGCTCTCCTGGCGAGCCACAGCCGAACTACGAGCCTGGCCCCACATTTCATCGAACGACACGTCGTTTCCTTCGCGTTGTCACCGGCAACTGGTAGTTCGCCGCTCAGCGTGCCGACGGGCGGCCCGGGTCGGCCGTTCCATCAGAGGGCGGCGGGCCGGCGATATGACCTTGCGGATGCCCGAACGGCGGGTACGGCTGCTGCTGGGGCATGTACGGGGGATGTGCGGGCGGAACGGCAGCGATGGTCGGTTGAGCGGTCTGCCGTCTGCGGGCGCGCACCATCGGGACGGCAACCGCGGCACCGAGGAGAGCGGCGGCTCCGATTCCCAGGGCGATCCACAGTGGCGAGCCTCCGCCGTCACCGGTGCCAGCCGCCGCGGACGCCGACTCGTCCTCCGCCTTGCTGTCGTCCTTCGCCGAGCCCGTGGACTGGGACGCTGCGGGGGACGGAGACGCTGAGGTGGCCGCCGCCAGATCCGGAAGCGGGTACTCGTCGGCCGCGCCGGGATCGCCGGGGTCCGTCAGGGCGACCCGGGGCCGGACCACGCCGTAGCCGAAGTCGTCGTTGCGGGTCCAGCTGTCCTCGTTGCCCTTCATCGTGTTGATGAGGACCCGGAGGACCTGGTTGTTGGTCCAGGTGGGGTGCTTGGCCCAGATGAGGGCGGCAGACGCCGAAGCGATCGCTGTGGCGTCACTGGTTCCCTCGCCTTGGCATACCTGTGTCCCACCCACGCAGGCGTGGAGCATGTTCTCACCGGGGGCCGTGACGTCCACCTCCGCCCCTCGCTGTGAGAATGTGCTGCGCTCAATGTCTTCGTTGATCGAGCCGACTCCGACAACGCCGGGCGTCGATGCCGGATACTGAGGCAAGTTCGATGTGTTTCCGCTGTTCCCGACAGCGGCGAAGATCAACTTGCCCTTGTCCAAGGCGTACTTCACAGCTGATGCGAGTTCAGGCGTCCCGACGTTCTTGGTGCCCGGCGCGTTGGAACTACTCATCGAGATGTTGATGATCTGTGCCTCGGTGTCCGCTGCGTAGCGGATCGCTTGGGTGAGAACGCGGGAGTATTCGGCTTTGTTATCGACCTGACCGAAATCCTCTGTCGCGTAGCGCATCCGGATGGGAAGGATCTTGGCGTCTGGAGCGAGCCCGAAGGTACCGTCTTCGGCTCCTCGTGCGCCGGTGGCTGCAATGAGGCCGGCGATACCTGTGCCGTGATTGGCGAGATCAGTGTGCTCGTCGCCTGATTGGTCCGAGTAATCCTTGCCGTCCAGAACTTGACCCTTGAGGTCAGCCAACGTGTCATCGACTCCTGAGTCGATGACCGACACCGTGATGCCACGGCCGGTACTGACTTTCCACATCTCGTCGGCCTGCATGGCGTCGAGGTACCACTGCCTTGCCCGGACCGACTCGGCATGGGCGGGAGTCGCAGCGATGCCCACCAGCAGTAGGCCCAGAGCCGCCGACACCGCCGGGACAGGTCGTAGTGTGCGCTTACTGCTGGTTCGCATATGCCTTCCAGTAGGGGAACGTGAGCGGGATCAGTCGACGACCGGCGGAAGTACACGGCGATTGCCGGGGGTCCAGGTCTCTTCCTCTTCGACCAGGTAGTCCGGCCGACGGTCCCGCTGCTCATCCCTGCCCTTGGCCGAGGACCGGCCTGGGGCAGCTGTTGCTCCAGGGCGCCCGTTCGGACCGTGAGCCGAACCGGCGGAGTTGGAGGAGCGTACGAGTCCTGACCCACCAGGCGTGAACGCGCGGGTACCGGTGCGACCCGGTTGACCCGGGCGGCTGCCCACGACACCACCGGTCTCCGAGGCGAGTCGTCGTCCGCCTGTCACGCCTGCCTGACCGCCGGCGTTGCCTCCGCCTGGCGACCCCGGAGACATGCCGCGCATCATCGGCGTTCGGCCCTGAGTGCCGCTGCCACCGATGACTGTGCCACGCGGGATGCTGCCGGTCGGGCGGCTGGAAGTGGGTGTCACCGGGCGACCTCCCACGATGCCGGTCTCCCGTGGCAGACGCGCCATGCCCCCCTTGCCAGTGCCCTGACCTGGCACCACGGAAGATCGCGTGGCTGCCGGAAGGCGCCCGGACGACGCAGGTCCTGATCCCCCTGCGCTACCGCTGTAAAGAGGAGGAACAGGGGCTGGCTGTGAGGGCGACACGGTTTCCGGACGAAGCGCACCGGTCTGTGGCCCTGTGGCCGTGGTTGCGGGCACCGTGGTCTGTGGAAGTGTGGTCGTGCCGTCGATCCCCATGGAAACGGGTTGTGAGTGATCGCGTTCCGCAGTGGCCGTCACTGCAGTGGAGTGGACGCCCGACGAATTGGTGGCATGCGCTTTGGCGGTGTTCCCGCTAGTCCCGTCCGTGGAAGTCCCTGTGTATGTTCCTGACCCACCTGAGGAACCAAGGGATGCATATTGGACACCGTCCTTGGTGCCCTTCCACTCTTTGGCATCCATGTGCTCCGCCGGCGGCGAAAACGTAGGCGGCTCCACACTGTTCACCTGCTGAGCCGAGTACTCGTACGCCTGAGCAAGCCTCTGCATCTGCTGGATCGCCTCGGCGCGGGCGGCGTCGATCCGGCCCTGTGCCGCGGTCGCGTCCGTCTGGGCGGTCTGGGCCAGCTTCCGGGCGTCGGGGTCGTTCGAGGCGCCCGGCTGCTTGGCCGCGGTGATCGTGCTCTTGGCGTCGGCGAGGTCGGCCTGGGCCTGGGTCGTCTCGGAGACCTTCGGCATCGCCGCCTTGGCCTCGGCGACGGCCTGCGAGACCGTCTCCATCCACCGTGAGGCCACCTCGGCGTACTCACCGAGGCGAAGCGTGGCGCTGGCGGTCTGGCCGCCCCAGTCGCGGAAGGCGTCACCGCCCTCGCCCTGCCATTCGAGTCCCTTGACGTGCTTCATCAGGTCGTCGCCGATCTTGGTGATCGTCGACGCGGCCTTCGACAGCTTGCCCGCGAGGTGGGACGCGCCCTCCGAGCTCGCGGCGTCGATCATCGCGGCCAACTGCTCGTGCGTCATGGACTCGAAGTCCGTCCGTGCGAGCGCCGGCTCGGCACGCTTGGGCTGGTCCGCCATTACAGCCCCTCCTCGCCGGTGGACGTGGACGCCGGGGTGTCGGTGGTCCGCTGCTCGACGTACGGATCCCGTTCAGCCACGTAGTACTTCTCCGCCTCCGCGTTGACCGCCCTCATCCGCGCCTGGATGTCCGTGTCCAGGTTCTCGTAGCCCACGCGCGAGGCGTGCACGGCCAGCCCCATGCCCTCGATCTGTGCGTTGAGCGCCTTGGAGAGGTTCTCCAACTCGTCGTGCACGATGGCGTAGGAGTCGTAGAGGAACTGTGCTTCCTTGAAGTCGGCGGAGCCCAGCTGGGCGCGGGACAGACGGTCCTGGCCGACCTTGCCCGGTGCCGCCTCGGACTTGTCGAGCTCGATGAGCAGCTCGTCGACGCGCTTCTTGAAGTCCTCCATGGCGCCGTGCTGGATGTCCAGCGCCATCTGAGGGTTGACGTTGTACAGGGTGTCGAACGACTTGCCTGTGTCCGGCGCGCCATTTCCCTCGGCGCCGCCCCCGTTCTCACTCACCTCAGCAGCCTCCCCGTTCACTCAAGGCGAGTCCGTCCAGTCAAGACGGGACAGGACTCGCCGCATCACTCTAATGGCGTTGCGGAAGCAAGCCCACCTGGATAAGCGACGTACCGCGCTTGCGGGACACGAACACGCCGCGGCCCGGCGGCATCGGCCGGCCCCGGACGTTGCCGAGGACGTCGCCCTCGCTCGGGTCGCCGGACAACACGACGCCCTGTGCGCCGAGTTCCTTGACGCGCTGCATGAAGGACTCGTACATGGCGCGCGAGGCACCGGCCGCGCTGCGGGCGATGATGAACTTGATGCCCACGTCCCGCGCGAACGGCAGATGTTCCACGAGCTGCGACAGCGGATTGCCGGAGCTGGTGGCGACCAGTTCGTAGTCGTCGATGATGACGAACAGCTGCGGGCCGGTCCACCAGCTGCGATCACGAAGCTGCTGCGGTGTGATGTCGGGCTTGGGCGTGCGCATCTCCATGAACTGCCGCACGGCGTCCATGTGGACCTGCATCGCCGAGGCCATCGGGGCGTACTCCAGGAGGTGCGACTCCGGAACCGACTCCAGCATGGTGCGCCGGTAGTCACCGACCACGATCCGGGCCTCGGCCGGCGTGTAGCGCTCCACGATCTGCTTCGCGATCAGGCGCAGCAGGTTGGTCTTGCCCGACTCGCTCTCACCGAAGACGAGGAAGAACGGATCGGTGTCGAGGTCGACGAAGACCGGTTCCAGGTTCGCCTCGTCGATACCGATCGCGATGCCGTGCTGCGGGAACTCCTGCCCCTTGGGCAGGCGGTCGGCGGGCAGCTTGCGGGGCAGGAGACGTACGGTCGGTGCCGCCGGTCCCTGCCAGTTGCCCTTCACGGCCTGCACGAGCTGTGCCGTGGCGTCCGTGAGGTCCGCGGCCGCCGACGACCCGTCGATGCGCGGAAGCGCCGACATGAAGTGCAGCTTCTGCGGGACCTGGCCACGACCGGGCACCCCCGTCGGCACGTTCTGCGCGACCTTGCGGTCGAACTCGGAGTCCATCGCGTCGCCGAGACGCAGCTCCAGTCGGCCGAGCACCTGGTCCTTGAGGACCGCCCGCACCTCCATGTACCGCGACGCGGAGAGCACGACGTGGACGCCGTACCCCAGGCCGCGGCCCGCGAGGTCGGTGACGACGCCGTCGAGGCCCTCGTAGTCGTTCTTGAAGCTGCCCCAGCCGTCGATGACGAGGAAGACGTCCCCCCATGCCTCGCCGGGCAGTTCACCGGCCGCGCGGCGCCGTCGGTAGGTGCCGATGGAGTCGATGCCGTGGGTGCGGAAGAACTGCTCGCGGCGGTTGAGGATGCCGGCCACCTCCGCGACGGTACGCCGCACGCGTTCCGGGTCCAGCCGCGAGGCCACGCCGCCGACGTGCGGCAGGTCGGCCACCGAGGTCAGTCCGCCACCGCCGAAGTCCAGGCAGTAGAACTGCACCTCGTGCGGGGTGTGCGTGAGCGCGAAGGAGGCGACGAGGGAGCGCAGCAGCGTCGACTTGCCGGACTGCGGACCACCCACGACCAGCATGTGGCCGGCAGCGCCGGAGAAGTCCGCGTACAGCACCTCGCGCTTCTGCTCGAACGGCTTGTCGATGAGGCCGAGCGGGACCGCCAGACCACCGGGGCGCGCGTACTCCGGCGGCTGCAGGCCGCGCTGACCGGAGACCGAAAGGGCCGGCAGCAGCTGGTCCAGAGTGGGCGCCTGGTCCAGCGGGGGCAGCCATACCTGGTGGGCCGGAACGCCCTGGCCCTCCAGCCGCTGGACGATGACGTCGAGCACGGTGTCGGCCAGCGCGTCGTCGTCCTGCCGGGTGGCCGGCTGGGGCTGCGCGGGATCCGGAGCGGCGTACACCACCGGGACCGGCGTCGCCGTGAACACGGCTGGCCGGCGCTCGATCGGCATCCTGCCCTGGGTGACCTCCGGAGCGCCCGCGCGGTACGTGCCCGACACATAGGCCGCCTTGAAGCGGACCATCTCGTCCGTACCGAACTTCAGGTAGCCGGAGCCGGGAATCGAGGGCAGGTGGTAGGCGTCCGGCACCCCAAGGGCCGCACGCGACTCGGCGGCCGAGAACGTGCGCAGACCGATCCGGTACGACAGATAGGTGTCGAGGCCCCGCAGCCGGCCCTCCTCCAGACGCTGCGACGCCAGCAGCAGGTGCACGCCCAGCGAACGGCCGATACGGCCGATCTGGATGAACATGTCGATGAAGTCCGGCTTCGCCGTGAGCAGCTCGCTGAACTCGTCGATCACGAGGACGAGGGAGGCCAGCGGCTCCAGCGGCGCACCGGCGGCCCGCGCCTTCTCGTAGTCGTGGATGTTGGCGTAGTTGCCGGCCGCCCGCAGCAGCTCCTGCCGGCGCTGCAGCTCACCGCGGATCGCGTCGCCCATGCGGTCGACGAGCGTCAGATCGTCGGAGAGGTTGGTGATCACGGCGGCGACGTGCGGCATCTGCGACATGCCGGCGAAGGTCGCGCCGCCCTTGAAGTCCGCGAGGACGAAGTTCAGCGTCTCGGAGGAGTGCGTGACCGCGAGGCCCAGCACGAGCGTGCGCAGCAGCTCCGACTTGCCGGAACCGGTGGCGCCCACGCACAGGCCGTGCGGGCCCATGCCGTCCTGGGCGGCCTCCTTCAGGTCCAGCATCACGGGCTGGCCGTCCTCGCCGACGCCGATCGGGACCCGCAGGCGCTCCGGCGTCGAACGCGGCCGCCAGGTGCGGGCCACGTCCACCGAGGCGGCGTCACCGAGCCCCAGCAGATCGGTGAAGTCCAGGTTGGCGAGCAACGGCTCGTCGTCGTCCCCGCCGCTGCCCATGCGCAGCGGAGCCAACTGCCGCGCGAGCGCCTCGGCGGCGGGCAGCGACAGCGAGTCCGGTACGCCCTCGTAGGCGGTTCCGCCCCCGGAGTCCAGCCACAGCCGCTCGGGGCGTACGACGATCGACAGGTCACCGCGCGGCTGGTCGAGGTCACCGGAGACGACCTCCACGATCGTCACGCCCTGGAGACCCTCGGCCGCGGCGAACGCGGAGGTCGGAGGGACGATGCCGCCGTCGAGGACCACGAGGATGTGCGGCTGGTCCAGCACGGGCTGGCCGTCGCGGCTGAAACGCGGCCGGCCGTCCAGACGGGACGTCAGCAGCTGTTCCAGTTCCCCGAGATCGTCACCGAACAGCCGGCGCGTGCCGGAACCGTCGAACTGGCCCGGCACCTGGCAGTGCGGCAGCCACTTCGTCCAGTCCCAGCGGGCGACGGCGCCGGGCGCGGCCACCACCGCCACCACGAGGTCGTCGGGGGAGTGGAGCGAGACGGCCTGGGCCACCAGCGCACGGGCGGTGGACTGGGTGCCGTGCGCGTCACCGGACACCGTCATGTGGTAGAAGGCGCGCAGCGACAACGCCACCGGCAACCCGTCCAACTGGCCGTGCACGGCCAGGAAACGCTGCATGGCGCCGGCACACAGCGGCTCCAGCTCGTCGACCGGCGCGGTGTGCGGCGCGACCAGGGGGGTGGCCAGCTGCTGCGGGCCCAGGCCGATCCTGACCTGCCCGAAGTCGCCGTCCCCGACCCGGCGTTCCCACACCCGGCCGCCCTCGGCCACCAGCGCCCACAACTGTTCCGGCGCGGGGTGCAGATACAACTGGGCGTCGCGCTGCTTGAGGGCGGTCTTGCGGACCGTACGGCGCGTCTGCGCGAGGTACCTGAGGTAGTCGCGGCGCACATCGGCCATTTGCCCCTGCGTACCGCGGCGATACCGGACGATCTGCGCGACCACCATCGCGGCGGTCGAGACCAGCATCACCACACCCATGATCCGCATGAACGGATGGGCGTTCGGAGACGCGAAGTAGAACACGACGGACGAGCCCATGCCGAGTGTCGGCAGGACCTGCATGAGCACGCCCTCCTGCTGCCCCCGCGGCAGTTCGGGAGGAGTCTCCAATTGCAGCTCATCCGCGGGCACTTCGGGCGGCAGCGTGCGCGGTGGGCGCTTGATGACGACCTGGCTCACCGGAGCATCAATCCCCCTGTGCGGACGAGTCGTTGCCTACCGGCACCCCCGTGGTGACGGCTGCCCTCCGCACTCGCCCGATCCTACTTGTCACCTCTGACACGGTGGCCGGTAGGGTGACGCCCGCAGCGTACGCATCCGCGAAGCAGGGGGACAGTGAAGGTGAGTACGACCGCGGCGACAGGCTTCTGCCGAGTCACCGTCGTAGCGCCGGACAGCCGTATCGACGTAGCGCTTCCGGTGGACATCGCCGTAGCCGACGTCTACCCGGAGATCCTGCGGATGACGGGCCAGACCCAGCCGGCCGGCACCCCGACCGGGTATCACCTGGTGCGCCGCGACGGCCGGGTGCTCGACGGTGCCCGCACGCTCGCCGACGCACGGGTCCTCGACGGCGAGGTGCTCGCCCTGAGGCCGTTCGGGGAATCGCTGCCTCCCGCCGTCCATGACGACGTGTCGGACGCGGTCGCGTCGGCCGTCGCCCGTGACCGGCACCTGTGGAGCGACGACCTGCTGCGCTCCGCCGGCCTGACCGGGAGCTCCCTGCTCCTGCTCCTGCTCGGTTTCGTCCTCTGGTCCTCCGACCCCGTGCGTCACGACATGCACGGCCTGGCCGGCGTCATCGCGGGCGGCCTAGGAGTGCTGCTGACCGCCTTCGCGAGCGTCCGCGCGCGTGTCTACGACGACCGCTGGTCGGCGGTCGCCCTGGGGCTCGGCGCGCTGGTGCTCCTGATGCTCGCGGGGTCCGGAATCGTCGCCCCGGACGCGGGGCAGGGGCCGGGCCGGCTCCAGTTCCTGCTGGGCTGCGTGACCGTACTGATCGCCTCGGTCACCCTGGTCGCGCTCACCCCCAGCGGGGACGCCCCGTTCGTGGCGGCGACCTTCCTGTCGGCCGCGGGCGCGCTCGCCACGTTCGTGATGATCCTGACCGAGGCGTCGGCCACCGCCACCGCATCGGTGTGCGCCCCGGCCGCGATCGGCCTGGTCGCCTTCCTTCCCGGGCTCTCCGCGCGGTTCGCCCGCCTGCCCATCGGCTACGCGTCCCCCCGCTCCGCCGCCCAGGACACCTTCGACCTCGACTCCTCCCAGTCGGCGGACACCGAGCCCCTGGACGCCGAAGGCATCGCCGCCCAGGCCCGGCGCGGCCACGAGATGCTGCTGGGGCTGGTGGGCGGTACGGCCGCCGTCGTGGTCGCCGTCGCCGCGGTCCTCGGTTTCTCGGACAACGTCTGGGCACAGCTCCTGGCGCTGACGACCGGTCTGGCCATGCTCGTACGAGCCCGTCTCTTCCGCTACACGGCCCAGGTGGTCTGTGTCCTCGGCGCCGGAATGGCGGCGATCGCCCTGCTGCTGGTGGGCCTCGCGCTCAACCCTCCCGCCGAAGCGGTGACCGAGTTCGTCCTGCGCGGCGACAGCGGCGCACTCGACCTGCGCACCGCGTGGCTGACGGCCGCGATCGCCGTCGGGACCGCGCTGATCACCGCGGTCGGTCTGATCATCCCGAAGAAGGGCCTGTCCCCGTTCTGGGGCCGCTTCCTCGATCTCGCCGAGGGCACCGTCCTGCTCACCCTCGTCCCGCTGTGCCTCGCGACGGTCGGAGCCCTGACCGCCGCGCGCTCCATGGTCGGCTAGGGATTGGTCGGCTAGGCACTTCGGCTGGGGATTTCGGCTGGGGATTTCCCGGGACACGCTTCCAATACGAGACCCGCCACCGGCACTTCCGCACACGCCCCCGGTACTTCCGGTACTTCCGGTACTTCCGGTACTTCCGGTACTTCCGGTACGAGACCCGCCCCCGGTACAGGAACTTCAGGCAAAGGACCTCCGTGTGAGCTTCGGCCCACCCCCCTCCGTCTACACCCAGTCCGCCCTGACCGCGGAGACCCGCGAGCGCAAACGCCGCCGCAAACTGCTGGCGATCGTGCTCGCCGTCGCCTTGATCGCGGGCCTGGGGACCGGTGGCTGGCTCCTCTGGCACGGTGACGACGACACCGCACCGGACCAGGCGAAGGCCGCCGCCGGCTCCGGCCGGCTCGACGTCCGCGCGACCGTCGAGGAACCGCCGGCCAGTCCCAACGGTGTGATGGCCTTCCGTCTCTCCGTGGACGACATGAGCCCCGGGGAGAGCTACGAGATGCCCGGCATGTGGGCCACGGACAAGATCCTCGCCAAGGGCATCAACAAGACGCTCGTCGGCTTCCGCCTCGGCACCGACGCCTCACCCGGGGACGAGAGGTGGAAGCTGGCCCTCGACGGCCCGATCTGCGGCTACACCCGCCACGTCACCAACGAGAACCGCACCGCCGTGCTGTACCGCGCGAGCACCGACGAGGAGGCCTTCTGCGACCACGTCGCCTTCTTCGACCTCGACGACGGCCGCAAGATCTGGTCGCACGACTTCCCCGTCGCTGCCGGCGGGAGAACCACGGGCACTCCCCGCTACGCCGCGCTCCAGGACCCGCCGAGCGTGACCCTGACGCACGACACCGTCGCCGTGACGTGGGGACGCGGCACCGTCGCCTACTCCATGGACCACGGCACGAAGCGGTGGAGCACGTCGAACACCGGCGCCTGCCACGACGGGGGCGCCGCCGGCGGGGGCGCGCTCCTGGTCCGCGAGGAGTGCTGGAGCGACGACGAGAGCCTGCCCGTCGACTCCTGGGAGTTCATCACGTACAAGGTGCGCAAGGTGGACCCGGCCACGGGGCGCACCCTGTGGACCTATTCGGCGGCGAAGGGCGTGCGCGAGGTCGCGGTCCCGTCCACCGATCCGGTCGTCCTCGCCGTCTCCGCGGGGGACACCGGCTTCACCGAGCTGCTCTCGCTGGACGCCGACGGCAAGAACCGTGCCACCATCAGCCTCCGGAACGGCACGTATCTGGGGGAGTGCTCGTACAGCAGCGACTACCTCGTGATCGACGACTGTCCGACCATCGCCGTGGGCGCCGGCCAGGTGTTCGTGCGCAGCAAGGACATGGGGGACAAGGCCGTCTCCAACTGGATCATCGGCTTCGACCTGACGACCGGCGACACCACGCGGAAGTTCGAGTCCGGCACCAGCACGCTGCTGATCCCCGTGCGAACGAGCGGCGATCAGCTCCTCGCCCTGCGTGAGAGCCAGGACCGGCTGTCGCCCACCGCGCTCGTCAGCCTCGACCCGGAGACCGGCGAGGAGACCCCGTACTTCTACTTCCAGCTGACGGTCGAAGCCGAGACTTTCACCACGATCGACTTCAACGACGTCATCGTCCAGAACGGCCGCCTCTTCTTCGGCGTCAGATCCGCCACCGGCCCGGCCGCGGACCAGTCGAGGTGGATCTGTCTCGTCCTCGGCATCGAGAGCCAGGCCACGAAGAAGCAGTAGCCGTAACGACGAGGAAGCAACAGTCGCGGAGACGAGGGAGCAGCAGCCGCAAGGACGCGGGAGCAACAGTCGCAAGGACGAGGGAGCAACAGTCGTACGGACGAGGGAGCAGCAGCCGCAAGGCGGTGGGGGTGGATGGCCTGCGGATCCACCCCCACCGCCCTACCGGCCCGGCCCTCCTACACGTCCAGCCCCCCATTGTGCGGCGCCGGCTCGAGATCGAACTCCCCGTCCCGGGCTCCCAGCACGAACGCCCGCCACTCCGCCTCCGTGTACCGCAGCACGGTGTCCGGGTCGAGCGACGACCGCATCGCCACGGCCCCGCCCGGCAGGTACGCGATCTCCACGCGCTCCTCCTGCTCCTCCGTACCCGGCGCGCACTGCCACTCCACCCCGGAGATGTCGAGCGCGTACAGCTCGTCCCGCTCCCGTTCCTTGCGGGCCCTGACGTCCTCGTTCGTTTCGTCCGCCATGGCGCGGCGACCCCTTCCCGACGCACGGATGATCCAACCCGCCACCCTAGTGGCAGCGCCCGTGCCGCCCACCCGGTTCGGCGACCGGTGCCGGAGCGGTCCCGGCCTGCTGGTACTGTGGGTGACGGCCGTTTGTGTACGCACCCCTGGAGCGCCTGCTCCGGAGGCCGCGCCCAGCGGATCCCGCCTCCCGAGTAACGGAAGCACCCCCGAGACGCAGACCGGGGGCACTCGGTGGGCATCCACACATCTTCGAGGAGTACACGTGTCGCTCGACGCCGCAGTGAAGAAGCAGATCATCTCCGAGTTCGGTACCAAGGAGGGCGACACCGGCTCCCCCGAGGTCCAGGTCGCTCTGCTGTCCCGTCGGATCTCCGACCTGACCGAGCACCTCAAGACCCACAAGCACGACCACCACTCCCGCCGTGGCCTGCTGATCCTGGTCGGTCAGCGCCGCCGGCTGCTGCAGTACCTGGCGAAGAAGGACATCCAGCGCTTCCGTGCGCTGGTCGACCGCCTCGGCATCCGCCGCGGTGCGGCGGGCGCCAAGTAAGACGCCGTGAAGGGAGCGGTTCCCGTGACGATCGGGGGCCGCTCCCTTTGCTGTACGTACGGAAACGTGCGGAGTGTCACTCACGCTTTGTAGTGTGGTAGCACAACGCACATCACACCACGCACCATCACGCAGTACCACGCACGACACCACGCACGACACCAGAACGAGGAGGAGCGCACCTAGCCGCCGCCGGTCCTCGGTAGTGGCCCCCGGGGGGAAGCGAGCCCCGGGTGCTTCGATCGAAGACCGGCCCGCACCGCACGGAGCGCTTCTCCGCCACCGTCCCCCTGCCACACGGGCAGCCGAGGGACGAAAGACGACAAGTAACGGAGAAAACGCTAGTGGAGAACGAGACCCACTACGCCGAGGCCGTCATCGACAACGGCTCCTTCGGCACCCGCACCATCCGCTTCGAGACCGGCCGCCTGGCCAAGCAGGCCGCCGGCTCCGCCGTGGCGTACCTGGACGACGACACCATGGTGCTGTCGGCCACGACCGCCTCCAAGAACCCCAAGGACCAGCTCGACTTCTTCCCCCTGACGGTGGACGTCGAGGAGCGGATGTACGCCGCCGGCAAGATCCCCGGCAGCTTCTTCCGCCGTGAGGGCCGTCCCTCCGAGGACGCCATCCTCACCTGCCGCCTCATCGACCGCCCGCTGCGCCCGTCCTTCAAGAAGGGCCTGCGCAACGAGATCCAGGTCGTCGCCACCATCATGGCGCTCAACCCCGACCACCTGTACGACGTCGTCGCGATCAACGCCGCGTCCGCGTCCACGCAGCTGGCCGGTCTGCCCTTCTCCGGCCCGATCGGCGGCGTCCGCGTCGCGCTGATCAACGGCCAGTGGGTCGCGTTCCCGACGCACACCGAGCTCGAGGACGCCGTCTTCGACATGGTCGTCGCGGGCCGTGTCCTGGAGGACGGCGACGTCGCGATCATGATGGTCGAGGCCGAGGCCACCGAGAAGACCATCAAGCTGGTCGAGGGCGGCGCCGAGGCGCCGACCGAGGAGGTCGTCGCCGCCGGTCTGGACGCCGCGAAGCCCTTCATCAAGGTCCTGTGCAAGGCCCAGGCCGACCTCGCCGCGAAGGCCGCCAAGCCGACCGGCGAGTTCCCGATCTTCCTCGACTACCAGGACGACGTCCTGGAGGCGCTGACCGCCGCCGTCAAGCCGGAGCTCGCCTCCGCGCTGACCATCGCGGGCAAGCAGGAGCGCGAGACCGAGCTGGACCGCGTGAAGTCCCTCGCCGCCGAGAAGCTCCTGCCGGAGTTCGAGGGCCGCGAGAAGGAGATCTCCGCCGCGTACCGCTCGCTGACCAAGACCCTGGTCCGTGAGCGCGTCATCAAGGAGAAGAAGCGCATCGACGGCCGCGGTGTCACCGACATCCGCACCCTGGCCGCCGAGGTCGAGGCCATCCCGCGCGTGCACGGCTCCGCGGTGTTCGAGCGTGGCGAGACCCAGATCCTGGGCGTCACCACCCTCAACATGCTCCGCATGGAGCAGCAGCTGGACACCCTCTCCCCGGTGACCCGCAAGCGCTACATGCACAACTACAACTTCCCGCCGTACTCCACCGGCGAGACCGGCCGCGTCGGCTCCCCGAAGCGCCGCGAGATCGGCCACGGCGCCCTCGCCGAGCGCGCCCTCGTGCCGGTCCTGCCGACGCGCGAGGAGTTCCCCTACGCGATCCGCCAGGTCTCCGAGGCGCTGAGCTCCAACGGATCGACGTCCATGGGCTCGGTCTGCGCGTCCACCATGTCGCTGCTGAACGCCGGTGTGCCGCTGAAGGCCCCCGTCGCCGGTATCGCCATGGGCCTGATCTCCCAGGAGATCGACGGCGAGACGCACTACGTCACCCTCACCGACATCCTCGGTGCGGAGGACGCCTTCGGCGACATGGACTTCAAGGTCGCCGGCACCAAGGAGTTCGTCACCGCCCTCCAGCTCGACACCAAGCTGGACGGCATCCCCGCCTCCGTCCTGGGCGCCGCCCTCAAGCAGGCCCGTGACGCCCGCCTCCACATCCTCGACGTGATGATGGAAGCGATCGACACGCCGGACGAGATGTCCCCGAACGCGCCGCGGATCATCACCGTGAAGATCCCGGTCGACAAGATCGGCGAGGTCATCGGCCCCAAGGGCAAGATGATCAACCAGATCCAGGAGGACACCGGCGCCGAGATCACGATCGAGGACGACGGCACCATCTACATCGGCGCCGCCGACGGCCCCTCCGCCGAGGCCGCCCGCACCACGATCAACGGCATCGCCAACCCGACGATGCCCGAGGTCGGCGAGCGCTACCTGGGCACGGTCGTCAAGACGACCACCTTCGGCGCGTTCGTCTCCCTGCTGCCCGGCAAGGACGGTCTGCTGCACATCTCGCAGATCCGCAAGCTGGCCGGCGGCAAGCGCGTGGAGAACGTCGAGGACGTCGTCGGCGTGGGCCAGAAGGTCCAGGTCGAGATCGCCGAGATCGACTCCCGCGGCAAGCTCTCCCTCATCCCCGTGATCGAGGGCGAAGAAGCCGACGACGACAAGAAGGACGACGCCGAGCAGTGACGTCCCGTAGCTCCAAGGCGACGGCCCGCACCTCTTCGGAGGCGCGGGCCGTCGCCCGTACCCAAACGCTGATCAAGGGCGAGAACGGCATCGGCACGGTCCGCAAGACCACCCTCCCGGGCGGCCTGCGCATCGTCACCGAGACCCTGCCCTCGGTCCGCTCCGCGACCTTCGGCATCTGGGCGCACGTCGGCTCCCGTGACGAGACCCCGTCCCTCAACGGCGCCACGCACTACCTGGAACACCTGCTCTTCAAGGGCACCGCCCGCAGGTCGGCCCTGGACATCTCCTCCGCCCTCGACGCGGTCGGCGGCGAGATGAACGCGTTCACGGCGAAGGAGTACACGTGCTACTACGCGCGCGTGCTCGACGCCGACCTGCCGCTCGCCATCGACGTCGTCTGCGACATGCTGACCGGCTCCCTGATCCTGGAGGAGGACGTCGACGTCGAGCGCGGCGCGATCCTCGAGGAGATCGCGATGACCGAGGACGACCCGGGCGACTGCGTGCACGACCTGTTCGCGCACACGATGTTCGGCGACAACCCCCTCGGCCGCCCGGTCCTCGGCACGGTCGACACCGTCAACGCCCTCACCGCCGACCGCATCCGCCGCTTCTACAAGAAGCACTACGACCCCACCCACCTCGTGGTCGCCGCCGCCGGCAACATCGACCACAACAAGGTCGTACGCCAGGTGCGCGCCGCCTTCGAGAAGGCGGGCGCCCTCAAGGACCTCGACGCCGCCCCCATCGCCCCGCGTGACGGCCGGCGCGCGATCCGCACCGCGGGCCGCGTCGAACTGATCGGCCGCAAGACCGAGCAGGCGCACGTCGTCCTCGGCATGCCCGGCCTCTCGCGCACCGACGACCGCCGCTGGGCCCTGGGCGTCCTGAACACCGCCCTCGGCGGCGGGATGTCCTCGCGGCTCTTCCAGGAGGTCCGCGAGAAGCGCGGCCTGGCCTACAGCGTCTACTCGTACACCTCCGGCTTCGCCGACTGCGGCCTGTTCGGGGTGTACGCCGGATGCCGGCCCAGCCAGGTGCACGACGTGCTGAAGATCTGCCGCGACGAGCTCGACCACGTAGCCGAGCACGGGCTGTCCGACGAGGAGATCGGCCGCGCCATCGGCCAGCTGAAGGGCTCCACCGTCCTCGGCCTGGAGGACACCGGCGCGCTCATGAACCGCATCGGCAAGAGTGAGCTGTGCTGGGGCGAGCAGATGTCCGTCGACGACATGCTGACCCGGATCGCGGAGGTCACCCCGGACGAGGTGCGCTCGGTGGCCCGTGACGTCCTGGGACGGCGTCCGTCGCTGTCGGTCATCGGCCCGCTGAAGGACAAACAGGCGACCCGTCTGCACGACGCCGTGGCCTGACCCCGGCATCCCGCAGGACCTCGGCAGACCCTTCGGTCACCACCGGTCGGACCACCTCTAGGTGAGCGCCCCCGGTGCGTCACCCCTCAGTGATCACCACCAGTGATCACCACCAGTGATCATCTCCGGAAAGCACCCTCGGTAAGGAAGCAACAGATGAGCAAGCTGCGCGTGGCGGTCCTCGGCGCCAAGGGCCGGATCGGGTCCGAGGCGGTTCGGGCGGTCGAGGCCGCCGAGGACATGGAACTGGTGGCGGCCCTGAGCCGCGGCGACAAGCTGGAGACGCTGGCCGAGACCGGCGCCCAGGTCGTCGTCGAGCTGACCACCCCGGCCTCGGTCATGGACAACCTCGAATACTGCGTACGGCACGGCATCCACGCCGTGGTCGGCACCACCGGCTGGACCGACGAGCGCCTCGCGCAGCTCGAGGGCTGGCTCGCCGAATCGCCGGAGACGGGCGTGCTCATCGCGCCGAACTTCTCCATCGGCGCCGTGCTGACGATGAAGTTCGCGCAGCTCGCGGCCCCGTACTTCGAGTCCGTCGAGGTCGTCGAGCTGCACCACCCGAACAAGGTGGACGCCCCCTCCGGCACCGCCACCCGCACCGCCCAGCTGATCGCCGAGGCCCGCCGCAGGGCCGGCTCCGCCCCGGCGCCGGACGCCACGGTCACGGCCCTGGACGGCGCCCGCGGCGCGGACGTCGACGGCGTGCCCGTCCACGCCGTCCGCCTGCGCGGCCTGCTCGCCCACCAGGAGGTCCTGCTGGGCGGCGAGGGCGAGACCCTCACCGTCCGGCACGACTCCCTGCACCACAGCAGCTTCATGCCGGGCATCCTGCTGGGTGCCCGCCGTGTGGTGACGACCCCGGGCCTGACCTTCGGCCTGGAACACTTCCTCGACCTGAACTGAGCCCCGACCGTCATGCGCGCAAAGCTCTCCTACGCCCTCACGGCCGCCGTCCTGGTCGTCTACTTCCTCCTGGTCGGCACCCGTGGCGTCATGCTCATCCAGTCCGGCACGGTCCTGACCGTCACCTTCGGCGTGGCGGTGCTGATCCTGCCGGTCATCGGCGTCTGGTTCCTGTGGAAGAACACCCAGTTCGTCCGCCGCGCCAACCGGCTCGCCGCAGAACTCGACGCCGAGGGCGGCCTGCCCGTCGACGAGCTCAAGCGCACCCCCGGTGGCCGGATCGACCGCGACTCCGCCGACGAGGTCTTCGCCCGGCGCAAGGCCGAGACGGAAGCCGCCCCCGACGACTGGCGGACCTGGTTCCGTCTCGCCGTCGCCTACCACGACGCCCGGGACACCCCGCGCGCCCGCAAGGCCATGCAACACGCGATCCGGTTGCACGGGGGCACCCGGCACCAACCATCACCCTGAAACGGAGGGCTCCCGAGGCGGACGCCCCCGATGCGGACGGCGAGGGGCCCGGCCGGCACACACGCCGGC
>NZ_JBHWKO010000053.1:0-49588 GCF_042731035.1 Streptomyces sp. NPDC059895
CCACCGCCAGCATGAACTGCGCCACCAGCAGCACCACCAGCGTCAACCGCATCCGCGACGACAACCGCTCAGGCCCGGAACCACCCGGCCCCGCCGCGACCGCCCCCTCCACCACACCATCAACAACAGACATGAGATCTCCCTTCGAGAAGCTTCGACCGAAGGAATGCTGCGCCCCGGACCGGCACCTACCCAGACCCCGGTTGCGACTCCTCGGCCGCTGACGGGGCGTGCGCCGGGTGGTCAGAACATGACCACCCAGCGCGGGAAGCACCCGGGCCCCGGCCCCGTTGGACGGAAAGCACGGTTCACGTCACCGGATTCACTGGAAGGGCACCTCATGCCTGACTTCTCCGAGTTGAGCGACTTCCTGCGCAGCCGCCGAGCCGCCCTGACCCCCGAGGAGATCGGGCTTCCGCAGCTGGCGGAACGACGCCGGGTACCCGGTCTGCGACGCGAGGAGGTGGCGCTGGCGGCCGGCCTGAGCGTCACCCACTACACGCGGCTCGAGCAGGGCCGCACCCACCAGGTGTCCGACTCCGTCCTCGACGCGATCGCCCGCACGCTGCGCCTGACCCCGGACGAGTACAGCCACCTCATGGATCTCGCCCGGCCCGAGGCGGTCACCTCCCGTCGGGCCCACGCCCCGCGAACCCCCTGCGCCGACCACGGTGTCCGCCAGCTCATCGACACCTTCACGGACACCCCCGCCCTGGTCCTGGACCGGCGCAACGACGTCCTCGCCTGGAACGCCATGGGCCATCTCCTGCTGGCCATGCACCTGGACTTCGACGCGCCCGAGCATCCCGCGCGCCGGCCGAACCTGACCCGGATGCTCTTCCTGGACGAGCGCAACCGCGACCTCTACCCGCGCTGGCACGACGAGGCCCAGCTCGCGGTGGCATCGCTGCGGCTGGTCGCCGGCCGCTACCCGCACGACAAGCAGCTCGCCTCACTGGTCGGCGAACTGACCATGAACAGCGAGGAGTTCGCCGCACGCTGGGCCCGGCACCCGGTGCGGACCTGTGTCGCCGGCACCAAGGAGATCGACCATCCCCTCGTCGGTGCCATGGAGCTCTCCTTTCAGAGCCTGCTGGTGCCCGGGGCGGCCGGACAGCGCATGATCGCCTACACGGCCCGGGTCGGTACGAGTTCGGAGGCGGGTCTGCGGCTCCTCTCCTCCACCCTCCGCGTGCCGAACACGGGCATCGCGACGACCGTCGACTGACGCCCCGGCGGCGGCGCGGCACGGGCCGGTAACGACACCGGCGACTTGCCGAAGACGCCCGCCGTCCGCATCGACTCCTCGGGCCGGCGCGCCCGGCCGGGCTAACGTCACTGCGCGGTGGCACTCCGCCCGCCCGACGGCCGTCCCCCTCCGTCGGCGGGCGGGGTCGCACCGGTCACGACCGGCCGGCCCGCGCCCCACCGCGCGGCCCGGCCGGCTCCCCATCGCCAGTTCCAGTTCGCGCATCGACCCGGTGCGCCGAGGTCGAGGAGAACGTATGCCACTGGCGCTTCTGGCCCTCGCCATGGGTGCCTTCGGCATCGGCACCACGGAGTTCGTCGCCACCGGCATCCTGCCGCAGGTGGCGGACACCTACGGCGTGTCGATCCCGTCGGCCGGCTACCTGGTCACGAGCTACGCCGTCGGTGTGGTCGTCGGCGCACCCGTCATGACCCTGCTGGGCACCCGGATGTCCAGGAAATCGATGCTCGCGCTGCTCATGGCGGTCTTCGTGGCCGGCAACGCGCTCTGCGCGGCCGCGCCGGACTTCACCCTCCTGCTCCTCGGCCGGGTCCTCGCCTCCTTCGCCCACGGTGCCTTCTTCGGCATCGGATCAGTCGTGGCGGCCGGCCTCGTGGCACCGCACCGCCGCGCCTCGGCGATCTCCCTGATGTTCAGCGGACTCACGGTCGCCAACGTCGCGGGAGTCCCGCTGGGAACGCTGGTCGGACAGACGGCCGGCTGGCGCGTCACCTTCGTCCTCATCGCCCTCCTGGGGATCCTGGGCGTCACCGGGGTCCTCTGCTTCGTCCCCGCCGACCGCCGTCCCGAGGCGGGCGGTGTCGCCGGGGAGGCGGCCGCGCTCCGCAACCCGCAGGTCGTCCTCGCGATGCTCATGACCGTCCTGGGATTCGGCGGGGTGTTCGCCGCCGTCACCTACCTCGCGCCGATCCTGACCGACGTGGCGTCCTTCCCCGACTCCTCGGTCTCCTGGCTCCTCGTCGTGTTCGGATGCGGGCTGGTGCTCGGCAACATCGTCGGCGGCAGGCTCGCCGACAGGCGGCTCATGCCGATGCTCTACACCTCGCTGTCCCTGCTCTCCGCGACACTGCTCTGCTTCAGCCTCGCCGCCTCCCACCAGGCCGCCGCGGTGATCCTCACGTTCCTGATCGGCGTGTTCGGCTTCGCCACCGTCCCGCCCCTGCAGAAGCGGGTGCTGGACAACGCGGCGGGGGCACCCACCCTGGCGTCCTCCCTCAACATCGGCGCCTTCAACCTCGGCAACGCCATCGCCGCCTGGCTCGGCGGCCTCACCATCTCCGCCGGCTTCGGGTACGCGTCCTCCAGCGCGGTCGGCGCGGTCATGGCCGCGGCCGCGCTGCTCGTCGCCGTCGTGTCCGGCCGCCTGGAGTCCCGGCAGAACCGCACCGCCCCCCGGCCGGACCCACTGCCGGCACCCGCCCGCGCCGAAGAGGCCCTCGACGGTGCTCCGTGAAGCGGCCCTCGCCCATGCCGGCCGAGGACCCGTGCCAGGCCGAGGACCCGTGCCGGCCGAGGACCCTCGTCACCGGGACGGCGCCCCTTCCCTCACAGCCCCGCGATCCCGTTCCACCGCCCGGCGAACCCCAGCCGCTCCGTCGACGTGATGTCCCGCGCGACCGCCAGCCGTCGCCGCATGCCGGCGTCGGGGAAGATCAGCGGGTTCTGCGCGAGCGCGGCGGTCTCCTCGTCGTCGGAGTCGGCGAGGACGGCCTGCGCGGCGGGCACCGGGCGGACGTTGATCTCCTCGGTGTAGCCGACGGAGATGCCGGTGCTCTTCGCGAAGGCCTCCGGCGTCGGCCGCCGCGTCGGGTCGTCGTCCGTGTCGCTGTAGAGCGGCCAGTTCGCCCAGGTCAGCCGCTTGTCGGAGGCGGAGAGGTCGGTGGCGGAGAGGTCGGTGGCGGCGCGGTCGCCGGGCTGGACACCGCCCGCGCCACCCTGTCGACCGCCGCGCGCCACCCTGTCGACCGCCGCGCGGACGGGCGGCGGGTCCGCCGGCGTCGACCGTCCGCGCACACGGCGTGGTTACGCGTCCAGTGACGTCATCACGTGCTTGATCCGCGTGTAGTCGTCGAAGCCGTACGCCGAGAGGTCCTTGCCGTAGCCGGACTTCTTGAAGCCGCCGTGGGGCATCTCGGCGACCAGCGGGATGTGGGTGTTGATCCACACGCAGCCGAAGTCGAGCTTCTTGGACAGGCGCATCGCGCGGCCGTGGTCCTTGGTCCACACCGAGGAGGCGAGGGCGTACTCGACGCCGTTGGCCCACTCCACGGCCTGGTCCTCGTCGGTGAAGGACTGCACGGTGATGACCGGGCCGAAGACCTCCTTCTGGATGATCTCGTCGTCCTGCTTCAGGCCGGAGACGACGGTCGGGGCGTAGAAGTAGCCCTGGTCGCCGACCCGGTGGCCGCCCGCCTCGACCTTGGCGTGGGCGGGGAGGCGCTCGATGAAGCCGGAGACCTGCTGGAGCTGGTTCGGGTTGTTCAGGGGGCCGAACAGCACGTCCTCGTCGTCCGGCCGGCCCGTCTTCGTCTCGGACGCGGCCTTGGCGAGCGCCGCCACGAACTCGTCGTGGATGGCCTCCTGGACGAGGACGCGGGTGGCGGCCGTACAGTCCTGGCCGGCGTTGAAGAAGCCCGCGACGGAGATGTCCTCGACGGCCTTGGGGATGTCGGTGTCGTCGAACACGACGACCGGGGCCTTGCCGCCGAGCTCCAGGTGGACCCGCTTGAGGTCCTTGGACGCCGACTCGGCGACCGACATGCCGGCGCGCACGGATCCGGTGATGGAGGCCATCGCCGGGATCGGGTGCTCGACCATCAGGCGGCCGGTGTCGCGGTCGCCGGTGACGACGTTGAAGACGCCCTTGGGCAGGATCGAGCCGATGATCTCGGCGATCAGGACCGTGGAGGCCGGGGTGGTGTCCGACGGCTTGAGGACCACCGTGTTGCCCGCCGCGATCGCCGGGGCGAACTTCCACACGGCCATCATCATCGGGTAGTTCCACGGCGCGACCTGGGCGCAGACGCCGACCGGCTCACGGCGCACGATCGAGGTCAGCCCCTCCATGTACTCGCCGGCGCTGCGCCCCTCCAGCATCCGGGCGGCGCCCGCGAAGAAGCGGACCTGGTCGACCATCGGAGGGATCTCCTCGGTGCGGGTCAGCCCGACCGGCTTGCCCGTGTTCTCCACCTCCGCGGCGATGAGGTCCTCGGCGCGCTCCTCGAACGCGTCCGCGATCTTCAGCAGGGCCTTCTGGCGCTCGGCCGGGGTGGTGTCCCGCCAGCCCGGGAAGGCCGCGGCGGCGGCCCGCATGGCGGCGTCGACGTCCGCCTGCCCGGACAGCGGCGCGGTGGCGTACGCCTCGCCGGTCACGGGGTTGACCACCTCGGTGGTCCGTCCGTCGGCGGCGTCCCGGAACTCACCGTCGATGTAGTTGCGGAGCGTACGCAGCCGCCCCTGCTCGGTGCTCACTGCCGGCCTCCTGTCAAGGTCGAACTGTCCAGTCGCTGAGACACCCACCCTAATCGGCGGCGCGACGTTTTCAACACCCCCGGTCGGGCCGTTACTGCGAAATCCGCAGACTCCGGTCACGGAAACAACGGATTTCATCGCCCCGGCCTTGCGGAACCATCGATACGTCGTGCACAGTGAGGCCGTGGCCAGTCGAAGCGCAGAGCACCGGGACTCCCGCGAGTCCAAGAACGGCACCCCGCACCTGGATGCCGTCAGCCTCGCCATCATCGAGCAGCTCCAGCAGGACGGCCGCCGGCCGTACGCCGCGATCGGCAAGGCCGTCGGCCTGTCCGAGGCGGCCGTGCGCCAGCGCGTCCAGAAGCTGCTCGACCAGGGCGTGATGCAGATCGTCGCCGTCACGGACCCGCTCACCGTGGGCTTCCGCCGGCAGGCGATGGTCGGGATCAACGTCGAGGGCGATGTGGAGTCCATAGCGGACGCGCTGACCGACATGCCGGAGGTCGAGTACGTGGTGATGACCGCGGGCTCGTTCGACATCCTCGCCGAGATCGTCTGCGAGGACGACGACCACCTGCTGGACGTCATCAACAAACGCATCCGTGCCCTGCCCGGCGTGCGCTCCACCGAGAGCTTCGTCTACCTGAAGCTGAAGAAGCAGACCTACATGTGGGGAACCCGATAACCGTGAGGACCCGATAACCGTGAGCACCAAGGACCTCAGCCGCACCGCGTACGACCACCTGTGGATGCACTTCACCCGCATGTCGTCGTACGAGAACTCCCCGGTCCCCACGATCGTCCGGGGCGAGGGCACCTACATATTCGACGACAAGGGCAAGCGCTACCTCGACGGTCTCGCCGGCCTGTTCGTGGTCCAGGCCGGTCACGGCCGCACGGAACTGGCGGAGACCGCGTTCAAGCAGGCTCAGGAGCTGGCGTTCTTCCCGGTCTGGTCCTACGCCCACCCCAAGGCCGTGGAGCTGGCGGAGCGCCTCGCGCACCACGCGCCGGGCGACCTGAACAAGGTCTTCTTCACCACCGGCGGCGGCGAGGCGGTCGAGACCGCCTGGAAGCTCGCCAAGCAGTACTTCAAGCTCACCGGCAAGCCGACCAAGTACAAGGTCATCTCCCGCGCGGTCGCCTACCACGGCACCCCGCAGGGCGCCCTGTCCATCACCGGCCTGCCGGCGCTGAAGGCCCCCTTCGAGCCGCTGGTCCCGGGCGCCCACAAGGTCCCGAACACCAACATCTACCGCGCCCCGATCCACGGCGACGACCCCGAGGCCTTCGGCCGCTGGGCCGCCGACCAGATCGAGCAGCAGATCCTCTTCGAGGGCCCGGACACGGTCGCCGCGGTCTTCCTGGAGCCGGTGCAGAACGCCGGCGGCTGCTTCCCGCCCCCGCCCGGCTACTTCCAGCGGGTCCGCGAGATCTGCGACCAGTACGACGTGCTGCTCGTGTCGGACGAGGTCATCTGCGCCTTCGGCCGCCTCGGCACGATGTTCGCCTGCGACAAGTTCGACTACGTGCCGGACATGATCACCTGCGCCAAGGGCATGACCTCGGGCTACTCCCCGATCGGCGCCTGCATCGTCTCCGACCGCCTGGCCGAGCCGTTCTACAAGGGCGACAACACCTTCCTGCACGGCTACACCTTCGGCGGCCACCCGGTCTCCGCGGCCGTGGGCCTCGCCAACCTCGACCTGTTCGAGCGCGAGAACCTCACCCAGCACGTCCTGGACAACGAGGGCGCGTTCCTGCGGACCCTGCAGAAGCTGCACGACCTGCCGATCGTCGGCGACGTCCGCGGCAGCGGCTTCTTCTACGGCATCGAGCTGGTCAAGGACAAGGCGACGAAGGAGTCCTTCGACGCCGAGGAGACCGAGCGCGTCCTGTACGGCTTCCTGTCCAAGGCCCTCTTCGACAACGGCCTGTACTGCCGTGCGGATGACAGGGGTGACCCGGTCGTCCAGCTCGCCCCGCCGCTGATCTCCGACCAGGGGACCTTCGACGAGATCGAGCAGATCCTGCGCGCGACCCTGACGGAGGCGTGGACGAGGCTGTGACCTCCGGGCGGACCCCTCCCGCGGCCCGCCCCCCGCAGTGACCGACACCGGCCCCGGCGCCGCCCGTTCGAGTGAGAAACGGGCGCCCGGGGCCGTGTGCTGTCCGGATGCCCGTCATGAGCTGCCTAGCGTGCCAGTGACCGATCGGCCCTGCCTTCGTTCCCCCGGACGGGGGAAAGCGCACGGGAACCACAGATCTGAACCGAGGTGTACGCCCATGGAGGCCCCGCCGGACAACGACGTGCTGTGGGCACGGTCCCTGCACTTCACGCACCACGACGGCTCCCCCGCGCTGGGCGGTGTCTCGCTCGGTGTGCGGGAGGGCGAGATCCTCGCCGTGACCGGCCCGCGCGGCAGCGGCAAGACGACCCTGCTGCACTGCCTGTCCGGCCTCGCACCCGCCCAGCGCGGCGAGGTCTGGTTCAACAGCGTCCCGGTGCACACGATGGGCCCGATGGCCCGGGAACGGCTGCGCCGCGACCGGTTCGCCTGGATCGACCCGGCGCCCCTGCTCGTCCCCGAGCTCACCGTCTGGGAGAACGCGGCCCTCCCGCTGATGCTGCGCGGCACCAGCCGACGCCGCGCCAAGGCAGCCGCCCTGGAGTGGCTGGACCGACTCGACGTGGGCGACCGGGCCCGCTGCCGGCCGCACGAACTGACCCAGGCCGAACGCCAGCGCGTCTGCATCACCCGCGCCCTGGCCCCGGCCCCCTCGGTCCTCTTCGCCGACGAGCCGACGGCCCCGCTGCACCGCGCGGACCGCTCCCACGTCCTGCGCACCCTGACGACGGCGGCCCGCTCGCACGGCATCACCGTCGTCCTGGCCACCCACGACGCGGACACGGCGGCCCTCGCCGACCGCACGGTGCCCCTCCTGGACGGCCGGCGGGTGAACACGGTCCATCTGCCGCCCGTCACCGCCGAGACGGAAGGCCGGGCGGCGTGCTCGCTCTCCGCCTGACCCGCAGCGCCCACCCCGCCGTCCACCTGCGCCGCCTCCTGGTGGCGACGGCCTCGGCGGGCACCGGCTTCCTCCTTCTGTGCACCCTCGGCAACGCCCTCGTCCACCCCGGCTCCCCGGCCGCCTCCACCCTCCGCCTGGCCTGGTGCGTGGTCCCCCTCGCGGCGACGGTCCAGCTCGCCCTGGCGGTGGCCCGCACGGACCCCGGCACCCGTCCCCGCCCCGGTCTGGCGGCCGCCGGTCTCGGTCCCGCCCGGCTGATGGCCGTCTCCGCGACGACGACCGCCCTGTCCACCACCACCGGCTCGCTGCTGGCCCTGCTGGTCTTCCTCCACCTCCGCGGCGACCTCACCGGCATGCCCTTCGACGGAGCGGCCGCGGGGTTCCTGGCCGCGGGGGTCCCCCTGCCGCTCCCGGCGGCCCTGACCCTGCTGGCTTTGGTCCCGGCGGCGGCCTCCGGGTCGGTGGCGTGGTCCCTGCGTCCCCGGGACGCCCGGCCGGCGGCGAACGCCCGGGGCACGGTCCGGGCGCTGCGCCGGTTCACGACAGGCACGCGCCGGCCGCGGGAGACGTTCGGGGCCTACGGACGGTTCCGGGCGGGGGCGACGGTCCGCCCCGCCGCCGACGGCCGGCCCTCCCGCCCGGCCACCCACGCCGCCACGGTCACCACCGGCGGCCGCGCCCCCGCCGTGACGGCAACGGCGATCCCCCCGCTCCGGCTGAAGCGGACGCCGGCGAGGACGGTCGGCCCGGACAACACCCTCTCGGCGCCTGGCAACACCCCCTCGGCACCGGGCAACACCCCCTCGGCACCGGGCAACGCCCCTTCGGCACCGGACGGGACCACCCACGCCCCGGACGGAGCCGACGACCGAACCACACCGCCCGAGGCGCCCGAAGCGCCCGTCCGGGTACCCGAGCCCCCGGCTCCCCACCCCACCGCCCTCCCCTGGGGCGCGGCCCTCCTCGCCGCCGGCCTCGCCGTGGAGGCCTACGCCACCCACACCACGGACGGCACCCGCCTCACCCTCCCCGGCGGCCCCACCGGCCCCGCCGCGATCCTGGTCGGCTGGACCCTCACCGCCTTCGGCCTCGCCCTCGCCGGCCCCGGCCTCACCCACCTCTGCGGCCGTCTCCTGCAAGCCGTCCGCCCCGGCGCCCTGCGCCTGCTGGCCGGCCGCGGTCTGATGCAGGAGGCCTCCCGCATCGGCCGCCCGCTGGGCATCGTCAGCGCGGTGGTCTCGGGCGCGTATGCCATGGCCGCCCTGGACGACCCGGCCGACCCGGCCGCCGGACCGCTCACCACGCTGGGCGCGCTCCTGGTCGCCGGCTGCACTCTCGCCACCCTGCTCACCGCGGCCGTGGAGGCACGCCAGGCGCGCGCCGACACCACCGCGGCCCTGCTCCGCCTCGGCGCCCCGACGACGGTGCTGCGCGGCGCGGCGGCCCTGCGCGCCGGCGCGCTCGCCGTGCTCTTCGTCCCCCTCACCCTGCTCGTGGCCGCGCTCGCGTCCCTCCCCCTGGGCGGCTGAGCCCTCCCGCGGACCGCGCGCGAGGGAAATCCCCGGGCTCCGATGAGTTCCGCGCGGCCCCCCGGTCTACCCCCACGAACAGCACGCACACCCCGCACGGGCCGCACGCACGGGCCGCGCACGCACCGATGGGAGAGACCGATGACCGCCTCCGCCTACCAGCAGATGATCTTCGTCAACCTGCCCGTGAACGACCTCGAGGCCTCGAAGACGTTCTTCACCGGGCTGGGCTACTCGATCAACCCCCAGTTCAGCGACGAGAACGCGGCCTCGGTGGTGATCAGCGACACGATCGTCGCGATGCTGCTCACCAAGCCGTTCTACGCGACGTTCACCAAGAAGGAGATCGCGGACGCCACGAGGACCAGCGAGGTCCTGGTCGCGCTGAGCGCCGAGAGCCGCGAGAAGGTCGACGAACTGGTCGACCGCGCGCTGGCGTCGGGCGGCGCACCCGCCGGTGACACCCAGGACCTCGGCTTCATGTACGGCCGTTCCTTCGACGACCTGGACGGCCACACCTGGGAGGTCGTCTGGATGGACCCGGCGTCGATCGAGGGCTGACCGCCCGTCGGACGGCGGGCACGGGTCCGCGGGGAAGGGGAAGGGGAAGGGGAAGGGGAACGAGGGGGAACCGGAGGCGCTGAAACGTATCGCCGGTTAATGAGCGGGCAAAGCCAGGAGTGCTGAAGCGGCTGAACGTTGACAGTGCTTATGGAACGCTTATAGACCTGTGAGCCTCCCGGGGATGCTGTCGCCCACCGTGTCGGGGCGTCATCTCCCCGCCCACCCCCCTCAGTTGCGCATCACGTAAGGACAAACGTGTCCCCATCCCGCCGTACCGCCGCCCGTCCGGTGCGCATGCTCGGTGTCGCCGCCGCCTCGGCCGCCCTCGTCCTCGGGGCGTCCGCCTCGGCGTCGGCCTGCGACATCGCGGACTTCTCCGCCGCGGCCTCCTGCGACGGCGCCAAGGGCGTCATCACGGTCGTCGACAAGGACCCGACGGCGACCCCCGCCGTCGTCACCGTCCACCTCCAGAACAACAACGCCGACCTGAGGCAGGTCGGCGAACAGAAGGTCACCGGCTCGGCCGAGGGCGTCACCATCGCCTTCCCCGAGGACTGGAAGCCGAACACCAAGTACCGGATCCACGTCACGGCCGGCGACGACGTCAACGCCGACATCCCGACGCTGACGACCCCGGCCAAGGCCTGCGCGGCCGACGACACCGCCACTCCCGGCACCACCCCGTCGTCCTCGGCGTCGCCGTCGGACTCCTCCCCCGCCCCGGACGAGTCCGCTTCCCCGTCCGCCACGCCGGCTCCGTCGTCCCCGTCGGCCCCGGCCTCGGGGAGCGAGAGCACCGCGGCCGCGGACTCCGGCGCGAGCAACGCCCCCTCGCCCGCCGTCGGCGAGTCCCACCTCGCCGAGACCGGCGCCGACTCCCACACCGGGCTGATCATCGGCCTCGCCGTCGTCCTGGTCGCCGTGGGCGGCGGCGCCGTGTTCCTCGGCATGCGCCGCCGGGGCACGAGCCGCTGAACCCGCACGGCCCGCCTCCACCGGACCCCGGCGGAGGCGGGCCGTCGGCGTCCGCGGCCCCGGAGACCGGTCCGGTCAGCCGAGGACGACGGGCCCGGAGACCGGTCCGGTCCGGTCCGGTCCGGTCCGGTCAGTCGAGGACGACGACGTCGGCCGGGTCGAACACCACCCCGACCACGTCCCCGGCCTCCGGCGCCAGTCGCAGCGCGCACGCCGCCTCCAGGCGCGGCGCGTCCTCCGGCTGGAGGTGGACGGCGACATGGGTGCCCTTGAAGGTGCGGGCGGCGACCGTGCAGCGCAGGCCGCCCTCGTCCGCGCCGACCAGCCGCACCCCGGCCGGCCGGACCAGCAGGGTGCGCGTCCCCTGCGGGGAGCCGGCCGGCACCGGCACCTTGCCCCACGGGGTGACCGCGGCCTCCCCGGCGACGCCCGCCTCCACCACGTTGTCGAAGCCGAGGAAGCGGGCGACGAACGCGTCCGCCGGCCGCTGCCACACCTCCAGCGGCGTACCGGACTGGGCGATGCGCCCCTCCCGCATCACCACGACCCGGTCGGCCAGCGCGAACGCCTCGCCCTGGTCGTGGGTGACCGCCAGCACGGTGGTGCCCAGCCGCCCGAACAGCTCCCGCAGTTCGACGACCAGCCGCTCCCGCAGCGACCGGTCGAGCTGCCCGAGCGGCTCGTCCAGCATCAGCAGCCGGGGCCGGGGCGCGAGCGCCCGGGCCAGCGCGACCCGCTGCTGCTCACCGCCGGAGAGCGCGGCGACGGCCCGGCGGGCGGCCCCCGGCAGCCCCACGAGATCGAGCAGTTCCGCCACCCGCTCCCGCCGCTCCCGCCCGGGGACGCCGTGCATCCGCAGCCCGAAGGCCACGTTGCCGCCCACGTCCCGCTGCGGGAAGAGCTGGTGGTCCTGGAACATCAGCCCGAGCTCCCGCCGGTGCGCGGGCACGCCCGCCTGGTCGCGCCCGTCGAGCAGCACCCGGCCCGCGTCGAGGGGCTGGAGCCCGGCCACCGCCCGCAGCAGGGTCGACTTGCCGCTGCCGCTGGGCCCGAGCACGCACACCACCTCGTGCTCGGCGACGGCGAGGTCGACGGCGTCCAGCACCGGCCGTCCGCCGCCGAACCGCACGGTCGCACCCTCGAGCCGCAGCAGCATCTAGAACTCCCCCGTCCGGTCGGTCCGCAGCCGCTCCAGCACCAGCAGGGCCACCGCGCACACCAGCATCAGAATCGTCGAAAGGGCCATCGCCTGGCCGTAGTTGAGTTCGCCGGCCCGGCCCAGCAGCCGTGCCACGGCGACCGGCAGCGTCGGGTTGTCGGGCCGCGCGATGAACACCGTCGCCCCGAACTCCCCGAGCGACACGGCGAAGGCGAACCCGGCCGCGACGAGCAGCGCCCGCCGCACCATCGGCAGGTCCACCTCCCGCCACACCCGCCACGGCGACGCGCCCAGCACCGCCGCCGCCTCCCGCAGCCGTACGTCCACCGCGCGCAGCACCGGCAGCATGGTCCGTACGACGAAGGGGACGCCGACCAGCGCCTGCGCGAGCGGTACCAGGATCCAGGTGCCGCGCAGGTCCAGCGGGGGCTCGTCCAGCGCGATCAGGAACCCGAAGCCGACGGTCACCGCGGAGACGCCCAGCGGCAGCATCAGCAGCGCGTCGAACCCCCGGACGAGGCGTCCGGCGTCCCGGCGGGTCAGCGCGGCGGCCGCCAGCCCGCCGATCACCACGGCGATCGCGGTGGCGGCGAGCGCGTACTGGAGGGAGTTGCCGATCGCGTCGATCGGCGGGACGAGGAAGACGTTGTTGTCGTCGCCGGTCAGCGCCCGGTAGTAGGCGAAGTCCGGTGCGTCCAGCGAGCGCTGGACCAGGACCGCGAGTGGCAGCAGGATCAGCGTGACGACGGTGGCCAGGACGCCGGCCAGCAGCGTCCACTGCCCGGCCCCGCGGGGCCGCCGCGCCGTCAGGGAGGCGTCCACCAGCCGCAGCGCGCTCTCGCGCCGCCGTACGGTCCAGGCGTGCACGGCGAGGACCGCGCCGACGGCGGTGAACTGGACGATCGTGAGGACGGCCGCCGTGGACAGGTCGAGCAGTTCCGACGTCTGCCGGTAGATCTCGACCTCCAGGGTCGAGAAGGTGGGCCCGCCGAGGATCTGGACCACGCCGAAGGAGGTGAAGGTGAACAGGAACACCATGAGCGCGGCCGCCGCCACGGCCGGCGCGAGGGCCGGGAGGGTCACCTGGCGCCACGCCCGCCACGGCGACGCGCCCAGCATCCGCGCCGCCTCCTCCTGCCGCGGGTCGAGCTGCGCCCACAGCCCGCCCACCGTCCGCACGACGACCGCGTAGTTGAAGAAGACGTGCGCGGCGAGGATCGCCCACACCGTGGTGTCCAGCCGTACGCCCCACAGCTCGTCGAGCAGTCCGCCGCGCCCGACGAGCGCCAGGAAGGCCGTTCCGACGACGACCGTCGGCAGCACGAACGGGACGGTGACGACGGCCCGCAGGATCTGCTTGCCGGGGAAGGAGAGGCGGGCGAAGACGTAGGCGGCGGGCAGGGCGACCAGCAGGGTGAGCGCGGTGGAGGCGAGCGCCTGCCAGGTGGTGAACCACAGCACGTGCCGGATGCCGGGGTCCCCGATCACGTCGAGCAGGCGCCCGGCGTGCCACGTCCCGTCGGAGCCGAGCCCGCGCGCGACGATCGCGGCGACGGGGTAGGCGAAGAAGACCCCGAAGAACGCGACGGGCAGGGCCATGAGCCCGAGCCGCGCCGCGCTCGCCGTACGCCTCCCGGCCGGCTTGCGGGGGGCTACTTCAGTACGAGTGAGGTCCACGACTTGACCCACTGGTCGCGGTGGTCGGCGATGTCCGCCGGATCCATGGTCTCGGGGTCCTCGGCGGCGGGCCCGTACGCGGTGAACTCGGCGGGCACGGCCGCGCCCTTCAGCACCGGGTAGACGAACATGTTGAGCGGCATGTCCTCCTGGAAGCGCTTGGAGATCAGGAAGTCGATCAGCGCCTTGCCGCCCGCGCCGTTGCCCGCGTTGCTCAGCAGCCCCGCGAACTCGACCTGCCGGAAGCAGGTTCCGGTCGCGACGCCGGTCGGGGCGGTGGTCGGCTTGGGGTCCGCGTAGATCACCTCGGCGGGCGGCGAGGAGGCGTAGGAGACGACGAGCGGCCGGTCGCCGCCGGCCTTCTTCCCGCCGGCCGAACCGGAGAACTCCTCGTTGTAGGCCTGCTCCCAGCCGTCGACCACCTTCACCCCGTTGGCCTTCAGCTTCTTCCAGTAGGCCTGCCAGCTGTCGTCGCCGTACCGGGCGGCGGTGCCGAGGAGGAAGCCGAGGCCGGGCGAGGAGGTGGAGGCGTTCTCGGTGACGAGGAGGTTCTTGTAGGCGGGCTTGACGAGGTCGTCGAAGGAGGTGGGCGGGGCCAGCTCGTGGTCGGCGAAGTACTCCTTGTCGTAGTTGACGCAGATGTCGCCGTAGTCGACGGGCGTGACCCGGTTCCTGTCCCCGTCGAGCCGGTAGGCGGCGTCGACCTGGTCGATGCCCTTCGCCTCGTACGACTGGAAGAGGCCGTTGTCGAGGGCGCGGGACAGGAGCGTGTTGTCGACGCCGAAGAAGACGTCGCCCTGCGGGTTGTCCTTGGTGAGGACGGCCTTGTTCACGGCCTGCCCGGCGTCGCCGTCCGTGAGGACCTTCACCCGGTAGCCGGACTGCTCCTCGAACTCCGCCAGCACGTCCTTGGAGACGGCCCACGAGTCGTGACTGATCAGGGTGACGGTGGTGGAGCCGGAGCCGGACGCGGAATCGTCCGACGAGCCGCACGCCGACAGCGTGACGAGGCCGAGGCCGACGGCCGCGGCCACGAACGTCCTGGTGTGCACTGGTTTTCCTCCTGGGGTTGACCAGGAAGAGACGCGGCCCCGCCCGGCGGACCCGGGCGGGGCACAACAGCTTGAGCGGTGACCGAACTTCCTACCCAGAATGACCTGGGCGAGGTTCAGAGGGTCTGCGGCCTGGTGCCGCACTCTCAGCGCTGTGGCGCTCCCCTGTCGGAATATGAAGATGTCGTACGGCGCTCAGACTACCGCTCGGTGGCTGCGAGCTGACCGCAGGCCCCGTCGATCTCCTGGCCGCGGGTGTCCCGGACGGTCACCGGCACCCCGTGCGCGGCGATGGCCTCGACGAACGCCTTCTCGTCCTCGGGCCGGGAGGCCGTCCACTTCGAGCCGGGGGTCGGGTTGAGGGGGATCAGGTTGACGTGCACCGGTCGGCCCTTGAGGAGGCGACCGAGGCGGTCGCCGCGCCAGGCCTGGTCGTTGATGTCACGGATCAGGGCGTACTCGATGGACAGCCGCCGGCCGGACTTCTCGGCGTACTCGAATCCGGCGTCGAGCACCTCGCGCACCTTCCACCGGGTGTTCACCGGGACGAGGGTGTCGCGCAGCTCGTCGTCCGGGGCGTGCAGCGAGATGGCGAGCCGGCACTTGAAGCCCTCGTCGGCGAACCGGTGGATGGCCGGCACCAGCCCGACGGTCGACACGGTGATCCCGCGCTGCGACAGCCCGAGACCGTCCGGTGCGGGGTCGGTCAGGGCGCGGATGGCGCCGACGACCCGCTTGTAGTTGGCGAGGGGTTCACCCATGCCCATGAAGACGATGTTGGACAGCCGGGCCGGTCCTCCGGGGACCTCCCCGTCCCGCAGGGCCCGCATCCCGTCGACGATCTGGTGCACGATCTCGGCGGTCGACAGGTTCCGGTCCAGTCCCGCCTGCCCGGTCGCGCAGAACGGGCAGTTCATCCCGCACCCCGCCTGCGAACTGATGCACATGGTCACCCGGTCCGGGTAGCGCATCAGCACGGACTCCACGAGCGTGCCGTCGAACAGCCGCCACAGGGTCTTGCGGGTGGTGCCCTGGTCGGTCGACAGATGCCGCACGACGGTCATCAGCTCCGGCAGCAGCGCCTCACGGAGCTTCTCGCGGGCCCCCGCGGGGATGTCGGTCCACTCCGCCGGGTCGTGCGCGTACCGCGCGAAGTAGTGCTGCGACAACTGCTTCGCCCGGAACGGCTTCTCCCCGATCCCCGCCACCGCCTCCTTCCGCTCGGCGGGCGAGAGGTCGGCGAGATGCCGCGGCGGCTTCTTGGCTCCGCGGGGGGCGACGAAAGTGAGTTCTCCGGGCTTAGGCATGGCCTTACCAGTGTCGCAGATCGACTCGGGTGCCCCGGTCGGCCGGGAACCGCACGGGGACGGGCACAGGACCGGTGGGGATGGGACGGCCCGCCCGGGAACCGGCACAGGACCGGTGGGAATGGGACGGCCCGCCCGCGGCGGACCGGCACAGGACCGGTGCATCGGGCGGCCCCGCACCGGGCCGTCACGACGGCGAGCCCCCGTCCGCCGGGGACAGGGGCTCGCTCGACACCGGGTGGGGTGGGTCCCGGTCAGGCCGATCCCACGAAGAGCACCAGCAGCAGCCACACCACCGGAGCCGTGGGCAGCAGGGAGTCGAGACGGTCCATGATGCCGCCGTGGCCCGGGAGCAGGGTGCCCATGTCCTTGATGCCGAGGTCCCGCTTGATCATGGACTCGCCGAGGTCGCCGAGCGTGGCGCTGGCGGCGACCGCGAAACCGAGCAGCAGGCCCTGCCACCACGTGCCGTCGTCGATGAGGAACTGCATGCACAGCGCGCCCGCGACCATCGCGAACGACACCGCGCCGAGCAGGCCCTCACGGGTCTTGCCGGGGCTGATGCGCGGGGCGAGCTTGTGCCTGCCGAAGCGCCAGCCGACGGCGTACGCGCCGGTGTCGCTGACCACCGTCAGGAGCAGGAACGTCAGCACGCGCTGCGCCCCGTCCTCGGCCGTGAGCATCATGGCGACGAAGGTGGCCAGGAACGGGACGTAGAAGGCCGCGAAGACACCGGCCGTGACGTCCCTGAGGTAGCCCTCCGGCGGTTCCGTCATCCGCCAGACGAGCACCGCGAGCGCGGTCAGGGCCATGGCAAGCCAAGCGCCTTCGGCGCCCCGGACGTACCCGGCGACGACCATCGCCGCGCCGCCGAGCGCCAGCGGCACCAGGGGCGCCTTGATGCCCTTGCGCTCCTGGAGCCGGCTGGTGAGCTCCCACAGACCCACCACGACGGCGATCGCTATCACGCCGATGAAGACGGCCTTCACCACGAACAGCGAGGCGACGATCACCGCGCCGAGCCCGACGCCCACCCCTATCGCCGCCCCCAGGTCCCGGCCCGCGCTCTTCTTCGGTGCGGGCGCCGGCTGCGGGGCGTCGGGCATGGGATCCGGATTCTGCGGCACCGCCGCAGGGGGCTGCGCCGACGGGGTCTCGTCGCGGAACGGCTCGTTGCGGGGCATCCCGCCGGGGAACGCCCCGCCGGGGGACATCCCCCCGCGGTACGGCTCACCGTGAGTCGCCTCACCGGGAGCCGCCCCGCCGTGGAACGCCCCGTCTCGGAACGCGTCGTCTCGGAACGCGTCGTCTCGGAACGCGTCGTCTCGGAACGCCTCGTCTCGGAACAGGGGGCCACCCCTGCGAGCGGCCCCCCGGTCGTCATCCTGGTGTCCGCCGTCGGCGGGTACATCGGGGACGATGGGCATGGGGCGAGTCTGCTGCGCCTCAGGCGCATCGTACGCGGGACCCGCCGGGGAAGCCCCCTGGACAGGCCCCTGGTCAGTGGGCCCCCAGTACCCGGTCGGTGAACCGGCGTGTGGCGGAGCGCCCCAGGAAGAGTCGTTCATCAGACCTCGAGCAGCTCCGATTCCTTGTGCTTCAGGAGTTCGTCCACCTGGGCGACGTACTTCGCGGTGGTGTCGTCGAGCTCCTTCTCCGCACGGCGGCCCTCGTCCTCGCCGACCTCGCCGTCCTTGACGAGCTTGTCGATCGCGTCCTTGGCCTTGCGGCGGACGGAGCGGATGGACACCTTGGCGTCCTCGCCCTTGCCCTTGGCGACCTTGATGTACTCGCGGCGGCGCTCCTCGGTGAGCTCGGGGAACACCACCCGGATGATGTTGCCGTCGTTGCTGGGGTTGACGCCCAGGTCGGAGTCGCGGATCGCCTGCTCGATGTTGCGCAGCGCGCTCTTGTCGAACGGGGTCACGACCGCCATGCGCGGCTCCGGCACGGAGAACGAAGCCAGCTGGTTGATCGGCGTCGGCGCGCCGTAGTAGTCGGCCACGATCTTGTTGAACATCGCCGGGTGCGCACGGCCGGTGCGGATCGCGGCGAAGTCCTCCTTGGCGACCACGACGGCCTTCTCCATCTTCTCCTCGGCCTCGAGGAGGGTCTCTTCGATCACCACTTGCTCCTGCGTGTCTTGAGTAGGCCCGGCTGCGGTTCCCTGTCGGTGGCGGCGGCCGGCTGCGTCGCGTCTTCTTCCTGCACGGTTCCCGACCGGCAGGACATTGTCCATCCCCCGACCAGGCTCCGTCCCCCGGTCAGGTGTTGTCGTACGAACCGGGGTCCTCGACCGTGGGACCGGGGGGTCCTGCGGTCAGGCCCGGCTGCCTTCGTCACCCACCAGCGTGCCGATCTTCTCACCCTTGACGGCCCGCGCGATATTGCCCTCGGCGAGAAGCTCGAAGACGACGATCGGGAGCTTGTTGTCGCGGCACAGCGTGACGGCGGTGGCGTCGGCGACCTTCAGCTCGCGGGTGATGACCTCGCCGTACCCGAGGGCGTCGAACTTGACCGCCTCCGGGTTGGTCTTCGGGTCGGAGTCGTAGACGCCGTCCACGCCGTTCTTGCCCATCAGCAGCGCCTCGGCGTCGATCTCCAGGGCGCGCTGCGCGGCGGTGGTGTCGGTGGAGAAGTACGGCATGCCCATGCCCGCGCCGAAGATGACCACGCGGCCCTTCTCCAGGTGGCGCACGGCCCGCAGCGGGATGTACGGCTCGGCGACCTGGCCCATCGTGATCGCGGTCTGGACCCGGCTGTCGATGCCCTCCTTCTCCAGGAAGTCCTGGAGGGCGAGGCAGTTCATCACGGTGCCGAGCATGCCCATGTAGTCCGAACGGGCCCGGTCCATGCCGCGCACCTGGAGCTCGGCGCCACGGAAGAAGTTGCCGCCGCCGATGACGACCGCGATCTGCGCTCCGTCGCGCACGACGGCGGCGATCTCGCGGGCGATCTTGTGCACCACATCGGGATCCACGCCCAGGCCGCCACCGCCGGAGAATGCCTCTCCGGACAGCTTCAGCAGGAACCGGCCGCGTACCTTGCCGTCGTCGCTCTTCTGGGCCTTGGTGGTCATGGGAGATCCCGCCTCTTTCACGTGGTGCACATACGAAGAAGGCCATTGCCGGTGGGGTGTCGTTCGCAACCCGTGCGCGGCAATGGCCTCCTCGTCAGATCTGCTGTCGTCCGTCACACGTCCCGTGACGACGTACGCGGACGACTGCTGCCGACCCTATCGGGGCCGGGCGTCCGTCGCGGTACGGACTCAGATGCCGACCTTGATGCGCGCGAAGCGCTTCAGGGTGACACCGGCCTCGTCCAGGACCTTCTGGACCGACTTCTTGTTGTCCAGCGCGTACGGCTGGCCGAGCAGCGTGGCGTCCTTGAAGAAGCCGTTGAGACGACCCTCGACGATCTTGGCGATCGCGGCCTCGGGCTTGCCCTCGGCGCGGGTGGTCTCCTCGGCGATGCGGCGCTCGGACTCGACGACCTCGGCCGGCACGTCCTCCTTGGCGAGGTACTTCGGCGCGAAGGCGGCGATGTGCTGGGCGACGCCCTTGGCGACCTCGGAGTTCGGCTTGTCCAGCTCGACGAGGACACCGATCTGCGGGGGCAGGTCGGGCATCGTGCGGTGCATGTACGCGATCACGAAGCCGTCGGTGAACTGCGCGAAGCGGTCCAGGACGATCTTCTCACCGAGGTTGGCGTTGGCCTCGTCCACGAACGCCTGGACGGTCTTGCCGGCCTCGATCTCCGAGGCGAGCAGGGCCTCGATGTCGGCCGGGGAGGTCTTGGCGACGTGCTCGGCGATCGCGGTGGCGACGCTCTGGAACTTCTCGCCCTTGGCGACGAAGTCCGTCTCGCACTTCAGCTCGACGAGGACACCGGAGGAGTTGTCGTCAGCGATGATCGAGACCACGGCGCCGTTCTCGGCGGAGCGGCCCTCGCGCTTGGCGACGCCCTTCTGGCCCTTGATGCGGAGCGCCTCGACGGCCTTCTCGACGATGCCCTCGGCCTCGTCCAGCGCCTTCTTGCAGTCCATCATGCCGGCGCCGGTGAGCTCACGGAGCTTCTTGACGTCGGCGGCGGTGTAGTTCGCCATGAGTCTGTGAATCTTTCTCGAAGTCTGGAAGATCGGAGATCTGCACGGTCTGCGATCTACATGGAGATGTAGATCTCCGACCCCGCGCTGACCTACGGGTGAACGGCGGGAGCGGATCTCATGTCACCACTCCCGCCGTCGACGCTGACGGGACGGTCAGGCCTGCTCGCCCTCGGCAGCCGGAGCCTCGGCAGCCGGAGCCTCGGCGGCGGGCGCCTCAGCGGCCGGAGCCTCAACGGCCGGGGCCTCGGCGGCGGGCGCCTCAGCGGCGGCCGGAGCCTCGTCGGCCTTCTTCTCACCCTCGAGCAGGTCGCGCTCCCACTCGGCGAGCGGCTCGCCCGCGGCCTTCTCACCCTTGTCGCCGGTGGCGACGCCGGAGCGGGCGATGAGGCCCTCGGCGACGGCGTCGGCGATCACACGGGTGAGCAGGGTGACGGAGCGGATCGCGTCGTCGTTGCCCGGGATCTTGTAGTCGACCTCGTCGGGGTCGCAGTTGGTGTCGAGGATGGCGACGACCGGAATGTTCAGCTTCCGGGCCTCACCGACCGCGATGTGCTCCTTCTTGGTGTCCACGATCCAGACGGCGCTCGGGACCTTGGACATCTCGCGGATACCGCCGAGGGTCTTCTCCAGCTTGGCCTTCTCGCGGGAGAGGACCAGGAGCTCCTTCTTCGTCAGACCGGACGCGGCGACGTCCTCGAAGTCGATCTGCTCGAGCTCCTTGAGGCGCTGCAGACGCTTGTAGACGGTCGAGAAGTTGGTGAGCATGCCGCCCAGCCAGCGCTGGTTGACGTAGGGCATGCCGACGCGGGTGGCCTGCTCGGCGATGGCCTCCTGCGCCTGCTTCTTCGTGCCGACGAACATGACCGTGCCGCCGTGGGCGACGGTCTCCTTGACGAACTCGTAGGCGCGGTCGATGTACGACAGCGACTGGAGCAGGTCGATGATGTAGATGCCGTTGCGCTCGGTGAAGATGAAGCGCTTCATCTTCGGGTTCCAGCGACGGGTCTGGTGACCGAAGTGGACGCCGCTCTCCAGCAGCTCCCGCATCGTGACGACGGCCATGGCCGTTCTCCTTGAGTTTCTCGGTTGTGCCGCGAGAGCCGGACGGCTCCCGCGCCTGACGCCCGCGGTGCGCCGAGCCACGAAGGACCGAGGGGCGCGGGTACCGGCGGACCGAGCGTGTCGGCCCTGGTACCGGGGCGTGCGAAGTCGACCCGGTGACCCGGATCGCCAGAAGAAGTGTACGGGACCGGCGGGGCGCCGGGTGACGCCGCTGTCCACAAGCGGAGGGTTGTCCACAGGTTCCAGCCGTGACCGGCGCGTTCACGGGACCCTTTCCACATGCACCCGAAGCCATGTACGGCCCTGCTCCTAGGGCTCCTGATCACCGTGTCGGCCTCGGTGGCGCGGGCGAATCCGCCCCCTCCGCCGCGCGCCGCCCCTCCCCCGCCGACCCCGGCCCCCGCCGTCGGCCGGTCCTGGCCGGTGGGCACACGCCCGACGGTGGTACGCGGCTGGGAACCCCCGGCGACGGCGTACACCCGCGGCCACCGGGGCGTGGACCTCGCGACGGCACCCGGCGCACCGGTGCGCGCGGCGGCGACCGGCCGGGTGTCGTACGCGGGCCGGGTCGCGGGACGGGGCGTGGTGTCCGTGGAACTGGCAGGCACAGACCTGCGCACCACGTACGAGCCGGTACAGGCATCGGTCGCCAGAGGCGACGAGGTCACGGCAGGCGAAGTGATCGGCACCGTGGAGCCCGCCGGCTCCCACTGCGCGACGCCCTGCCTGCACTGGGGGCTACTGAGGGGCCTGACCTACCTGAACCCGCTCACACTGCTGCCGCCGTGGCTGCTGAGAAAGGGCCCGGCGCGGCTGCTGCCGGTACTGGGGGTACCGCTTCCGTAGGGGCGGAGTGCTGAGCGGACCGGTTGCGGGTCTTTGGGCGGAGGGGGCGGAGGGGGTGGGGCGGGGGGCGGGGGGAGGGGGGAGGGCAGCCCGCCCGGCCGATCTCAGCCGGCTCGGCCGGTGACCCCCCGCAACACCATCCCGACCGCCGCGTCCGTGATCACCGCGGGGTCTTCGGCGGCTCCCAGCTCGATCCGCCGTACGGCCGCGTCGACGATGCCCTGCAGCAGCATCGCCGCCAGCCGGGGCTCCGTGTGCCCCATGTCGCCGAGCGCCTCGACGATCATCGCGACGAGTCCGCCGTGGGCGGCGCGGATCTTCTCCCGTGCCCCCGTGTCCAGCTCGCTCGCCGAGATGGCGACGACGGCCCGGTGCCGCCGGTCGCCGACCAGCGCCAGCTGGCGCCGCACATACGCCTCGACCTTGTCCGCCGGCGCGTCGGCCGCGGCCATCGCCGCCTCGACCTCGGCCGCCCACACGGGGAAGTCGACCTCGCACAGTTCCTCGACCACGGCGGCGCGGGACCGGAAGTACTCGTACACGGACGAACGGGCGAGTCCCGTCCGCTCGGCTAGGGCGGGGAAGGTCAGTGCCTCCGTCCCGCCTTCGGACAGCAGCGAGCGGGCCGCGTCCAGCAGGGCGGCTCGCTGCATCGACCGGTGCTCGGCCACGGAGGCCGCTCGAATCCTTGGCACGTCGACCACTTTACGGACGCCGCATCGCCGACGGGAGTGACTCCGCTCCCACTTCTGTCATCCGGCCAGGTCAACGGCCGAAGCTCGCCAGTTTCGCGCGCAGCTGCAACACCGATTTGGTGTGGATCTGGCTGACCCGGCTCTCGGTCACCCCCAGGACGTTGCCGATCTCGGCCAGGGTCAGCCCTTCGTAGTAGTAGAGCGTCACCACGGTCTTCTCACGGTCGGGCAGCGTGTTGATCGCCCGTGCCAGGAATCTGCGCAGTTCCCGGTCCTCGGCCACTTCCACGGGGTTGTCCGCGGCGGTGTCCTCCAGCGTGTCCATGACGCTGAGCCCGTCCCCGCTCTCGCCTCCGACGTGCAGCAGTTCCTCCAGCGCCACCACGTTGGCCAGCGACAGCTGGCTGAACACGGTGTGCAGTTCATCGACCGCGATGCCCATCTCGGCGGCGACCTCGCACTCGGTCGGCGTCCGCCGCAGCCGGGCCTCCAGCGTCGCGTAGGCCCGCTCCACGTTGCGGGCCTTCTGCCGCACGGACCTCGGGATCCAGTCCAGTGCCCGCAGCTCGTCGATCATCGCGCCCCGGATCCGGGTGATCGCGTACGTCTCGAACTTGATCTCCCGGTCGATGTCGAACTTCTCGATCGCGTCGATCAGTCCGAACACGCCGGACGACACGAAGTCGGCCTGCTCCACGTTGGGCGGCAGGCCCACGCTGACCCGGCCGGCGACGTATTTCACCAGTGGCGAGTAGTGCAGGATCAGCTGTTCCCGCAGCCGGTCGTCCCCCGTCGCCTTGTACGAGCGCCACAGCTCCTCGAGCGTCGAGGGAGCGGGCGGCCGCACGCTGCCACCGTCGCGGGCGGCTGGGGGGATCGCCGCCCGGTCGGACCCGGAGGTGTGCTGGGGCATTCGTCGCCTTGTGCCGTTCTGCCGTGACGTACGGGGGGGGTCGAAGGGGTGCGGGTGCGCTGTCGTGCTTGCTCCGTCTGCTGCCGTCTGGTGTCGGGAGGTGCCGTCCTGCGGGGAGTGGGGCGGTGGGTGCCGTTCTGTACCGGAATCCTTGTGAGCGTAGCGTGACTGGAGTGTCGCGGTGCGCGAAGAACCGGGCCGGACCTGTCCGTGAAGGCGTCCCCCGGGGCGGCGCGCCGGGGCGGGACGGTCGCGGCGGGTGACGGCCGGGACGCGTCAACTGCGGTCGTTTCCAAGGGGTTCGACGTTCCCCCGGACGGCCGAACCCGTCGGTCAACACGGGTGTCGTCCTTCTCGGACGGAGAGCATCGCCTGGCGTGTCAACTTCCAGCCGTCGCCGTGTCGTTCGACGTAGCCGAGTGCCCTGAGTTCGTACAGTCTCGCGATCGCGTCGTCCGGGGTGGTCCAGGCCTCGCGGGCGATCTCGTCGGCCGCCGCGGCACGGCGGCCGGGGAGGGCGGCCAGGACTCGCCGGGCGCCGGGGTGCAGGAGGTCGCGCGGGAGCACCGGCCCGTGCCGCTCGGGGGCCAGCTCCCCCATGTCGCCGACCAGCTCGACGACCTCCGCGGCGTCGGTGACCAGCGACGCTTCCTGCCGCAGGAGTTCGTGCACCCCCGCGGACAGGGCGCTGGTGGCGGGGCCGGGTACCCCCATCGTGTGCCGGCCGAGCCGCACGGCGGCCCGTGCGGTGACCAGCGAGCCGCTGCGGTGGGCGGCCTCGACCACGACCGTGCCGCGGGTGAGCGCGGCGATCACCCGGTTGCGCTGGACGAACCTGCTCGGTGTCGGGTGGTCGCCCGGCGGCAGTTCTCCCACGACCAGCCCCTGTTCCGCGATTCTGCCGATCAGTTCCGTGTGGCCGCGCGGGTAGGGCCGGTCGACTCCGCAGGCGAGGACGGCCACGGTGGCGCCGCCCGCGCCGAGGGCGCCCCGGTGGGCGGCGCCGTCGACGCCGTACGCGCCGCCGGAGACCACCACCCAGCCGCGTTCGGCGAGGCCGGCGGCGAGGGTGGCCGCCATGTGGGCGCCGTACTCGGTGCAGGCGCGGGCGCCGACGACCGCGACCGAGCGCAGCGCCCACATCCGCAGGCTGGGCCCGCCGCGGACCCACAGGCCCAGGGGACGGGTGTCCCCGAGGTCGTCCAGGGGGCGGGGCCACTCGACGTCGCCCGGGCACACGAAGCGCACGCCCGCGTCCCGTGCGACGGCCAGGTCGCGCTCCGGTTCGGTCCGCGCGGCCCGTGCCAGGAGTGCGGCCCACTTGCGTGCCGTGACCCCGGGCAGGGGCTCTCCGCCGTCTTGCAGCCGTCGGACCACCTCGGCGGCTCCGCGCTCTCGCACCCACCGCCCGCCGGTTGCGTCCCCGGGTTCGACGACCCGGGCCAGGAAGACCCGGGCGAGTCGCTCCTCGTCCGGGTCGGTGGCGCCGGTCATGTCAGGGCTCCGAGCGCCATCGGTACGCCGCGCGGCACGCCCGTGCGCAGTTGCAGTGCCAGGGCGACGTCGGAGGCGTCGGGTCGGTCGTGGCCGACGAGGTCGGCGACGGTCCAGGCCACGCGCAGGACCCGGTCGAGGCCGCGGGCGGTGAGCACGCCGCGTTCCAGGTTGCGTTCGGCTTCGTCCATCGCCCCGGCCGCGGGGCGGAACCGGCTGCGCAGTTCCCGTCCGGGCACTTCGCTGTTGGTTCGCCAGGGGGTGTCGGCGAGCCGGGCCGTCGCCCGCTGCCGGGCGGCCCGCACGCGGTCGGCGACGGTCGCCGTGGGTTCGCCCCCGGGCCCTCGGTGGGCGAGTTCCGCCCGGCCGACCGGGTCGACCTCGACGCGCAGGTCGACCCGGTCGAGCAGTGGTCCGGAGAGCCGGGCCTGGTAGCGGCGGACCGCCGAGGGCGGGCATTCGCACAGGGTGTCCCGCTGGGAGAAGCGTCCGCACGGGCAGGGGTTGGCCGCGAGGACCATCAGGAACCGCGCGGGGAACCGCACCACGCCGGCGCTGCGCGCGATCACGACGTGGCCCGCCTCGAGGGGCTGGCGCAGGGCGTCGAGGGCCCGGCTGCTGAATTCCGGGGTCTCGTCCAGGAAGAGCACCCCGCGGTGTGCCATGGAGACGGCGCCCGGGCGGGCGATGTTCGCGCCACCCCCGACGAGGGCCTGCATGGTGGCGGAGTGGTGCGGGGCGCAGTAGGGGGCGACGTCGATGAGGGGTTTGCCCGGCGGCAGGAGCCCGGCCACCGAGTGGACCGCCGTGACTTCCAGGGATTCCTCGCGGGTGAGCCGGGGCAGGACGGCGGGGAGGCGTTCGGCGAGCATCGTCTTGCCGGCGCCGGGGGGTCCTTGGAGGAACAGGTGGTGTCCGCCCGCTGCGGCGACCTCGACGGCCGTCCGCGCCGAGCGCTGGCCGACGACGTCGACGAGGTCGTGGCCCTGGTCGTGCCGGCCTGTGCCGAGCATGCCGGTGGCCGCTGCCGTGCCGGGCATCCACAGGCCGGCCAGGAGCGGGTCCGGCCGGTCGGGGTCGTCGCGTTCCTCGTCCGGCACGGGCTCGTCGGCGAGGACGGCGATCAGTTGCCGCAGGCTGCGTACTCCGAGCACGGCGACGCCCGGTACGAGCGATGCTTCGGCGGCGGCGCACTCGGGCACGACCACCTGCTCGTAGCCGGCCTCGGCGGCGGCCAGCACGGCGGGCAGTACGCCCCGGACCGGTCGTACGCGTCCGTCGAGACCGAGTTCTCCGATCATCACGATGTCGGCGAGCACGCGGGGGTCGATCCGCTCGGCCGCGCCGAGCACGGCGCTGGCGATGGCGAGGTCGAATCCGCTGCCGGCTTTCGGTACCGAGGCGGGGCTGAGTCCGACGGTGAGTTTCTTCTGCGGCCATTCGGCGCCCGAGTTCACCACCGCTGCCCGCACCCGGTCCCGGCTCTCGCTCAGGCTCTTGTCCGGCAGCCCGACCAGGGTGAAGGCCGCGACTCCGGGCTCGAGGTCCGCCTGGACCTCGACGACGACTCCTTCGACGCCCACCAGGGCGACCGAGCACGTCCGTGCGAATCCCATGTCAGGCCACCCCCCGGGCGTGCTCGACGACGGGGGCCCCGCGGCTCGGCAGGACGACGCCGACGAGGTCGATGCGGACGCCGCCCGGCGGCGCTCCTCCGTGCGCCTGGATCCAGCGTTCGGCGAGGCCGCGCAGGCGCCGGGCCTTCGCGGGTGTCACCGCGGCCATGGGGTGCTGGAAGCCGCCGTCCCTGCGGGTCTTGACCTCGCAGACGACCAGGACGTCGCCGTCCCGTGCGACGATGTCGATCTCTCCGGTCCTGCCGGAGCGCCAGTTGCGCTCCAGGACTGTCATGCCGGCCTTGGCCAGCCGTCGGGCGGCGAGTTCCTCGCCGTACCTGCCGAGCGCTCCTCGTGCCTGATCCGTGGTCATGTGGGCACCACCTCCGGTGCCCACGTTCACGCATCCGCGGCGGCGAGAAGGATCTTGGTGCGCAATTCCGGGATTGTGGAAAACTCCGTCACCCACATGGGTGAGCGGCCGACCCGTACGGGGGAGCCCGTCACCCGCCCGGAAGCTCCAGGTCGCTCTTGTTCAGCTCCTCGATGTTCACGTCCTTGAACGTGAGGACGCGTACCTGCTTCACGAAGCGGGCCGGCCGGTACATGTCCCACACCCAGGCGTCCGCCATCGACACCTCGAAGAACACCTCACCCTGGACCGAGTGCACCTGCATCTCGTAGTCGTTGGTCAGGTAGAAGCGCCGTTCGGTCTCGATCACGTATTTGAACAGACCGACGACATCGCGGTACTCCCGGTAGAGCTTCAGCTCCATCTCGGTCTCGTACTTCTCGAGGTCCTCGGCGCTCATGGCATGTTCCCCTTCAGCCGTGCGATCTCCCCATTGTGCGCCAGTCCCGTGAGCCGCTAGACGATTTCCGTGTCGAGGGTTTCGGGGCGGGCCGGGGGACCTTCGTCGAGCAGCCGGTGCAGCAGCTCGGCGAGTCTGGTCGGATACACCGTCTCATGTGTCCGGGCGAGTTCCTGACACGTCCACCAGCGTGCTCCGGCGACGCTGCGCCGTTCCAGTTCGGTCAGGGCGGTGGCCCCGGTCGCCGTCACGGCCGTACGGGCCAGGTAGTACCACTCGTCCTGGTCCCAGCGGCGGCCCGCGAACGGGAAGGAGCATCTGCGCCGCCACACCACCGGGCCGAGGTCGACGTCGGTGATGCCCGTCTCCTCGGCGAGTTCCCTCACCGCGGCCTCTTCACGGGTCTCGTCGCCCTCCACGCCACCGCCGGGCGTGAACCACCAGTCGTCGGCCGGATCGTCCGGCTCGTGGCCGTGCAGCAGCAGGATGCGGTCCTCGGGGTCGAGGAGGACCACCCGGGCGACCCTGCGCAGTCCGCCCTCGTACGAGTCGGTGCTCGCGCGGGTCGTCTCAGCGGACACCGGCGGACTCCTGGCGGGAACGACGGGGGACGCGCTGGGCGATCGGGCCGTACGCGCCGCCGCCGAGGACGAGGGCCGCGCCGGCGACGATCAGCCAGCCGATCGTGCTCAGCGGGCCGGGCCGGGAGAGGGCGCCGAGCGGCTCGAAGCCGGTCGGGCGCTCGAGCATGCCCTCCATGGGCCAGACGACGGCGTCGACGCGGGCCGTGACGGCGCCGAGCGCGACCGTGCCGCCGGCCGCGTCGGTGAGGTGGGCGGTGGAGTCCAGCGAGCCCTGGCGCTCGTCGCCGAGCAGGAACAGCCGGCCCTCGGGGACCTCCACGGTGGCGAAGTTCTTGAGTTCCGCGGGGCTGCCCTCGGGCAGATAGGACTCCTCGATCTGCCGGCCGTTGACGGTCAGCCTGCCGTCGGTGCAGCAGGAGACCGTGTCACCGCCGACCGCGACGACCCGCTTGACCACGGGCGCGTTGTCCGCCCACGTCTTGTCGGTGAAGACCACGACGTCCCCGCGCCGCACCTCGTCGCCGTCCACCACCTGGGCCAGCACCCGGGCCCCGGCGTCGATCGTGGGGGCCATGGAGCCGGTGGGCACGGTGTACGGCCGGTAGGTCAGCGCGGCCCAGCCGAATCCGGCGAGGAACAGCACGAGGCCCAGCGCGACCGCCGCACCGGACAGACGCAGACGCTGTCCGGTCCGGCCGCCCACCGGGCCACTGCTGGTGCCGCCGCTGTGCGGGGCCGTACGTGTCGTGCTCTCGCCGCCCATGGATCCGCACCCTACCCGGCGGTACCGAGCCGGGTCAGCCCTTCGCCCCCGGCCGTGGTCGCAAGCTTGGGAAAGGGTTTGCCGAGCGGGTGCGGCGGGGGGCGGCGGGTCAGCGGGTCCCGGACGTCTGCGCGCGCCGGCGCCGCCACAGCGCCAGCGGGACGACGCCGGCGAGGGCGAGGCCCTCCGGGGCGACCGTCAGGGCGGTGGAGGCGGCCGACCGGGCGTCCAGGCCGCTCTGGTCGAAGGTGTCCGGCACGGGCAGCGTGCCCCAGCGGTTGATGGGCCAGGCCTTGACGACGGCGCGGCCGACGACCTCGTCGACGGGGACCATGCCGTGGTGCTCGTCGGACTGGTTGTAGCGGGAGTCCCGCGAGTTCTGGCGGTGGTCGCCCATGACCCAGATGTAGCCCTCCGGGACCTTCACCGTGAACTGGCCGCCCTGGTCGTCCAGGCTGCACGGCGTGTTGCCGGGGTACACGTACGGCTCGTCCAGCGCCTTGCCGTTGACCTTCAGCGGGCCGGTCTTGGTGCAGGAGACGGTGTCGCCGCCGACGCCGACCACCCGCTTGATCAGGTCCTTCTCCTCCGCGGACGGCATCAGGCCGATCCAGCTGAGGAAGGTCTGCACGGCGTTCGGTTCGAGGGTGGGCTCGCCCGCCAGCCAGTTGTCCGGGTCGTGGAAGACCACGACCTCGCCGCGCTCGGGCTCGGAGCCGAACCACGGCGTCAGCTTGTCGACGAGGACGCGGTCGCCTTCCTGGAGGGTGTTCTGCATCGAGTCGGAGGGGATGGAGAACGCCTGGACCAGGAACGTCTTGATCAGCAGGGCGAGGACGAGGGCGATGCCGATGAGGATCGGCAGTTCCTTCCAGAAGGAGCGCGGTTTCTTCGCCTGGGGCGCCCCGTCGTCCGGCCCCGGTCCGGTCGTGGGGGGCGGCCCGTCGCCGGATCCGTCGCCGCCGGCCGCCGGGCCGTCATTGTCTGAGGTCACGATGTCGTCCGACGCCGGGTCGGCCGCGTCCACGGGACGTCCGCGGTGCTCCTCGCCGTCGTGCCCGGACCGTGCGCCAACCGCCACATCCCCCACGCCAACTCCTTACTCTGTGCCGCTGCCTGCCCCAGGTACGACGCAGGCCCACCACTCCCATAACGAGCGGGAGTTCCGCAGGGCTCGGGAGTCGGATCGTTCCGTTCGGATCGTCGGCATCAACCCTATGCGACGTCTTGGAGGACGCGGCCGTCCCGGCGACCGCGTCGGTCACCGAAGAAAAGGTTTGCGGTTCCTTGAGGGTGTTCCAGTGGCCCAGCGGCCAGGCGATGACCATGGCCCGCCCGACCACCTCGTCCTCGGAGACGGTGCCGCCGTAGTCGGTGTTCTGGTGGGCGCGGGAGTCCGCGGAGTTGTCCCGGTGGTCGCCCATCACCCACAGCCGTCCCTGGGGGACGGTGATGTCGAACGAGGTGCTGGAGGGGGCGTTGCCGGGGTAGAGGTAGTCCCCCTCGTTCAGGGGAACGCCGTTGACGGTGACCCGTCCTTGCGTGTCACAGCACGTGACGCGGTCGCCGCCGACGCCGACGACCCGCTTGATGAGGTCCTTCTCGTCGTCGGACGGCAGCAGGCCGATGAAGGTGAGGGCCTCCTTGACCTGTTTGACGCCGACGGGGTCGTCCTTCTTCGTGGTGGTCTGCTCGTCGTTGAGCCAGCCGCCGGGGTCCTTGAAGACGACGACGTCGCCGCGCTCCGGCTTGGAGCCGAACCACGGCGTGAACTTGTCGACCAGGACGCGGTCGCCGATCCGGATGGTCTGCTCCATCGAGCCGGACGGGATCACGAACGCCTGCACGAGGAACGTCTTCAGCACCAGGGCTATGAGGACGGCGACCCCGACGAGGAGCGGGATCTCCCGGACGGCGCCGCGCCTGCGCTTGCGCTTGACCTTGCGCTGGAGCTTGCGCCGCTCCGCGCGGGTGCGGCCGGGTGCGGGGCCGGAGGCGCGCCGCGCTCCGGTGGGCAGGAGGTTGTCCGCGGGGCTGCTGGGGACGCCGCGGGGGCGGCCGCGGTTACCCATGGGCGCCCGCCACGTCCGTCGGCGTGCCCGCCACGACCGTACCGGTGCCCGCCGCGCCCGCAGGAGTACCCACCGCGCCCGAAGTGGTGACCGCTGTACCCGAACGGGTCGAACGGGTCCCCGCCGCGTCCGTCGACGCACCCGCACCCGCCGCGGGCACGCGCGCGTAGGCGTCCGGGCGGTGCAGGCGGGTGACGTCGGCGAGGGAGCGGACGATCCAGTCGGCGCGGCCGATCACGTCGTCGACGGGGATCATGCCGCCGCCCGGTGAGCCCAGGTGGTCGCGGGAGTCGCTGGAGGCGCTGCGGTGGTCGCCGAGGACGAACAGGGTGCCGTCGGGCACCTCCACGTCGAAGGGCACCGTGGACGGGCTGTCGCCCGGATACAGGTATGTCGACTCGTCGACCGGCCGGCCGTTCACCCGGATCCTGCCCTCCTCGTCGCAGCAGACCACGTGGTCTCCCCCCACACCCACAACGCGCTTCACGTAGTCGGCGTCCCCGAAATACCCGGTGCCGTCGAACACCACCACGTCACCGCGGCGCGGCTCCGCACCGAAACGGTACGCCAACCTATTTACGAGAACGCGGTCGCCGATCCTCAATCCGTTCTCCATGGATCCGCTGGGTATCTGGAACGGCTTGACCACGAACGCGTTCAGGAGCAGCAGGAAGAGCAGGCAGATCAGCAGGGTGAGGCTGATCCGGCCGCCCGGGAGCAGGTCCGTGATCCGCGCCACCAACGCGAAACGCGACCGTCCCTCCGGCCTGTCCGGTTCCACGGCCTGCTGCGAGGCGTCCGTGGTGTCGGAAGGGCGGGAGGAGCGGTCGCGCTCCGTCGGCTGTGCTTCGGTGTCCATCGGGGCCAGATGCTATCCGGCCCCGCTCTGAACCCCCGAGCGCGCTCAGTTGTCGCGCTTCTCCTTGATCTTCGCGGCCTTGCCGCGCAGCTCGCGCAGGTAGTACAGCTTGGCGCGGCGCACGTCACCGCGGGTCACGAGCTCGATCTTCTCGACGATCGGGGTGTGCACGGGGAAGGTGCGCTCGACGCCGACGGAGAAGGAGACCTTGCGGACCGTGAAGGTCTCGCGGACACCGGCGCCCTGGCGGCGGATGACGACGCCCTTGAACTGCTGCACACGGGAGCGGTTGCCCTCGATGACGCGGACGTGGACGTTGACGGTGTCGCCCGGGCGGAAGGCCGGGACGTCGCTGCGCAGCGACGCGGCGTCGAGGGAGTCGAGCAGGTGGGACATGTCGTCTGCTTTCTTCGCTGATGCCACAGGTCATCAACGGGAACTAGGTGTTCTGGATGAGGGGTGTGCGCGTCGGGGCGGGCGTCGTGTCCCCCTGTGGCAGGGGCGCATACCGGACGGCGCACAGCAGCGGCCTATTCTTCCACGCTCTTGGTCCTGCGCCAAAATCGGCCGTACGGCGCGCCCTCGGGGTCCGGTGCCCAGCCCAGGATAGAGAGCATCTCGCGGTCCTTCTTGTCGAAGGCCCCGGGGTCGCAGCGCTCGATCAGGTCGGGCCGGTGGGCCGTGGTCCGCCGCAGTGCCTCGTCGCGGCGCCAGCGGGCGATCTTCCCGTGGTGGCCGCTGAGCAGCACCTCGGGGATGTCCCGGCCGCGCCAGGCGGGCGGCTTGGTGTAGACGGGGCCTTCGAGGAGGTTGGCCATGGTGCCGGGCGCGAAGGAGTCGTCGCGGTGGGACTCGGCGTTGCCGAGCACGCCGGGCAGCAGCCGGGCCACGGCCTCGGTGACGACCAGGACGGCCGCCTCGCCGCCGGCGAGGACGTAGTCGCCGATGGAGACCTCGTGGACGGGCATCCGGGTGGCGTACTCGTCGACGACACGGCGGTCGATGCCCTCGTAGCGGGCCGGTGTGAAGATCAGCCAGGGGCGCTCGGAGAGTTCGACGGCGAGTTCCTGGGTGAAGGGGCGGCCGCTGGGGGTGGGGACGACGAGCGCGGGGGCGTGCGCGCCGGTCTCGTAGCCGTCGGCCAGGACCGAGTCCAGGGCGTCGCCCCACGGCTCGGTCTTCATCACCATGCCGGGGCCGCCGCCGTAGGGGGTGTCGTCGACGGTGTTGTGCCGGTCGTACGTCCACTGCCGCAGGTCGTGCACGTGGACGTCGAGCTGTCCGCGCGCGCGTGCCTTGCCGACCAGGGAGAGGTGCAGGGGGTCGAGGTACTCGGGGAAGATCGTGACGACGTCGAGGCGCATCAGGCCTCGTCCCCGGACGTGTCGCGCGGCGAGGCGATCTCCGCGCGGTCGTCGATGAGGCCGGGCGGCGGGTCGATGACCGCGCGCTGCTCCTCCAGGTCGATCTCGGTGACGATCTCCGCGACGAAGGGGATCATCACCTCGCTGCCGTCGGCCCGCTCGACGATGAAGAGGTCCTGGGAGGGCAGGTGGGAGATCTCGGTGATCCGGCCGACCTCCACGCCGTCCGCGGTCACCACGTCGAGGTCGATGAGTTGGTGGTCGTAGTACTCGTCCTCGTCCTCGGGGAGTTCCTCGGGATCCACCTCGGCGATCAGGAGGGTGTTGCGCAGGGCCTCGGCCGCGGTGCGGTCGGTGACGCCGGCGAAGCGCAGGAGGAGGCGGCCGCTGTGCACCCGGCCGGTCTCGATCGTGAGCGGCCCCGCCGTGGCGGGGTCCGTGGACAGTACGGCGCCGGGGGCGAGCCGCAGTTCCGGCTCGTCGGTGCGGACCTCCACGGTGACCTCGCCCTTGATGCCGTGGGCGCGGCCGATCCGTGCGACTACGAGCTGCACTGTTCGAAGATCTCCTGTCGTCACGACGTCGGGCCGGGGACGGCCCAGTGGCCCTCCCCGGCCCGAGCCGGTGCTGCGAATTGCGTCAGCGGATGTGGTCGACGTCGACGAGGTCGACGCGGACACCACGGCCGCCGATGGCGCCCACGACGGTGCGCAGGGCACGTGCGGTGCGGCCGTTGCGGCCGATCACCTTGCCGAGGTCGTCGGGGTGGACCCGGACCTCGAGCACCCGCCCGCGGCGCAGGTCGCGCGAGGCGACCTGCACATCGTCGGGGTTGTCGACGATGCCCTTCACGAGGTGCTCAAGCGCCTCTTCGAGCATGCTGCTCAGGCCTCGGTCGACTCGGACTCGGCAGCGGCCTCGTCCTTCTTCTCAGCCTTCTTCTTCTGGGTGATGGCCTCACCCTTGCCCTCGTCGTCGCCGCCGAGGGCCTCGAACGACGGACGCGCCTTCTTCGGCTCGGCGACGAGCAGCGGAGCCGGGGCGGGCTCGCCCTTGAACTTCTGCCAGTCGCCGGTCTTCTTCAGGATGGCGAGCACGGGCTCGGTCGGCTGGGCGCCGACGCCGAGCCAGTAGGCCACGCGGTCGGCGTCGACCTCGATGACCGACGGGTTGTACGTCGGGTGGTACTTGCCGATCTCCTCGATCGCACGACCGTCACGACGGGTGCGGGAGTCGGCGACGACGATGCGGTAGTGAGGCGAACGGATCTTGCCCAGACGCTTCAGCTTGATCTTGACTGCCACGGGAGTGGGTTCTCCTGGATTGACGTGGGTTGGGCACGGCGGAACGCCGCGTGGGGTTGCGGTACCCGAGTGCCCGACGGACGCGTCAGCCGGAGGAGAGAGGGGTCCTGTGCGGCTGTCGAGTACAGCCAGCCATTCTGCCACACGCTCCGGGCCGCTTCCGGCCGAGGGTGCGGGGAGGTCCGCCCCGGCACGCCTGTGGGGCACCCGGCGGTTCGGGTGCCCCACAGGCGTGCCCGGCGGCGGGGCGCGGGGAACCGTGCGATCAGTCCCCGCGCGCCCGCGGCCGGTCTCGGCCCTCTGCCCCGCGCACCCGCGGCCGGTCTCGGCCCTCTGCCCCGCGCACCCGCGGCCGGTCTCGGCCCCCTGCCCCGCGCGCCCGCGGCCGGTCTCGGCCCTCTGCCCCGCGCACCCGGCAGCCACGAGATGCCGGTGCACGACGGGCGGGCCGCGACGGCCCTCGGGTCATGCCGCGCCGGCCACCTCGGGGATGCGGAACGGCTTTCCGCAGCCTCCGCACACGATGGGGGCCTGGGCGAGGACCGACGGCACCACCCGGACGTTGCGGCCGCAGTCGCAGACCGCCTTGACGCGGACGCCGCCGCCGGAGGAGCCGTGGCGGGCGGCCGGGCCGCGGAAGGAGCGGGTGGTGTCGGCGGAGGTGGCCGCGGTGTGGGCCTTGAGGGCCCGCTGGAGGCGCTCGATCGTCGGACGGTAGCGTCGCTTGGCCTCGGGATTGAGCGTGACCAGCGAGAAGCCGCTGCTGGGATGCGGTTCCTCGGGGTGGTCCAGGCCCAGTTCCTCGGCGATCGTGAGGAATCTGCGGTTGTGGTATCGGCCGGCGCGGGAGGTGTCGCGGACGCCGCGCGCGGCGGCGATCCCGTGGACTGCCTCATGGAGCAGTCGCTCGAAGGAGAGCTCGTGACCGCAGGCGGACGACGACTCCCCGATCAGGGACTCTGGCGCGGCAAGGTCCGGCAGCTCGGGGTGGTACCGCTGAATGTCGGCCCACGCCTGCGCCAGCTCTGCGGCGAGAACAGGTGGTGTCTGTGTCGTGCTCACGTAATGACAACGAGCGGGGGTGCCCCTGTGTTCCTATTCCGGGGCATCCCAAATAATTTGCACGTACCCGTCAGTTGCCGCTGATGCGTCCTGACGAGGGCGGGTGCGCTGATCTGCGGAGAAGCCTCACAGCTCGTGCCAAGGTGGTGCGTAGTCCGCATACGCCCACCCGTCTCCCCGCATCGCCCTCTGCCGCGCCCTTGGGTCCGCCCCTCCCGCGTCGGCGCGTGGACGAGGTCCGCGCGCCGGGGGGTACAGATGTGCGACGGAGACGCAAGAGGTGTTTCGGCCGCCGCCCCGCCGAATGCCGTCATGTCAGTAAGCGCGCGCGACGATCGCGACGTTACCGGGCGCGTCACCGTCCTCGGGCACCGACCCGTCCTCGGCGACCAGACACCGCACGGTCACCGCGTGGTCGGCGAGCCTGGCCTCGCCCTCCTCGCCGAGCGTCGCCCACGGGATGCGCGCCCAGCCGCCGGCGGTGGCCGCCTCGACGGCCTCCTCGAACGTGGACACGTCCGCCGTACGGGACTCCCGGCGCTCGCGGGCCTGCCGCAGCAGCAGGGCCTGGTCGTCCTCGAGGACCTTGGGCAGCAGATCGGCCAGCGCGTCCAGGGCCACCGGCTCCTTGCCTCCCGGGATCCGGCGCGCCAGCATCGCGGTGCCGTTCTCCAGGTCGCGGGGGCCGATCTCGATACGGACGGGCACGCCCTTGAGCTCCCAGTCGACCGCGCGCCGCCCGAAGGGCACGTCGGTGCGGTCGTCGACCTGTACGCGGATCCCGGCCGCCTCCAGTACGTCGCCCAGCTCGTGGACCTTGGCCCGAACCGCCTCGTCGCCCTTGATCGCGAGGACGACGGCCTGGACCTGCGCCAGCCGCGGCGGCACCCGCAGGCCGTCGTCGTCGCCGTGCATCATCACCAGCGCGCCGATCATGCGCGTGGTCGAGCCCCAGGAGGTCTGCCAGACCAGCTCCCGCGTGCCGTCCTTCGACAGGTACGAGGTGTTGAAGGCCCGGGCGAAGTTCTGCCCCAGCTCATGGCTGGTGGCCAGCTGGAGGGCCTTGCCGTCGCCCATCATCCCTTCGAGGGTGAGGGTGTTGACCGCTCCGGCGAACCGCTCCCTGGCGGTCTTGCGGCCGGCGACGACGTCCATGGCGAGGACGTTCACCATGAAGTCCTCGTAGACGCGGCGGTGGATGCGGGAGGCGAAGTCGCGCGCTTCCTCGCGGGTGGCGTGCGCGGTGTGGCCCTCCTGCCAGAGGAACTCGGTCGTGCGCAGGAAGAGCCGCGGCCGCAGCTCCCAGCGCACCACGTTCGCCCACTGGTTGATGAGCAGCGGCAGGTCGCGGTAGCTCTGCACCCACTTCGAGAAGGAGGCGTTGATGATCATCTCGGAGGTGGGGCGGACCACCGCCGGCTCCTCCAGCTCCTTGCCGCCGCCGTGCGTGACCACCGCCAGCTCGGGCGCGAACCCCTCGACGTGGTCGGCCTCGCGGGTGAGGTAGGACTGCGGGATCAGCAGGGGGAAGTACGCGTTCTGGGTGCCGGTCTCCTTGATGCGGGCGTCCATCTCGGCCTGCATCCGCTCCCACAGCCCGTACCCGTACGGTCGGATCACCATGGTGCCGCGCACCGGCCCGTTGTCGGCCAGCTCGGCCTTGGCGATCAGATCCTGGTACCAGCGGGGGAAGTCGTCCGCCCGCGAGGCGAGAACGGGTGCCTTTGCCATGGCGCGATGGTACGGCCCCAGGTTGCCGGGATGTGAAATCTCGCCACTCGCACGGGTGGACCTCACTCCGGGCGCCGCACCCCCTGGACGCGGGGTCGAGTGGGGAGTTACCTGACATACGGGGGGAGTGCGGACGACTGGCGGGGGCCACATGAAGAACGGGCACAGCGGCAACTCTCGGCGGATTGGGGCGCTTTTCCATGACACCTACGCTCGTGCGGCAGCACCTTCCTCACACGGGGCCGGTGCCCCGCGCTGACCCGGGTGCACGCGCGCGTGACTGGTCCGAGATCCAGGAGCGGATGCTGGTCCCGCTCTACGAGGCCGTCCACGAGCGACTGGAAGTGGGCCCGGGCACACGGCTGCTGGGCCTCGGCTGCGGTTCCGGGCTGGCCCTGCTGATGGCGGCCTCCAGAGGCGCCGCCCTGACCGGCGTCGAGACCCGCCACCCCGAGCGGCTGGCCCTCGCCCGCCGGCGGCTGCTGCCGCAGACACCGGGCGGACCCGCGCCCACCGGGATCCGGCTCGTCGACGTCCCGCCCGAGGACGCGGCCGGCCCGGCCGACGCGGAGGCACCCGCGTTCACCCTGGTGACCGCGTTCGAACCCATCGGCTGCCTCGCCGGCGACGCGGAGGGCCTCGGCGACCTGCTCGCGACCGCCACGCCGCTGGCCGAGCGGGGCGCGCCCGTGGTGCTGGTCGGCTGGGGTCCGCCGGAGCGCTGCGCCACCTCCGCCGTGCTGCGGGTCGCCACCAGGCTGGCCGATCCCTCACGCGCCGGCGGCAGTTGGCGCCCCGCCCTGCGTGACGACCTGGAGGACGTCGCCCAGCGGGCCGGGCTGAGGCCGGACGGTTCCGGACGGGTGGCCTGCCCCTTCGGGTACGCGGGGATCGACAGCGCCCTCAGGGGCCTGCTGTCCACCGGCCTGTTCGACGCGGCGATCGCCGCGACCGACCAGGTGCAGGTGGAGAAGGAGGTGACCGAGGCGCTGCACCCGTACCGGCGCGAGGACGGCACGGTCTGGATGCCGAACGTGTTCCGGTACCTGATCGCCCGGACGCCCTGAGTACGAGCCCTGAGCAGGGCTACGTCTCCTTCCCCGCCTCGCCCTTGGTCAGCCGGGTGATCCCCGCGACGCGGTACGCGTCCGCCTCCTCCAGGGTCTCGTGCTCCAGCAGCGCCTCGGCGAGCGCCTCCAACTGTCCGCGGTGGTCGCGGAGTTTGCGGCACGCCTCCTCGTAGCACTCCTCGACGACGCGGCGCATCTCGTCGTCGATGACGTCGAGGGTCCGCGGGGCGGCGGCGAGGCCGTAGGCCTGCTGGGCGTCGCCGGGCAGCGCGGAGAGGCGGCCCACGCGCTCGCTCATGCCCCACCGCGCGACCATCCCGCGCGCGATGTTGGTGACCTGTTCGAGGTCGTTCTCGGCGCCGGTCGTGACGACCCCGTAGATCACCTGCTCGGCCGCCATCCCGCCGAGGGCGCCGATGATGCGGCCGCGCAGGTACTCCTCGGAGAGCGCGTACCGCTCCACCTCGGGCGTCGACATGGTCACCCCGAGCGCCCGGCCGCGCGGCACGATGGTGACCTTGCGGACGGGGTCGGCGCCGGGTTGCAGCATGCCGAGGAGGGCGTGCCCGCTCTCGTGGTAGGCGGTGCGACGGCGGTCCTCCTCGGGCATCACGAGCGTGCGCTCCGCCCCCAGCTGCACCTTCTCCAGCGCCTCCGACAGGTTCGCCGGGGTGACCCGGTCCTGCTTGCGCTTGACGGCGAGCAGGGCGGCCTCGTTGGCGAGGTTGGCCAGATCCGCGCCCGTCATCCCCGGGGTCGTGCGGGCCACCCGGGCCAGGTCCACGTCCGGGGCGAGGGGGATGTCACGCGTGTGGATGCGCAGGATCGCCTCACGGCCGGCGCGGTCCGGCGGGGAGACGTTGACCACCCGGTCGAAGCGGCCGGGCCGGGTCAGTGCCGGGTCGAGGATGTCGGCGCGGTTCGTCGCCGCGATGACGACGACGCCCTCCGAGCCGGTGAAGCCGTCCATCTCGGTGAGGATCTGGTTCAGGGTCTGCTCGCGCTCGTCGTGACCGCTCACCGACGCGCCGGCGCCGCGGGCCCGCCCGATGGTGTCGATCTCGTCGATGAAGATGATCGACGGCGCGACCTTGCGGGCCTCGGCGAACAGCTCGCGGACCCGGGACGCGCCGACGCCGACGATCATCTCGATGAACTCGGAGGCGGAGGCCGAGAAGAACGGCACGCCCGCCTCGCCCGCCACCGCGCGCGCCAGCAGCGTCTTGCCGGTGCCGGGCGAGCCCGCCAGCAGCACGCCGCGGGGCATCTTCGCGCCCATCCTGCGGTAGACGTCCGGGTGCTCCAGGAAGTCGACCACGTCGTCGAGCTCCCCCTTGACCTCGTCGATGCCGGCCACGTCGGCGAACGTGGTGCGCCCGGTGCCCGTCCGCAGCTCGACCGGCCGGGGCGGCGCTTTGCGGCCGAGCATGCCGCCCGCGCCGCCCAGGCCGCCGCGCAGCCGCCGGGCGAAGAAGATCCACACCGCGACCAGGACGACGATCGGCACCAGCGAGATCAGCAGGTTGGCCAGCAGACCGCGCTCCTGGACGACCGGCCGCGCGGTCACCGTGACGTCGTGCCTGCTCAGGTTCTGCCAGAGGGCGTCGTCGGCGAAGGCCGGGCGCTGCGTCCTGAACCGGGTGTACTCGCCGCCGCCCTCGGGATTGTCCCGGGCCTGTTTGAGCCGGCCCTGGATGGCGTCGCCCTTGGAGTAGATGGTGTCGACGTTGCCCCGGTCGACCTGCCGGCTGAACTCCGTGTACGAGATCGTCGGCTCGTCGCCCCGGCCGTAGAAGTGCAGCCCGCCGTAGGCCAGCAGGAAGACGATCACGGCGGTGACGGCGAGCGCCCACCATCGGCCGCGCGGTCTTCTGCCGCCGGGCGGTCGTGGCGCCTCGTCCGGGGTGCCCTCGGTGCGCCACGGCTGGTCGGGAGCCCTGCGCCGGGGAGCGGAATCGCTCATATCTGGACGTTACGGCACCCCACGGGCCTCGGCACGCGCTGAGGGCGCCCACCCGTGCGGGTGGGCGCCCTCGGCGCCGTACGGCTCGCAGCGGGTCAGCCCATGAACTTCTTGAACTCGTCCGGCAGCTCGAAGTCCTGGCCGGCCTGCTGGCCCGGCAGGCCGAAGGCGCCGCCGGGAGCGCCGCCCTGGGCGGCGGCCGCGCGGCGGGCGGCCTCCTCCTGCTCCTGCTGCTTGCGCTTCATGGGGTTGCCGGAGCGCTGCTTGCCCTTGGCCTTCTTCGGCTGCTTCTTGCTGCGGCCGGGGCCGCCGCCCATGCCCGGCACGCCCGGCATCCCCGGCATGCCGCCGCCCTGGGCCATGCGGGACATCATCTTGCGGGCCTCGAAGAACCGCTCGACCAGACCCTTGACCGCGCTGACCTCGACACCGGAGCCCTTGGCGATACGGGCGCGGCGCGAGCCGTTGATGATCGTGGGGTCCTGGCGCTCGGCCGGGGTCATCGACTTGATGATCGCGGCGGTGCGGTCGACGTCCCGCTCGTCGAGGTTGTTGATCTGGTCCTTGATCTGCCCCATGCCCGGCAGCATGCCGAGCAGCTTGGAGATCGACCCCATCTTCCTGACCTGCTCCATCTGGGACAGGAAGTCGTCCAGGGTGAAGTCCTGGCCCTTCTTGGACGCCAGCTTGGAGGCCATCTTCTCGGCCTCTTCCTGGCTGAACGTCTTCTCCGCCTGCTCGATCAGGGTGAGCAGGTCACCCATGTCGAGGATGCGGGAGGCCATCCGGTCGGGATGGAAGGCGTCGAAGTCGTCGAGCTTCTCGCCGTTCGACGCGAACATGATCGGCTTGCCGGTGATCTGCCGGATCGACAGGGCCGCGCCACCGCGGGCGTCGCCGTCGAGCTTGGAGAGCACCACGCCGTCGAAGCCGACGCCGTCGCGGAAGGCCTCGGCGGTGTTGACCGCGTCCTGGCCGATCATCGCGTCGACGACGAAGAGGATCTCGTCGGGCCGGGTCGCGTCCCTGATGTCCGCGGCCTGCTGCATCATCTCCTGGTCGATGCCGAGGCGGCCGGCGGTGTCGACGACGACGATGTCGTGGACGCGGGACTTCGCGTACTCGATGGAGTCCTTGGCGACCTGCACCGGGTCACCGACGCCGTTGCCCGGCTGCGGCGCGTACACGGCCACGCCGGCGCGCTCGGCGACGACGCTGAGCTGGTTGACGGCGTTGGGGCGCTGGAGGTCACAGGCGACGAGCAGCGGCGAGTGGCCCTGCTCCTTCAGCCAGCGGCCCAGCTTGCCCGCGAGGGTGGTCTTACCGGCGCCCTGCAGACCGGCCAGCATGATCACGGTCGGCGGCTGCTTGGCGAAGCGCAGGCGCCGGGTCTCGCCGCCGAGGATCGTGACGAGCTCGTCGTTGACGATCTTCAGGACCTGCTGGGCGGGGTTCAGCGCCCGGGAGACCTCGGCGCCGAGGGCGCGTTCCTTGACGTTCTTGATGAACGTCCGCACGACCGGCAGGGCGACGTCCGCCTCGAGGAGGGCGATGCGGATCTCGCGCGCGGTGGCGTCGATGTCCGCCTCGGAGAGCCGTCCCTTGCCGCGCAGGTTCTTGAAAGTCGCTGAGAGGCGATCGGAGAGAGTATCGAACACGGCGGCGTCGGTCCTCGGGGTCGGGAGCAGTCTGAGCGTCTTCCAGGGTATCCGGCCGCGCAAGACATTCGTCCCCGCCTGCTGATTTCGGCGGGCGGGCGCGGTGGAACCCGGGGCGGGCGCGGTGGAACCCCGCGTCGCCGGGGAGCGGCCGGGCCCGGTGACACGGCACGCCCGGCGGCCGGGTCACCCCCGCTGCCGCGGGGACGACAGCCGGTTGCGGCACGTGTCACACGGGGCGCGGTCACGCCCGCAGCATCTCCTCCAGCTTCCGCGCCACCGCCGTGGCCTCGTCCCCCGGCAGCGGCGCGCCCTCCGGCCCGGTGACGTAGAAGGCGTCGACGGCGTTGGCGCCGAGCGTGCTGACGTGCATGCTGCGCACCCGGACCGTCGCGTCCTCCAGCGCCGCCCCGATCCGGAACAGCAGCCCCGGCGCGTCCTGGGCGCGGACCTCGATCACGGTGGCCAGGCGGGAGGCCGCCGGGGCCACCGTCACGCGGGGCGGGGGCGCGACCACGCCGCGGCGCCGCGGATAGGCCGCGTCGCGCTCCGCCAGCCGGTTCGCGATGTCCAGGGTGCCGTCCAGGGCGCGGACGAGGTCGGCGCGGAGCCGGGCGGCCTGGGGCAGTGAGCCGTACTCGGCGGCGACCCGCCAGTTCAGCAGCAGGACGGAGCCCTCCACGCCGGCCGGCAGGTCCAGGGCCCGCAGTTCGGCGGTGCGCACGGTCAGCCGGTGCATGGCGAGGACGCCGGCCACCGCGGGCAGCACGCCCGCCTGGTCGGGTACGGCGATGAGGAGTTCCACGCCGAGCGGCTCGGGGCCGCCGGGCGGCTGCTCCGCCGCGGGGTCGGCCGGCGGCTCGGCCTGCGCGCGCAGCGCCAGCACCGGGCTGCCGGTCGCGACCGCCTCGATCGCCAGCCGCTCCTGTTCGGCGGTGGCCGCGGCGGCCTCCGGCTCCTCGGGGGTCTCCCCGGCGAGCACCGCCGAGACCCGTCTGACCAGGTCGGCGACGAGCGAGCCGCGCCAGGAGGACCAGGCGGCCGGACCGGTGGCCTGGGCGTCCGCCTCGGTGAGCGCGTGCAGCAGCTCCAGCGTCCCCTGCGAGCCGACCGCCTCGGCGACCGACCGCACGGTGGCCGGGTCCTCCAGGTCGCGCCGGGTGGCCGTCTCGATGAGCAGCAGATGGTGGCGTACGAGGGTGGCGAGGACGGCGACGTCCGCGCGGTCGAAGCCGATGCGGGCGGCCACGTCCTTGGCGATGATCTCGCCGGCCACGGAGTGGTCGCCGGGCCAGCCCTTGCCGATGTCGTGCAGCAGGGCGGCGACCAGGAGGAGGTCGGGACGGCTGACGCGGCGGGTGAACTCGGAGGCGCGCACGGCGGTCTCGATGAGGTGCCGGTCGACGGTCCAGATGTGCACGGCGTTGCGCTGCGGCCGGCAGCGGACCCGCTCCCAGTCGGGCAGCAGCCGGGTGATCAGGCCCTCGGCCTCCAGGGCCTCCCAGACCTCGATGGTGGGCCGGCCGGAGCCGAGCAGGGTGACGAGTTGTTCGCGGGCCTCGGCGGGCCAGGGGGTGGGCAGGGGGCGCACGGTGGCCGCGAGGCGCCGTACGGCGTACAGGGAGAGCGGGAGGCCGGCCTGGGCGGCGGCGGCCGCGGCACGCAGGGGGAGCACGGGGTCGCGTTCGGGGCGTGCGGCGCGGGCGAGCACCACCTCGCCGTCCTGCTCCACCACGCCTTCGGCCAGCGGGGAGCGTTCGGCGACCGGCTTTCCGCCGCCCAGCATGGCGCGCAGTCGCGGCCGCACGGCGCGCGAGCGGAGCACCCGCCCCACCTCGCGCCAGGTGACGTCACTGGCGTAGGAGATGACGCGGGCGGCCTCGTAGACCTGGCGCAGGAGGGTGTCGGCGTCCAGGAGGCCCAGCTCGGCCGCGACCTGGTCCTGCTCCTGGAGGGCCAGGCGGTCGGTGGCGCGGCCGGTGGCCAGGTGCAGGGCGTCGCGGACGTCGAGCAGCCGGCGGCGGGCGTCGTCGAGGCCCTCGCGCGGGGCGTCGGCGAGCCAGGAGGCGGCGACGGCGCGCAGGGCGGTGGCGTCGCGCAGGCCGCCGCGGGCCTCCTTGAGGTCGGGTTCCAGCAGGTACTGCAGTTCGCCCTGGCGTTCGGCGCGGTCGGCGCAGAGCTCCTGGAGTTCGGGCAGGCGCTTGGGCGCCTGGTTGCGCCAGTCGGCCAGGACGGCCGTACGCAGTCCGGCGGTCAGTGCGAGGTCGCCGGCGAGGTGGCGGGCGTCCAGCAGACCGAGCTGGACCTTGAGGTCCTCGCCGGCCGTTCTGCGGGCCTCCGCCGGGGTGCGCACGGAGTGGTCGAGTGCGAGGCCGAGGTCCCACACCGGGTACCAGAGGCGGTCGGCGAGGGCGGCGACCGCCTTGGGGTCGGTGCCGTCGTGCAGCAGCAGGAGGTCGAGGTCGCTGCGCGGGGACAGCTCGGCGCGGCCGTAGCCGCCGACGGCGACCAGGGACACGCCCTGGGGGACCTCCCGTCGCCCGCCTTCGCCCTTGTGGGGGAACCGGTCGGTTCCCTCCTCGTCCCGGGCACCGGCGGTGAACAGGCCCGCGAGCCAGTCGTCGGTCAGTTCGGCGAGGGCCGCACGGCGCGGCGGCCCGGACCGCGCCCCCTCGGTGAGGAGGCGCAGCCGGGCCGCCGCGTAGCCGCTGGGTCCCGAGTCCTCTGCTTCGTTGCGCACGTCCGTACTCGTCACCCAGCGACTCCTGTTCTCTTCTTCGGTCAGAGCGCGTCCGGGCCGCGCTCGCCGGTGCGGACGCGTACGGCCGTCTCGACCGGCAGGGACCAGACCTTGCCGTCGCCGATCTTGCCGGTGCGGGCGGCCTTGACGATGACGTCGATCAGCTGCTCGGCGTCGTCGTCCTCGGCCAGCACCTCGATGCGGATCTTGGGGACCAGGTCGACCGTGTACTCGGCTCCGCGGTAGACCTCGGTGTGTCCCCGCTGACGACCGTAACCGCTGGCCTCCGTGACCGTCAGGCCGTGGACGCCGAAGGCCTGAAGGGCCTCCTTGATCTCGTCGAGCCGGTGGGGCTTGACGACGGCGGTGATGAGCTTCATGCGTCCACCTTCTTGCTCGCAGTGTCGGCGACCGGGGCCGGGACGGCGGTGGTGCGGGCGGCTCCGCCGCCGGCACCGCTGAAGTCGTATGCGGTCTCGGCGTGCTCGGCCTGGTCGATGCCGGCCACTTCCTCGTCCTCGGAGACGCGCATCCCGATCGTCTTGTGGAGGACGAAGGCGAGGATCGCGGAGACCACCAGCGAGTAGCCGAGGACCGCGAAGACGCCGGCGCACTGCTTCCAGAACTGGTCGAGGCCGCCGCCGTAGAAGAGGCCCGCGACGTCGGACTGGCCCTTGCCGGTGGCGAAGAAGCCGATCAGCAGGGAGCCGACGACACCGCCGACGAGGTGGACGCCGATGACGTCGAGCGAGTCGTCGTAGTCGAACCTGTACTTGAGGCCGACGGCCATGGCGCACAGCAGGCCGGCGATGGCGCCGACGGCGATCGCGCCGAGCGGGGAGACCGCGCCGCCCGCGGGGGTGATGGCGACCAGACCGGCGACCGCGCCGGAGGCGGCGCCCAGCGTGGTGAACGCGCCGTGGCGGATCTTCTCGTAGACGAGCCAGGCGAGCATGGCGGCGGCGGTGGCGACCTGCGTGTTGACGAACATCAGCGCGCCGACGCCGTCGTCGTTGCCGAGCCACGAGCCGGCGTTGAAGCCGAACCAGCCGAACCACAGCAGGCCCGCGCCGAGCATGACCAGCGGGAGGCTGTGCGGGCGCATCGGGTCCTTCTTGAAGCCGACGCGCTTGCCGATGACCAGGATGACGCCGAGGGCGGCGGCACCGGCGTTGATGTGGACGGCCGTACCGCCGGCGAAGTCGATGACGCCGAGCTCGAAGGCCCAGCCGCCGGCGCCCCAGACCCAGTGGGCGACGGGGAAGTAGACGACGGTGGCCCACAGGGTGATGAACAGCGCCCAGGCGCTGAACTTCACCCGGTCCGCGAGGGCGCCGCTGATCAGGGCGGGCGTCAGGATCGCGAACATCAGCTGGAAGACCAGGAAGACGAAGACGGGGATGGTGTAGCCGTCCCACAGTTCCGTCAGGCCGATGTCGCTGAGGCCGACCCAGTCGGAGTTCCATCCGATGAGGCTGCCGGAGTCCGTACCGAAGGCCAGGGAGAAGCCGTACAGCACCCACAGGATGGTGACGATGCCCAGGCTGATGAAGCTCATCATCAGCATGTTGAGGGTGCTCTTGACGCGGACCATGCCTCCGTAGAAGAAGGCCAGCGCCGGTGTCATGAGCATCACCAGGGCGGAACAGATGAGCATGAAGCCTGTGTTGGCGGACGACAGCGTGGGTGCGTCCGCCGCAAGCGTGATGGCAGCTGCCATCGGCGTCTCCTCGTCGTAGGTACGGCCCCGTGCGGGCGAAGCCTGAGCGGATTGAGGGGTGGGCCGGTTATGCGCCATGAGATTGGCGCAGCGCGGTTTCGGTCGAAGCCCCTCGTTGTTTCGCGGCCGTGACGAAGGCGCCGTGTGTGTTACGCGTCGATGAACTGGCGGATTTCGCCCGCGCCGATCGTTATCGTGGCGCAACCTTCACCCGGGGGAAAGGAACCGGCCGCGGTCGGCCTTCCGGTGACCTGGCATGGGGGAGCCGAGTCGGGCAGTTCGGGAGGGCCGGCCGCGGCCGGGGTTCGGGGGGACGCCCGCCGGGTCAGACCGCCTCCGCGGTCTCCGGCAGCTCGACGGCGAGCCGGTCGGTGAGATCGACGACCTCGCTGAGGTCCCCGAAGTCGCGTACGGCCGTGTCGACGGTCTTTCGGATACGAGTGTTGACGCGTTCGGAACGGACCTTCTTGGCTTCTTTCATCGCCTGCGCCGCGAGGACCGCGCTCTGCTCGGGCTCGCGCCGCAGCAGGTGGACGGTGGCCATGCCGATCAGGTTCAGCACGTACGACCGCTGGTGGTCGGGGTCCTCGGCGAACAGGTCGACGGCCCGCTGCATCAGGGGCTGGGCCAGCGAGGCGTAGGTGGGGCTGCGGCCGGCGACATAGGCGAGGTCGCGGTAGGAGTGGGAGTTCTCGCCGTGGAGTTCGGCCTCGGAGAAGAAGCGGATCCAGTCGGGGTCGGGCTCGTCCCACTCCTCCGCGTCGGCGAAGGTGTCCTCGGCCATCCGGACCGCCCGCTTGCACCGGCCGGGCTGTCCCATGTTGGCGTAGGCGCGGGCCTCCATCGCATACAGCATGGACTGGGTGCGCGGGCTCGCGCAGTCACGGCTGCCGTACTGGGCGAGGTGGATCAGCTCCAGGGCGTCCTCGGGCCGCCCGAGGTGGATCATCTGGCGGCTCATGCTGGACAGGACGTACGACCCGAGCGGCCGGTCCCCGGCCTCCTTGGCGGCGTGCAGGGCGAGCACGAAGTACTTCTGCGCGGTCGGCTGGAGCCCCACGTCGTACGACATCCAGCCGGCCAGCTCGGCCAGCTCGGCGGCGACCTTGAAGAGCTTGCGGGCGGTCTCCTCGGGCTGGGGCTCCTGAAGGAGGTCGGTCACCTCGTGCAGCTGTCCGACGACCGCCTTGCGGCGCAGGCCGCCACCGCACTGGGCGTCCCACTGCCGGAACATCACGGTGGTGGACTCCAGCAGCTCCAGCTCGGGCCGGGAGAGCCGGCCGCGGGCGCGGCTGGTCGGGACGGAGGCCGCGTCCTCCTGCGGGGCGGGCGGGGAGGGGACGAGCCAGCGCTGCATGGGCTCGATGAGGGACGGGCCCGCGGACAGGGCCAGCGAGGTTCCGAGGAAGCCGCGCCGCGCCAGCATCAGGTCGCTGCGCGAGAACTCGCTGAGTTGGGCCACCGTCTGCGGGCCCGTCCAGGGCAGGTCCACGCCGGTCGCGGCGGGTGCCTGCCGCATGGTGCGCAGACCGAGGTCCTCGACGGAGACGACGCAGCCGAACCGCTCGGAGAACAGCTCGGACAGGATCTTCGGGATCGGTTCGCGGGGGTTCTCGCCGTCCAGCCAGCGGCGGACGCGGGAGGTGTCCGTGGAGATGTGATTGGCGCCCAACTGGCGGGCCCGGCGGTTCACTTGACGGGCGAGCTCGCCCTTGGACCAGCCGCTGCGCACGAACCAGGAGGTGAGCAGCTCGTTGGGGCGCCTGTCAGCGTGCGCAGCGCTTCCAGCACCCGTCCCGCTTCCGCCGTTGCCGCTCACTGGAACGCCCCCATCCCTGAGACCACTTGTCGCCCGAGTGCGCCAAGCCTTATCAGAATGCCGGTGATCGCCGCTCGCCGTCCGTCGGTTGCCACCCTTCGAACGGAGGGCCGACTTGCCCCCGGCATACCCACAGGGGCATGTGCCCCCGGGTCTCGCACACTCAACGTAGTCCCACGATCACGCTTGCAGCCATGGCGATCCCGGAATCGCCACCATTCGCCACCCCTTCGAATGAACTCGCGATGGCCCGTACGCGATTCACTTGACAGAGGACGGCTGGGAGCGGGCGGAGCGATGCACCCAGGGGCGCGCACAGCCGACCACACCACCCGCGACGCTTCAGAGCGCTGCCTGATTTCGGCGACACGGGGAAGGGCGTCAGTACACAGAGTGACGGCGTGCGTCCGTTACGTAACCACCGGTGCGTCGGACCCGTTGGAGGGGGCATGGGCTTCACGATCGGCGGCATTCGCGACATCCGCTCCGGGGCGCGCAGGCGCGGTCGCTCGCCGGAGTGCACCGCCGTCGCCGAGTTCACCGGCCTGTGGGGCTGGGACGTGGTGCCGGGCGCGCGCGCCACGGCGGGCGCCTGCTCGTGCGGACGCGGCGACTGCCGCGCGCCGGGCGCGCACCCCGTGCAGTTCGCCCCCCGGGTCCGGGCGGGCGCCACGCTCGACGACGTCATGCGGACGTGGGCGGAGTTCCCGGGTGCCGCGGTGATGCTGCCGGTGGGGCGCGCCTTCGACGTGATCGAGGTGGCCGAGCCGGCCGGGCACCGCGCCCTGGTCCGGCTGGAGCGGATGGGGCTGCCGGTCGGTCCGGTGACCGCGACCCCCGAGGGCCGCGCCCAGTTCCTCGTCGCTCCCGGCGCCGCCCACGACCTCACCGGTCTGCTCTACCGCATGGGCTGGGACGACCCGGCCTCCCTGGACCTGCGCGGCCTCGGCCCGGGCGCCCACATCACGGCTCCGCCCTCCGACCGGGGCGGGCTCGGTCCGGTGCGCTGGCTGCGTCCGCCCGCCCTGGACGCGGCGACCCGCCCGCCGGAGGCCCGGCTGCTGCTGGGGACGCTGGCGTACGTGGCACACCGCTCCCGCGCCCCGCACTGAGCCTGCCGCCCGGTACTGCACGCTGTACCTGCCGCCGCGTGCGCCGCGCTGAGCCTGCCGCCCGGTACGCGGTACTGAGCCTGCCGCCGCGTGTGCCGCGCTGAATCTGCCGCCGCGTAACGCCGCCATGAGCCTGCCGCCGCGTGCGTCGCGCTGGGATTTCCGGGTGCCGTACGCCGAGAAG
>NZ_JBHWKO010000054.1:0-49365 GCF_042731035.1 Streptomyces sp. NPDC059895
CCCGCCGCCCGCCGCCCGCCGGGCGCCCGACGTGCGCGCCCGCCGCCCGCCGGTCCCCCGTCCCCCGGCCGCCGGGTCAGGGCAGCCAGGGGAGAGCGGCGCAGTTCGACACGGCGGGCTTGCCGTCGAGCCGGTCGGCCAGCCAGCCGATCGCGTCGCCCTGGTCGGCGAGGAGCGGGGCGAAGTGGTTGAGCAGCGCCCGGCCGAGCGGCGGCGTCACGACGGGCTTGTACGTGACGTCGGCTCCCTTGGCGCACCAGTCGACGGCGAGTTCCCGCGCCTGCGCGTGCGGCACCAGGTCGTCGGTGGTGCCGGTGGCCACCCGCACCGGGGACGCCGGTTCGAGCGTGCCGATGCGCTGGTCGGCCAGGAAGGCCTTCAGCGCCGGTTCCGCCTCGATGATGTCCCCGAGGGAGCTGCCGTCCGTGGTCCAGGCGTTGCTGCGGGCCGAGTTGTAGGCGAGCAGGGCGTCGCCCACGCACATCGTCGACAGGTCCTCCAGCGCCGACTTGCCGGCCTCGCTCAGGTGCGCCTCGGCGATGGGCCTGAGCTCGGGGTCGGTCTGCAGGAACCCGTTGACCGACCAGCCGAGCGCGCCGGCCAGGTCGCTGCCGTCGATCGCCTCCGTGACGGCGACCAGATCCGCGGGCGCGGCGCCCGCGTAGGTCCCGGTGAGCGGGACGTCGGGCGCGTAGGAGGGCTGGAGCTCGGCGGCGGCCGCCGTGGCCCCGCCCCCCTGGCTGTAGCCGTACAGAGCGACCCGGGAGCCGTCCGTGAGGGACGTCCCGTCCAGGGCCCGGGCGGCCCGCACGGCGTCCAGCACGGCGTGCGCCTCGTCCACCCGGTTGACGTAGGTGTGCAGCCGGTCGGTCGAGCCCAGCCCGGCGTAGTCGGTGACCACGACCGCGATGCCCCGGGCCAGGAGCCGGTAGATGGCCAGGTTCTCGTAACCGATGGACAGTGTCTGCCCGTTGACCGTGAGCGGCCGTTCCAGGTTGAGGGAGGCGGCGCACTGGTCGCCCTGTCCCATGGTGCCGGGCGCCAGCGCGACCAGCGGCCGGGCCCCGCCGCCCTCCCAGGCGGCCGTCGGTTCGATGTAGGCGCCGGTGACGGCCACGGGCCCGCCGGTGGAGTCGGTGGACTTGTACATCAGCCGGGTCGCTCTGCCGGGGAGCGGACCGTCGATGCCCGGCAGGCTCAGGGCGAGGGGCAGCTGCTCGGTGCGGACGAGCGCACCGTCGGCCGCCGGGAGCCGGTCGGGCGGGGTGTAGAACGCCGGAATGGTGACCCCGCGCGACACCACGGCGTCCGTCGGCTCCGCGGCGGCGGCCGGGACGGCCGTCGTACCGATGCAGGCGGCCACCGTGACGGCGGCCGCGAGCAGGCGGGTGGAAGCGGGCATGGCAGACCTCCTGGGGAGAAGGGGAGGCCGAGCCTTCCTCTGCGGCTCGGGTGGCTGACGGCCCGGTGAGGACGGACCGCTCGGCACGGAGCCGCGGTCGTCCACCGCCGCTCCGTGCCGTTCGCTGAACGCTTGCTCTTAGACGAACTGTCAGGACGGTAGCCGCGGGAGGGTTACCGGGGGTACCCGTCGGTAGGTTACGGTTCAGTAATGTGCGTACCGCCGAGCGCGCCCGCAGGGGCGTCCGGCGGAACGGCAGCGGCCCGCCCCCGGTCACCCGGTGATCGAGTGGTCAGGGGTACACCGTCGGGCGTACGGTCGAACGGTGGCGGGCGCGCCGGCGGAGCATCCCGTCGACCGGTCTTCGCGGGCCCGCCCGATCGGGCGATACGTCATGAGTACTTCTCCGCAGCCGACTTCGGCGACCCAGACCTCCACCCGTCGACCGGGCGACGGCACCGCGATGGCGCTGCTGGTCCTCGCCTCCTGCCAGCTGATGGTGGTCCTGGACATCACGGTCGTGAACATCGCGCTGCCGCACATCCAGCGCACCCTGGGCTTCTCCACCGCCGGCCTGTCGTGGGTGGTCAGCGCCTACACCCTCACCTTCGGCGGCCTGCTGCTGCTCGGCGGCCGGGCCGGCGACATCTTGGGCAGACGGCGCGTCTTCGTCCTCGGCGTCCTGGTGTTCGTCGTCGCCTCCCTGCTGGGCGGCCTCGCCCAGAGCCCCGGCCAACTCCTGGCCGCGCGTGCCCTCCAGGGGGCCGGCGGGGCCATCGCCTCACCGACCGCCCTCGCCCTGATCAGCACGACCTTCCGCGAGGGACCCGAACGCAACCGCGCCTTCGGGGTGTTCGCCGCGGTGTCGGCGGGCGGCGGCGCGATCGGCCTGCTCGCGGGCGGCATGCTCGTGGAGTGGCTGAACTGGCGCTGGGTCCTGTTCATCAACGTCCCGATCGGCCTGCTCATCCTCCTCGCGACACCCCGCTGGATCAGGGAGTCCGAACGCCACCCCGGCCACTTCGACCTCGCCGGGGCGATGACCTCCACCGCGGGCATGGTGCTGCTGGTGTACGGCTTCATCCGGGCGGCGCAGGACGGCTGGCGCGACGCGCTGACGCTCGCCTCCTTCGCCGCGGCCGTCGTCCTCCTGGTGCTGTTCCTCCTGGTCGAGAGGCGTTCCCGGCAGCCGATCACGCCGCTGCACATGTTCGCCGACCGCAACCGCGCGGGCACCTACGGCATCATGCTCTGCCTCGCCGCCGCGATGTTCGGGATGTTCTTCTTCCTCACGCTCTTCGTGCAGAACGTGCTGGACTTCGGCCCGTTGCAGGCCGGGCTCGCCTTCCTGCCGGTCAGTGCCGTCATCGCGACCGGCGCCGGGCTGGCCTCCCGCCTGCTGCCGAGGTACGGCCCCAAGCCCTTCATGGTGACCGGCGCGGTCCTCGCCGCGGCCGGCCTCGCCTGGCTGACCCTGACCGACGTCCACTCCACCTACGCGGGCAGCGTCCTCGGCCCGATGCTCGTCTTCGGCCTGGGCATGGGCATGGAGTTCGTGTCCCTGACCCTGATGGCACTCTCCGGCGTTCCCGCGCGGGAGTCGGGAGCGGCCTCCGGTCTACTCAACACCACCCAGCAGGTGGGCGGTTCACTCGGCCTGTCCATCCTGGTCACGGTGTTCGGCACGGCCAGTGCCCAGGAGGCGCAGCGGCAGGTCCCCGCCTTCCTGGCCCGGGCGACCCCGGCCGAACGCCTGCGTTTCCGGCGCACCGGGGAACTCCCCGCGCCCTGGTCCGACGAGGTGCTCAGCGCGGGGGTCTCGACGGCCTTCGTCATGGCGGCCGTCTTCGCGCTGCTCGCGGCGGTCGTCGCCGTCCTGGTCATCCAGGTCCGCCCCGCGGACCTGGAGCGACTCAAGGGCGGAGTGGGGCCCGGCGGCATGTGAGAACGACGACGGCGGCCCCTTCGAAGGGACCGCCGCGTCGGAGAGGTGCCGGACGGCTCAGTCGTCCAGCGCGGTCAGTACGTCACCGAGGTCCACGAACTTGAAGTTGGTCGCGGTGCGGTCCGTCGCCTCGCCCGCGTCGTCGTGGCCGTCCTGGACGACGAGCAGACCGTTGGGGTACTCCTTCCCCAGCGGCGCGTTGAGTGCCGCGGCGCCGTCGCACTCCTCGGAGCCGTCGGGGCCCGTCGCGGTGGCGGCGACGCGGAAGCCGCCCTCGTACTCGCCCGCCTCGTCCAGTTCGCGGTCGTAGGCGGCGAAGGTGTTGTCCCCCTGGCTGGACGCCAGCAGGTATCCGTCACCGTCGGCCTCGGAGACCAGCGTCAGGCCCTCCACGTCCGCGGACAGCCGGGTGCCGCCGTAGCCCGGGTCGGTGCCGCTCACGCACTCCTCGGTGGCCTCGTCGTACGTGCCCGGGACGCCGTACTCGCGCACGGTGTCGAGGAGCCGGGGGCTGCCGGTGAGGGTCGCGGGGACGCGCCAGATGCCGACGTCCTCCTGCCCGGCGTAGAGCGTGCCGTTCGCCGGGTCGACGACCATGCCCTCGACCTGCGGCAGCTCGCCGGGCTCGGCGCACGGCGACCAGGACGTGCCGTCGGGCAGACGGAAGGACGAGGGCAGGTTCAACGTGCGGACCTTGCGGTAGCCGACCTTCCCGTCACCGGTCGCGGTGATCTCGAGCAGGGCGATCGTGGTGCGCTCACGCTGACTGACCAGCGCGTAGCTGCGGCCGGTCGACCGGTCGGTCCAGGTGGCGAGGCCGTACGCGGTGCGCTGCTCGTTGATCTCGGCCTGGTCCGCGGAGAAGACCGGCGCGGCGGCCGGGTCGGTGACGTCCGTGAGGGGGCTGCCGGTCGTGCCGGGGTCGATGCGGTAGAACCGGAGACGGTCGTTGCCGCGGTCGGTCGTGACCGCCAGGTCGGCCTTGCCGTTGGAGAGGCGGATCCCCTGCACGAGGTCGACGTTGTTGAAGCGGCCCGGCGCGTCCTCCGCGCCCGGCCCGGCCGGCGCGGAGACCGACTGTACGAGGCGGGCGTCGAGGTCGTAGACCCGCAGTCCGCCCTCCTTCGCGGTGGCGACGACGAGCGACGCCTCGGGCCGGGCGGCGTTGCGCCAGATCGCGGGGTCGTCGGCGTCCGCGTTGCCGCCCGCCTCGTCGTCGAAGAGGGCCGCGGTCTCGACGCGGGGCGAGACGGCCGGCAGGGCGTCGTCGTCCTCGGCGGACGCGGGCAGCGCGCAGGTGAGAGCGACCGACGCCGCGACGACCGATACCGCGAACGATCTCCAGAGAGGGCTGGCCACGTCGACTTCCTTCCGTAGCGGGCTTCGGTACCAGGCTTAGATGGCGTGCATGACAAACAAGGTGATCTTGGTGGCCCGGGGAGACTCGGAGGGGGCGGGTGGGTGAAGACGAGGGGCCCCGGAGCCGAATAGCTGCTCCGTCGGCGGCCGGGCCCATAGGCCGGGCCCATAGGCCGGGCCCATAGGCCGGGCCCATAGGCCGGGCCCATAGGCCGGGCCTAGACCCGGGAGTGCGCCAGCAGGTGGTCGACGGCCTCGGTGACGTCGGTGACGGTGCGGTGCGGCACGGCGAGCCCCTCGGGCCAGGGCCGCCCGGTGACCCAGATGGTCCTCAGGCCCGCGTCGTGCCCGCCCCGGATGTCGGCCTCCGGCTGGTCGCCGGTCATCCAGTCGTCGGCGGAGAGCTGCGTGCCGCAGCGTGCCGCGGCCAGTTCGAACAGACGCGGGTCGGGTTTGCGCACGTCGATGTCGCCGGAGGCCGCGATGCCGTCGACGAGGTCGGCGAGGCCGGTGGCGCGTACCTTGGCCCGCTGGATGTCGGAGGCTCCGTTCGTCGCGACGCCGACGCTCCAGCCGTTCTCCTTCAGGCGGGACAGGCTGTGCAGGACGGCGGGACGGCAGGTGACGGCGGCGGCCATGCGGTCGACGTACACCCGCCACAGGTGCTCGGCCGACTCGCCCAGCCGGAACGCGGCGCGCAGCCGGGCGAAGTCGCCCCGGTCCGCGTGGTCGGCGAGTTCGGACAGCAGCCACCGTTCGATCTCGGGTCCGTACCCGTGGTCGTGGCAGAGGCCGGCTATCGCGTCGGCGAAGGCGGACGTCCGGTCGACCAGGGTGCCGTCCAGGTCGAAGAGGGCGAGGTGCATGGACGTGACCCTACCCAGGCGGTCGTCGGCCGCCCACCCCGCGGCCCGCCCGGCCGGGTGCCGCCGTCGAGGAGGGAAGACGGGCAGCCGGTGGGTGCCGTACGTGTTTGCCCGCGGAGGGAGAGGCAAAGCGATGTCCATGACTGAACCGAACAGGCAACCGAATGAAGAGACCGCATCGAAGCGGGTGACCGCGGACAAGGCTCGGCGGACCGCCGACAAGGCGACCGCTCCCGCCTCCCGAGCCGCGAAGAACGCGGCGGGCAAGGCCGGTGACGCCACGTCAGTGGCGGCGTCCGCGGCCGGTCGTGCCGCGGAGGCGACGACGGGCGCCGCGCAGAGCGCCGCCCGTGGCGTCGAAGTCGGCCGTCAGGCGATCATCGCGACCTCGGGGCAGGTCGCGGCCACGGCCAGGACGGCCTGGACCGTCATCGCCCACCGGAAGCTGGTCGCCGCCGGTGTGGGGGCCGGTCTGACGGCGCTGACCGCCGCCTCCTACGCGGTGGGCCGCCGCTCCGGCCGCCCCGCGCAGGGGCCGATCACCCGGCTCACCGGTGGACGGATCTGACGGGCCTTCAGCCCAGCCCTACTTCCCCGCTTCCGCCGTCGTCGCCGTCGTCCTCGCAGGGCGGGAAGGGCCCGGAATTCCGCGCCCTTCCCGTCCGAGGGCGGCCGGACGACGCGCCCCCGGGCGCCGTCCGCGCCGTCCCGCCCCGTCCGGCGCGGACCGCCGTCCCCGTCCGGTGCGGTGAACCCGTCGCACCAGGGCACACGGCTCAGTGATCATCAGCGAGGCCTTCGACGACGGGGAGGACGTACCACCGTGACCGCACCCACTCGCCCCCTGCCCCCTGTGCCACCCGGGCCCTCCGGGCCCTCCGGGCCCTCCGGGCCGTCCGGTCTGCCTGCGCGTCCCGCGCGCCGTCGCCGTTTCGATCTGCGGTCGACGGCCTTCTTCTTCGCCTTCCTCGCCCTGCTCCTCACCCTCGGCGGGATGGTCGTCCGCACCGCGGCGGCGGCCTGGGAGCGGCACCCCGCCTGGGTGGTGGCCGTGCTCCTCCTCGCGGTTGCCGGTGTGGTCGCGGGTCGCCGCGGCCGGCGGCGGTGGTCGGCCCGCCGGCTCGTGCGGCGCACCACCGAGGCGCTGGAGGAGGCGGCCGAGACGGCGGCCGAGGCACTGGACGCCGCCCCGCCCGCCCCCGCCTCCGCCCCGCCCGCCCCCGTCGCACCGCACCTCATCGCGCCCGGGCCCGCGGACCACGGCCCGGTGCCGACAGCCCCGCTCCTCGACCCGGACGAGGACGCGCCGCCCACCGCCACCGTTCCCCTCGGCACCCCGCTCACCTGGGGCGAGGAACTGGACCCGGCCGAGTTCGAACAGGCGATAGCCGGCCTGTGCGCCCGCGACGGCTGCACGGACGTGCAGGTCGTCGGAGGCGCGGGCGACCTGGGCGCCGACGTCCTGGCGGTCGCGCCGGACGGGCGGACCGTCGTCATCCAGTGCAAGCGCTACACCGACGGCAACAAGGTCGGATCCCAGGATCTCCAGCGCTTCGGCGGCACCTGCTTCACCGTCCACGCCGCCGATGTCGCCGTCGTCGTCACCACCAGCGACTTCACGGCACCCGCCGCCGAGTACGCCGAGCAGTGCGGCATCGTGTGCGTGGCCGCCGAAGGCCTGGAGGAGTGGCGGGCCGGCACGGGTCCGCGGCCCTGGGAGGCGTGCCCGGCCGCCGAGGGCTGAGCCGGCCCCGGGCACGCCGCCGACGGTCGTCCGCCGCGCCCGTCACCCGCCGTGGACATCCGTGTTCGTCCTGGTTCGCTCCCCGCCGAATGGGCACTTGGCGGTGAGCGAACGCTGAACCCTGGAGGTTGCTGTGGCGGTGCGGCATCGACTGGTGAAGACGGACCCGGCAACGGTGTGGGCCGTCCTGGCGGACGGCAATCGGTACGCGGACTGGGTGGTGGGGACGTCGGAGTCGCACCCGGTGAGCGGCGCCTGGCCCCGCACGGGCGCGGCCCTCCGGTACGAGATCCGGCTGGGCCCCCTCCGGCTCACCAACGAGACGGTCGTACGGCGCTGCGAGGAGGGCACCAGCCTCGAACTGGAGGCCCGGGCGGGTGCGCTCGGCACCGCCAGGATCGCCGTCGAACTGCGCCCCTGGGGCGAGCACTGCCTGGTGATCGTGGACGAGCACCCGTTGCAGGGAGCGGGCGGGGCGGTGCACAACGTGGCGGTGGAGGCGCTCATCCAGATCCGGCACCGGGCCATGCTCGCCCGGCTGGCCAGGGTCTGCGAGGAGGAGGCCCGCGACCGGGGCGCCGTCCGCCGCGACGGGGACGGCGGGCGGGGGACCGAGCCGGCCGGGCGGCCCTCGGGCGGAGGCGGCGATGCCTGACGCCGTCGTGATCGGGGCCGGGCCGAACGGGCTGGTGGCGGCCAACCTGCTGGCCGACGCCGGCTGGAGCGTGGAGGTCCTGGAGGAACAGCCCGAGCCGGGGGGCGGGGTGCGCCACGACCGGGGGGTCGACCCGGACTTCGTCAACGACCTCTTCAGCTCCTTCTACCCGCTGGCCGCCGCCTCCCCGGTGCTGGCCGGGCTGCGTCTGCAGGACCACGGCCTGCGGTGGAGCCACGCGCCCCGCGTCCTGGCGCATCCGCTGCCCGACGGCCGGTGCGCGGTGCTGGACCGCCGCGTCGACGCCACCGCGGCGTCCCTCGACGCCTTCCACCCCGGGGACGGCGCCGCCTGGCGGAGCCTGCACGACGTGTGGGAGCGCCTGCGCCCGGACATCCTCGACGCGCTGTTCACCCCCTTCCCGCCGCTGAGGGCGACGACGCGGCTCGCGCTGCGGCTGCGGGGAGCCGGCGGACTGCGGCTGGCGAGGACGCTCGTCCTGCCGGTGCGACGCCTGGGCGACGAGGAGTTCGGCGGCGAGGGCGGCCGGCTCCTGCTGGCCGGCAGCGCGCTGCACGCCGACCTCGCGCCGGACGCCGCGGGCAGCGGCGGCTTCGGCTGGCTGATGTCCATGCTCGGCCAGACGTACGGGTTCCCGGTGCCGGTCGGCGGCGCGGGCGCGCTCACCGCGGCCCTCGTGCACCGGCTGCGCTCCCGCGGGGGCGTCCTGCGCTGCGGGCGGCGGGTCGGCCGGATCCTCGTCCGGGACGGCCGGGCCGTGGGCGTGCGCACCGCCGACGGCGACACGGTGGCCGCGCGGCGCGCCGTGCTCGCGGACGTGTCCGTCCCCGCCCTCTACGGCGAACTCGTCGAGCCCGAGCACCTTCCCTCCCAACTCCGGGCCGACCTGCGGCGGTTCCAGTGGGACTTCGCCACGTTCAAGGTCGACTGGGCCCTGGACGGCCCCGTGCCCTGGCGGGCGGAGCGGGCCGCGCAGGCCGGCACGGTCCATCTGGCCGACGGCCTCGACGAACTCACGCGCTTCGCCGCCCAGATCGCGATGGCCCAGGTGCCCGACCGTCCGTTCGCGCTGTTCGGCCAGATGACGACGTCGGACGCCTCCCGCTCCCCGCGCGGCACGGAATCGGCCTGGGCTTACACCCACGTGCCCCACCGCGTCAGGTCCGACGCCGGGGACGAGGGCCTCACCGGCACCTGGGACGACCGCGAGCGGAACGTGATGGCCGACAGGGTGGAACGCCAGGTCGAACGGTTCGCGCCGGGGTTCCGGTCACTGATCCGGGCCCGCCGCGTCCTGGCCCCGCCCACCCTCCAGGAACTGGACGCCAACCTTTGGGGCGGGGCCATCAACGGCGGCACCACCGCCCTCCACCAGCAACTCGTCTTCCGTCCGGTGCCCGGCACCGGTCGCCCCGAGACGCCGGTGCGCGGACTGTACCTCGCCTCCGCGGGCGCCCACCCGGGAGGGGGCGTGCACGGGGCCCCCGGCGCCAACGCCGCCCGCGCGGCGTTGCGGCGGCACCGGGCCCCGGGGCTGACCCGGATGCAACGCGTCCTCGCCCGCCGCGACCGCGCCGGCGACAGACCGGGCGCCGACCGCACACCCCCCGCCCCCTGAGCCCCGCGGGGGCGCCCGTGGGGCGGCCACCGCGGGAACCGATCGGAGCAAGCCGTGGCAGCAGAAAGCCCCCTCCGCAACCGCACAGCGGACAGCCCCCTCCGCAACCGCACCGTCGTCGTGACGGGGGCCGCCCGCGGCCTCGGCGCGGCCCAGGCCCACGCCCTCGCCCGGCGCGGAGCCCGACTGGCCCTGATCGGCCACGAGGCGACGGCACTGGAGGCCGTCGCCGCCGCGCTGCCCGCCCCGGCCCTGGCCGTCGAGGCCGACATCACCGACGAGGAGGCCCTCGCGCGGGCGGCCGACACGGTCCGCGAGCGCCTCGGCCCGCCGTCGGCCGTCGTCGCGAACGCCGGCATCGCCGAAGGGGGCCCCTTCGCCACGGCCGACATGGCCTCCTGGCGCCGGGTCGTCGAGGTGAACCTCGTCGGCAGCGCCCTGACGGCCCGCACCTTCCTGGCCGACCTCCTGCGCACGGAGGGATATTTCCTCCAGGTCGCCTCACTCGCGTCGATCGGCGCCGCCCCCATGATGAGCGCCTACTGCGCCTCCAAGGCCGGGGTGGAGGCCTTCGCCCACTCCCTGCGGGCGGAGGTGGCCCACCACGGGGTGGCGGTGGGCATCGCCTACCTGAACTGGACCGACACCGACATGATCCGGGACGCCGACCAGTACATGGTGCTGCGCGAGCTGCGCGCCCACATGCCGCCGCCCGCCCGGCGCGTCCACCCGGCCGAGGCCGTCGCGGAGCGCCTGACCCGTACGGTGGAGCGGCGCCGCACCGCCGTCTACGTGCCCGCCTGGCTGCGGCTGGCCCAGGTGACCCGGGCCGCCCTGCCTCCCCTGGTGCTCCGCCGGTGCCGGCGCACACTGCCCCGGCTGGAGGCCGAGGAGCCCTTCCGCCCGACGGGCCCCCTCGGCGCGGGCGGCCGGGCCGACAGCGACGCCACCCACTGAGCGACGCCACCCACTGAGCGGCGCCACCCACTGAGCGACGCCACGCACTGTGCGGTGCCAGGCACCGTGCGACGCCACGCACTGTGCGGTGCCAGGCACCGTGCGACGCCACGCACGGGCCGCCCCCGGCCGCAGTGATACGACCGGCTCGTGCCACCGACTCGGGCGATGCCCGTGCCCGGCTCCGGCTCCGGCGATGCCAGTGCCCGGCTCCGGCTCCGGCGATGCCAGTGCCCGACTCGGGCGACGCCCGCGTCGGCTCAAGCGACGACGCCCGCGTCCGCCCGCCGGCGCAGCACGAGCAGCGCGGTGTCGTCGGTGGGCGTGCCCGCCGCGTGGCGCCGTAGGTCCCGGTACAGGGTGACGGGCACCTCACTGGCGCGGACCCGGCACCAGCCCGCGGCCCGCTGCTCCAAGGGGTAGAAGACGCCCGAGGGATCGCGGGCCTCGGTGACGCCGTCGGTGCAGAGCAGGAGCGTGCCGTCGGACGGGAAATCGAACCACTCGACGGTGCGCGGCGCGGGGGTCAGCGCGTCGAGACCGAGGGGGACGCAGGGCTCGTCCAGGAGCACGGGACCGGCGCGCCCGCGGTCGAGCAGCAGCGGCGCCACATGGCCGCAGTTGATCGCCTGGGCCTCCTGCCCGGAGTCGACGCCGAGAACCAGCGCCGTCACGAACCGCTCGCTCTCGCCGACCTGCGCCGCGAAGGAGTTGTGCCGCAGCACCGCCTCCTCCAGGGCGTCGACGACACCGGTGAGGGTGGGTTCGGACACGGCGGCCTCGCGGAAGGCGCTCAGTACGGCGAAGGCCGCGCTGATGGCGGGCAGGCCCTTGCCCTGGACGTCGGCGATGAAGACACGGCTGCCGTACGGGGAGGCCACCACCTCGTAGACATCGCCCCCCACGCGGCTGTCCTCCTCCACCGGCTGGTACAGGCCGTGCACCAGGAGGTGTTCGGTGACCAGCGGGAACGGGCGCAGAAGCTGCCGTTGCAGGGCGGCGGCGGCCGACCGCAGCCGGGCTATCTCACCCTCGTCGCCGACCCGCTGGGCCACGCGCGCCATGCTGAGACCGTTGAAGACCAGGGCGAACACGACGGTCGCCACCGCCTCGCCGACCGTGTCCTCGGCGGCGTCGAAGAGAGCCGCGACGATCACGACCGTCGTCCACGCCGAGGCGACGGCGGTCTGCCGCACCGTGCCCCGCCCGGCGACCAGCGCCGGCACCACCACCAGGAACGGGGCCAGCCGGGTCTCCCGGCCGAGGAACACCCCGACGACCGCCAGGACCACGGTGAGTCCCGCGAGCCAGCCCAGCACCACGGCCCAGCGCAGCGGCGGCGTCGGCCGTCCCGCACCGGCGAGGCGGGCCGCGCCGTCCATGTCCCTCGACGTACCCGTACCCGTACCAGTACCCGTACCTGTACCCACCGCCGCTCCCGGACGCGGAGACGAGGAGAACCCCTCCTCCACACCCTCCCGCACTATCCGCCCACCGTCGCGGCGTGGCGGCGGCCGGGGCGTCGGACACACCGCGCCGACCGCCCCGGACGGGCGTACCGTCGCCGTAGGGCGTGTCTCCCGGATCACCCCGGGGCCGCGGGGCGTGGCACGCACTCCCCCGTCGGGGGTGCCCCCGGCCGCGTGCTATCGGCCGCGTGTCGTCGGTGGCCGATTCCCGCCCCACGCTCGGCTTGCGCTCACGCGGGAGGTGCCCTCATCGCATCGACCCCCTCCTCCGCAGTGCGGTCGCACGCGCCACGCCCCGCTCACCGGCATCGCAGGGCACCGCGAACCGGAGCCGGGCTGATCCGGCGGACACGCCCTCGGGCGAGGGCGGGCACGGCGGGCGGCGATCCGGTGCGCCCGCGGACTCCGGTGCGCCCGCGGACTCCGGTGCGCCCGCGGACTCCGGTGTGCCCGCGGACGGGATCCCGCGGCCGGTCCGGCGGTCCGCACCGACGACGGGAGGTGGCGCGTGACCAGCCCGGGTGACAGGGCCGCCGACACGCGGGCGCTGGACGCCCTGTTCGCCGAGACGGTACGCCGTACCGGCGCGACCATCGGTGCCCTGTACGTCCTCTCGTCCGACGAGCGGATGCTGTGCCTGGACCTGCTGTGCGGGGCGCCCGCCGAAATCGCGGCGCCGTGGGCGACGGTCTCGATGTCCGCTCCCGCCCCGGTCGCCGACGCCGTCCGCGAGGACCGCCTGGTGTGGGTGGGCGGCGAGGGACGGATGGCCCAGTCCTACCCCCGTACCGCGATCGCGCTGCCCTACCCGCTGGCGCTGGTCGCCGCCCCGGTCACCGGAAGCCGGCGGATGGGCGCCCTGCTGCTGATGTGGCCGGCCACCCGTCCGTCGTACATGACCCGGCGGGAGCAGGGGCACATCGAGGCCAGTTGCCGGGGCCTGGCCCGGCTGCTGGAGGAGGCCGCCGAGCAGGGCAGGCCCTCGCCGTGCGACCGGGGGCCCCGGGTGCTGCCCACCGGGGCCGGGCTCCGGCGCGTGGGCCCGGCGATGGCCGCCGCCGACTTCGCCGAACGGCTGCCCGGCGGCAGCTGCGCCCTGGACCTGGAGGGGCGCTTCACCTTCCTCAGCACCGGTGCCTGCGCCCTGCTGGGCCGCACCGCCGGTCAGCTGCTGGGCACCCTGCCGTGGCAGTCGCTGCGCTGGCTGGACGACCCCACCTACGAGGACCGCTACCGCGCCGCGGTGATCAGCCGGGAGCCCGTCGCCTTCACCGCGTGCCGCCCGCCGGACCGGTGGCTGGACTTCCACCTCTATCCGGACGCCAGCGGCATCAGCATCCGGATCATCCCCGCCGGCGCCCAGCCCCCGCCCTGGCCGGCGCCCCGCCGGCCCGGACCCGCCGCCGCGCCCGCCCGGGCCGGCCAGCTCTACCAGCTGACGCACCTGGCGGCCGGGCTGACCGAGGTGGCGGGCGTGCGGGACGTCGTCGACCTGGTCGCCGACCAGATCATGCCCGCCTTCCGCGCCCAGGGCCTGGTGCTGTCCACCGTCGACGGTGGCCGGCTGCGGATCACCGGCCACCGCGGCTACGACGCCACCACCGTCGCACGGCTCGACAGCCTGCCCCTCGACACCGGCTTCACCCCGGCCGGCCAGGCCATCGCCAGCGGCATCCCCGCCTTCTTCGCCGCACCGGAGGAGATGCTCCGCATCTATCCCGAGGCGCCCCGGATCAGCGGCAAGCAGGCGTGGGCGTTCCTGCCGCTGATCACCTCCGGCCGCCCCGTGGGCATCTGCGTCCTCTCCTACGACGAGCCCCACGCGTTCCCGGCCGAGGAACGCGCCGTCATGACGTCGCTCGCCGGACTCATCGCCCAGGCACTGGACCGGGCCCGCCTGTACGACACCAAACTGGAGCTCGCCCACGGCCTCCAGCAGGCGCTGCTGCCGCGGACCCTCCCCGCGGTCGCCGGGCTGAGGGTCGCCGCCCGCTATCTGCCCGCGACGCGGGGGATGGACATCGGCGGGGACTTCTACGACGTGATCCGGCTCGGCGACAGCGCCGCCGCGGCCGTCATCGGCGACGTCCAGGGCCACAACGTCGCGGCCGCCGCGCTGATGGGCCAGGTCCGAACCGGCGTGCACGCCCACGCGACCCCGGGCACGACCCCCGACGAGGTCCTGTCCCGGACCAACCGGCTCCTCACCGAGTTCGGCCCCGACCTGTTCACCAGCTGCCTCTACGCCCACCTCGACCTCGCCGGCCGGCGCGTGACCCTGGCCAGCGCCGGCCACCCGCCCCCGCTCGCGCGCCTGGCCGACGGCACCACCCGGCCCGTCGACGTACCGCCCGGCCCCCTCCTCGGCATCGACCCCGACGCCGAGTACCCGGTGACGGAGATACCCCTCGCGCCGGGGCTGATGCTCGTCTTCTACACCGACGGGCTCATCGAGACACCGGGAGTCGACCTGGACGACGCCATCGCGCAGCTCGCCGGGCACCTCGCCGACGCCGACGACCGGGACCTGGACCGGCTCCTCGACACCCTGCTGAGCAGGTCGGGCACGGCCGGACAGCGCACCGACGACATCGCCCTCCTCCTCCTGCGGTACGCGCCGGACGGATGACGCCCGCCCGCACGCCCGACACGAAATGACACAACACGACACAACATGACATGACATGACGCATCCCGTCGCCGCGTCGGGCGCGCGTCAGACCCGCCCGGCCGCCTCCTGCGAGCGCCGGGAGAGCGAGTCGATGACGATCGCGGCGAAGAGCACTCCGCCGGTGATCACGAACTGCACGGCCGCCGGCGTGTCCGTGATGGCCATCCCGGAGGAGATCGACTGGATGACCAGCATGCCGAGCACCGCGGACCAGGTGGTCCCGCGTCCGCCGAACAGGCTGGTGCCGCCGATGACGGCCGCGGCGATCGCGTTGACCAGGAGGACGCCCGAGCCGGAGCTCTGGCTCACCGAGGTGATGCGCGAGGCGAGGAAGAGGCCGCCGATCGCGGCCATGGTGCCCGAGACGGCGAGCACGGCGGTCCGCACGCGCGTGACGCCGATGCTGGCGCGCCGGGCGGCCTCGACGCTGCCGCCGACGGCGTACACCTGCCGTCCGTAGTGCGTGCGCCGGAGCACGATGTCGAGGCCCGCCACCACCACGAGGAAGACCAGCAGCGCGAGCGGCAGCCCCTGGAACCGGTTCAGCACGTACGCCGCGCCGAAGGCGGCCGCGGCGACGGCCCCGGTACGGACCGCGACGTCCCGGCGCGACCGGTGCGGCATGCCCGTCGCCTCCCGGCGCCTGCGGTCCCGGTGGGACACGACGAGGACCGTGCCGGTGCCGACCGCCGCCAGGCCGTAGGCGACGGCGTCGTTGCCGAAGTGGAAGCTGGTCAGCTGCGCGACCGGCCCGTTCTCGTCGAGACTGATGGTGCCGGTCGTCCCCAGGACGGAGAGCATGATGCCGTTCCAGGTGAGCAGCCCGGCGAGGGTGACGACGAACGCCGGCACCCGGGTCTTGGCGAAGGAATAGCCCTGGACGGAGCCCGCCGCGGTGCCCGCGAGCACCGCGATGACGACGGCGAGCCACTCCGGCACGCCGTTGTTCACGTTCAGGACGGCGAAGACGGCCGCCGCGAGACCGCTGACCGAGCCGACCGACAGGTCGAGTTCACCGAGCAGCAGCACGAAGACGATGCCGACCGCGATCATCCCCGGGCCCACGATGTCCACGCTGAGATTGGACAGGTTGCGGGGGGAGAGGAAATTCTGGTCGAGGCACTGGAAGACGATCCACACCATGGCGAGGACGAACACGACGGGGAGCGCGCCCGGGTCACCGGCGCCCAGTCTGCGGCGGACGGCGGCGACCCGGCCCGCCAGAGAGCGGACGGCAACCCGTCCGTCCGGTGCCCGGGGCGCCCGCGCGCGGGGCGCGGAGGAGGCGGCGGGCCGTGCGGTGTCCGCCTTGCCGCGCGTCTCCTTCACCACGCCTCCCGGGTGGCCGGCCGGTGGGGCACGTTCTCCGTGGCGCCGGTGACGGAGGAGATGATCTGCTCCTGGGGGGCGGTGTTGACGTCGAAGAAGCCGTTGTTGCGGCCGAGCCGCAGCACCACCGCCCGGTCCGCGAGGGCCTTGACGTCGCCCATGTTGTGGCTGATGAGCAGGACCCCCAGACCGCGGTCGCGCAGATGGTCGACGAGGTCCAGGACCTCGGCGGTCTGCTGGAACCCCAGAGCCGCGGTCGGCTCGTCCAGGAGCAGGACGCGGGGCTCGCCGAGGAGCGAGCGGGCGATGGCGACCGTCTGGCGCTGGCCGCTGGAGAGGGAGACGACGGGGGACCGCAGATCCGGGAGGTCCCGGGTCAGCCGTTCCAGGAGGTGCCGGGTGCGGCGCTCCATCTCCACCTCGTCCAGGAACCCGGACCGGCGGACCTCCCGCCCCAGGAACAGGTTGCCGACGACGTCCAGGTTCCCGCACAGCGCCAGGTCCTGGTAGACGGTGGCGATGCCGAGGTCCCGGGCGTCGTGGGGGCGTCTGATGTGGACCGGCCGGCCCTCCCACTCGACGGCGCCCCGGTCGGCGGGCACCACCCCGGAGATCACTTTGACCAGGGTGGACTTGCCGGCCCCGTTGTCGCCCAGGAGCGCGACGACCTGGCCGGAGTGGATCTCCAGCTCGATGTCCCGGAGCACCTCGACGACGCCGAAGCGCTTGCACACCCCGTGCAGCGCCAGCAAGGGGGGAGCCGGCACGGAAAACCATCTCCTTCCCGGGGGCCGGGCCCGAGGCCCGGGGGCGCGGGTCAGGTGAGCCCGGCTTCGCCGCAGGCCTTCCCGAGGTGCGGGGTGCAGATCTGCCGGACCGTGTACACGCCGTCCTTCACCAGGGTGTCCGCGATGGTGTCGGCGGTGACGGCCGACGGGGTCAGCGTGATCGCCGGGACCGTGACCCCGTCGCGGGTCCGGACGGTGTCCGTGCCGATCCGGCCGAGGCTCTCCCCGCGGGCCGCGGCCACCGCCATGGCGGCACCGGCCGCGGCCTCGGGACCGAACGGCTTGTAGACGGTCATGTACTGACGGCCGCCGAGGATGCGCCGTACGGCCGCGAGTTCGGCGTCCTGCCCGGTGACGGGGGGCAGCGGCTCGACGTTGTTCGCCCGGAGGGCGGAGACGGCACCCGCGGCGAGCCCGTCGTTGGCCGCGTACACCCCGTCGATGTTGCCGGCGCCCAGGGCGGCGATGGCCCCGGACATGTTCGTGTGCGCGGTCTCGGTCCTCCACTGGAGGGTGTCGTACGTCTTGCCGATCTTCACCCGGCCCGTGAGGACGGACAGTGCGCCCTTTTTGAACGCCGCCGCGTTGGGGTCGCTGGGATCACCGTTCATCATGACGATCTGGCCGTCGGTCCGCTGCTCGCCCATGCCCTTCAGCAGTGCGGTGCCCTGGAGCCTGCCGACCTCCTCGGCGTCGAAGGAGACGTGGCCCGCGATCGGGCCCTCGGCGAGACGGTCGTAGGAGATGACCGGGATGCCCGCCTCCTGGGCGTTGCCGACGGTCGTGCCGAGCGCCCGGGAGTCCACGGCCGCGAGCACGATCGCGTCGACGCCCCTGGCGATCATCGAGTTCAGCTGCTTCTGCTGGAGGGCCACCTCGCTCCTGGCGTTGGCGTGCTCGATCACGCAGTCGCCGCACCGACGCTCGATCTCCTTCTCGAGCAGGGGCCTGTCCCGGGTCTCCCAGCGGGCCGTGGTGGCGTCCGGCAGCAGCAGACCGATGCTCGGCCCGTCCTCCTCGCCGGAGCCGGAGCCGGAGCCGGAGCCGGAACCGGAGCCGGGACCGAAGCCGCAGGCCGCGAGGGAGACGGCCGCCGAGCCCGCGGTCACCGTCACGGCCACCCCCCGCAGGCGGGCCTTCACCCGGGAGCCCTCCCGCCGGCCGGTCTCCCGCACCCGTGTCGCACCGCGGCCCGCCGCGCGATCGCCCGTACGGCCTGAGCGTTCGCCCGTACGGCCCCTACAGCGCGTGCGGTCGGCGCGGTGTGCGCGGGTCGTGTCCCGGGACGGGCGCCGACCGTCCGTGACGAAGGGGAACAGGCGCCGACCGTCCGTGAGGAAGTGGCCGCGCGGGAACGGCAAGACGGACACGTCGTCAGTGTGGCACCGGCCGCGGTCATCTGCGAATGCTGCACGTTCGTTGACATCTGTCCACTTGGTCCGCGTATGCGATTCTGGTGGATGGGTGCCGGATCCCCCGCGTCGGCACCCGACCGCTCGACACCTCGGCACCTGCTGCCTCTACGGGGAGGTAGGTCGCGGACATGCCTCATGACGGCCGGGCCCGGACCGGGCTCTGGGAGCCGTCGGCCTCCGAGGCCGGCGCCACCGGCGCGGGCGCGCCCCCGCTGCTGCCCGGGCCCACCGGCGAACCCCCGCTGCCGCCCGGGTCCACCGCGAGCGAGCGCGTCCTGAGCTTCGCCGGGGCCGCGCTCGCGGCCGTCTACGTGCCCGCCGCGGACGGCGAGGACCTCCTGCTGGCCGAGACCGCCGGAGGCACCGACCGCGCGCACGGGCTGCCCGAGCGCCTGCCCCTGTCCGGCGGCTCGCCCGCGGCCCACGCCGTGCGCGCGGACCGGCCCCTGTGGCTGAACTCCGCGGAACCCGCCTCCTACGACGCCTCCTGCAACGCCTTCTGCAACGCCTCTTACAGCGCCTCCTACAACGCCTCCTGCAACGCCTCCTACGACGCCTCCTGCGACGCCTCCTGCGACGCCTCCGACGACGAGGGCGGGCCGCCGCGCCCCGGCCGGTCGCTCGCCGCGCTGCCCCTGCGGACGGCGGACGGACGGCGCGGCTGCCTCGTCGTGGTCGGGACCGACGCGGAGGGCTTCGACGCCGAACGGCGCCACTTCCTGGAGCGCTACGCCGAAGCGGTCACCGGCCTGCTGCGCGCCGGAGCCGGCCACCCGGCGCCCTCGTCGCTGCTCACGCCGGCCCTGCGGAGCCTGGGCGTCGGCTCCTTCGTCCTGGTGCCCGGCACCGGCCTGGTCGAGGCGGACGAGACCCTCCTCGAACTGACCGGCATCACCCCGGACGCCTTCGACGGCAAGGCGGCGACCCTGCTCGCCCATGCCCTGCCCGACGACATGCACGCCCTGATGGCGGTTCTGGAGCCGTCCGCCCAGACCTTCGGCCAGCGGCGTGAGCTGGAGTTCCGCGTCCGCTGCCCCACCGGCGAGATGCGCTGGCTGAGCCTGGCGTGCCGGGTGCTGGCGGGCACCGGCGACCGGCCGGACCGCGTCCTGGGGGTGGTCACCGCGACGCCGGTCCTGCGCCGCGGCGCCGACGACGTCTCCCGCATCCAGTGGCTGACCGCGGCCCTCGACGAGGCGACGACCGTACGGGACGTCGGCCGGGTCGTGGTCACCGCCCTGCGGGAGCCACTGGGCGCCGACCGGGTGGCCCTCGCCGAGGCGCAGGACGGCCGTCTCGACGTCACCGTGCTCGATCCGCCGGAGCCCGCGGGCTGGCCCGGGAGCTGGCGCTCCACGTGGCGCTCGGAGCAGCAGCCGCTCGTCGACGTACCCGACGCCGCCCTGCACGCACTCCGGCCGGCCCTGCGGGACGGCCGCATGGACCTGTGGCCCGCGGGGGCGGCCCCCGACCCCGGGCTCGTGGACCTCGGTCCCGGCGGTCTGGCCGTGCTGCCACTGCCCGCCAAGGGCCGGGTCCTCGGCGTGTGCCTGGTCGGCTGGGACCACGCACACGCGTTCGCCCCCGACGAACGGTCGTTCCTCACCGCCGCCGCCGCGCTCGTCGGGCAGGCGCTCACCCGGGCGCACGCACACGACGCCGAGGAGGAGCTCGCCACGATGCTCCAGCGCAGCCTGCTGCCCCGGCGGCTGCCGGAACTGCCCGGCGGCACGGCCGTCGCCCGCTATCTGCCGGCGCGGCGGGGGCTCCAGGTCGGCGGCGACTGGTACGACGTCATCGCCCTCACCGAGGACCGGGTGGCGCTCGTCATCGGTGACGTGCAGGGGCACAGCGCGGCAGCCGCGACGATCATGGGGCAGATGCGCACCGCCGTGCGGGCGTACGCCGTGGAGGGCCACCCGCCCGACGTGGTCCTCTCGCACGCCAACCGCCTCCTCGTCGGCATGGAGACCGACCTGTTCGCCACCTGCTGCTACGCCGAGGTGGACATGGAGGAGGGGACCGTCCTCTTCGTGCGGGCCGGGCATCTCGCGCCGCTGGTGCGGCACCCCGACGGCACGACCGAGGAGGCGCAGGTCGAGGGCGGGCCTCCGCTCGGCATCCTCGCCGATGCCGAGTTCCCCATGACCTCGGTCACCCTCACCCCCGGCACGGTGCTCGCCCTGATCACCGACGGCCTGGTCGAGTCCGCCGACCTGCCCCTGGACGAGGGCATGGACCGTACCCGCGCCGCGCTCGCCGCGGCGGAGCCGGCGGACCCGGGAGGCATGGCCGACGCCCTGCTCGGCGACGGCGGCCGCCGGGAGGACGACGTGGCGCTACTGCTGCTGCGCTACGACGGCATGAAGACCCGCCCTGTCAAGGCCGGCTGGGCGGTGTGGCGGCTGCCCGACGCCGTCATGCACGCCCGCCGGTTCACCGCGCGCACGCTGCGGCGGTGGCGGGTGGAGGAAGCGGCCGACGCGGTGCTGCTGGTCGTCTCCGAACTCGTCACCAACGCCCTGGTGCACACCCAGGGCCCGGTCCGCATCGACCTGGTGCTGCGCGGGGACCGGGTGCGGGTCAGCGTGAGCGACTCCTCGCCCCGGGCGCCCGCCAAACCGGTCATCGTCGACTGGGAGTCGACGGGCGGCCGGGGCCTGCTCCTGGTCGAGGCGGTGTCCGAGTCGTCCGGCTCGGTGCCGGTGGCCGGCGGCAAGCAGGTGTGGAGCGAGATCGTCGTGTCACGCCGCGAACCGGCCCCCGGCGACCCGCCGCCCCTGACGGAACGGGGGAACCTGTGGTGAGGCGTGCCACCGCGGGCGCTTGCGCGGCGGGCGGGACGTGGTCCACGCCGCGCCGCGTCGCTCTGCGCGCCGTGGCCGCGGGCGCCGGCCGCTCAGCAGCTCACCGACCGGGCGGGCCGGCGGACACGGGGGCGGAGGCGCCGTCGTCCTCCGCGGGCCTGTAGTCCTCCGCGGGCCTGTAGTCCTCCGCGGGCCCGCCGGCCTCCGAGGCTGTGTGGGCCTCCGGGGCTGTGTGGGCCTCCGAGGCCGTGTGGACCCCCGAGGCCATGTGGGCCTCCGACGCCGTGGTGGCCCGTGAGGACGTGCGGGCCGGGGGAGCCGCAGGCGATGCGGGGGATGCGGGGGATGCGGGGGATGCGGGGGATGCGGGGGATGCGGGGGATGCGGGGGCCGGGGAGGAGCGGCGGGCGAGGCCGCGCAGCCACCGTTCGGCCGGACGTTCCACCCAGTGGTAGGCCAGGGCCGCGAGGGCCAGGCTGACCGCCGCCACTCCCGCCCAGAAGACCGGCGTCTCGACGCCCGGGTCGGGCTTGCCCCAGTGGAAGACGGCCACCCGGATCACGATCTCGTGCAGCAGGTACCAGGCGAACGACCAGTGCCCCAGCCGGATCATCCAGGCCCCGCCCAGGCCGGTGCGCCTGCCGTCCAGGTCGGCGCGGGCGGCGGCGCAGATCAGGGCGGCGAAGAGCGGCGCCGACAGCCACTGAGAGGCGCTGTACGGGCTGTACCAGAGGGCGTCCGGAACGGCGTTCGACCAGGGGACGAGGGCCAGGTGCCAGCCGGCGACGAGTGCGATCGCCACGGGCAGCGGCAGGGGAGGCCGCCAGCCGCGCCTCAGCGCGAGCCCGGCCACCACGCCCAGCACGAACTGCAGGGAGCGGGTCAGCGGCAGGTAGTCGAGGGCCCAGGTGCGGGTGGTGGGCGGCAGACCGGACAGGGCGGGCCACAGCACGAGGGCGGCGCCGACGACGGCGACGGCCGTCCACGCCCACACCCTGGAGCGACGGCCCGCGAGCACCGCCAGCAGTGCCGGGAAGACCAGATAGAACCAGGCCTCGTCGCTCAGTGACCAGGCGGCCGGATTCCCTCCGGTGAAGACGACCGGCTGCGGGAACCAGGCGTGCACCAGCAGCAGGGTGGCGGCCACCGCCCCGGCCGGGACGGCACGGCCCATGACGGCCCACACGGCGACCGACAGCCCGACGCTGACGGCGAGCAGCGGCCAGATGCGGGCGAAGCGCCGCCACAGGAAGACGCGCGCGGACACCCGCGCCCCTTCGTACGTCCAGGCCAGGACGGCCCCCGACAGCACGAAGAAGAACGTCACCCCGCTCCGCCCGTACCAGACCGCCTCGCTCAGGCCGGGAACGGTCCCGACCTGACGGGACAGGTGGTACAGGACGACGAGCAGGGCGGCCCAGAAGCGCAGCCCCGTCAGCGAGGGCAGCCGGTCGCGACCAACTGCCGGTGTCAAGGTCAACGAGGATCGGTCCTTCACCTTCGGACGACACGAGGAGGTTCCCCTGCACACCCCCGACGGCCGCCCGGGGGCGTGCCCGGCGGACGGTGGCCCGGGGCCCCACTCAAGGGCCCGGGAGCCCGGAGGCCCGGGGGATCTTCGCACGGAGGAGCGCAGGGTAGCACCGGCTCCGGCGCGGAGCCGGGGTGCGGGGTGCGGGGGCGCCCGCCGCGGTGGAGCCTGGAAAGCATGCAGCGCAAGGGCGGGCGCAGACAGGGCACGGGCGGCTCGGGCGCCACGGCCGCGGGTACGGACGACGCGGCGGGTACGGCGGGTACGGCGGGTACGGCGGGCAGGGACGACGCGGCGGGTACGGCGGGTACGGCGGGCAGGGACGACGCGGCGGGTACGGCGGGTGCGGACGACGTGGAGGCCGCTCTGGACGAGCTGTACGCGACCCCGCCGCCCCGCTTCGTCGCCCGTCGTGAGGAACTGGCCGCCGCGGCCGCGGCGGCGGGCCGTGCCGAGGACGCCCGCGCGGTCCGTGCCGCCCGCCGTCCCTCGCTCGCTGCCTGGGCGGCCAACCTGCTGCTGCGGTCCGAGCCGGAGGAGAGCCGGCGGTTCCTGGAGCTGGGGCGGTCCTTGCGGGAGGCGTACCGCACCATGGACAGCTCCGTGATCAAGGAGCTGTCCGCACAGCGCCGCCGCGTCGTCTCCGAGCTGACCCGCCAAGCCGTACGGGCCGCCCAGGAGGCGGGGCACCGGCTGTCGGGCGGGGCCCAGCGGGAGATCGAGGCGACACTGCACGCCGTGCTCGCCGATCCGGAGGCCGCCGACCGGTGGGCCGGGGGCCGTCTGCGGACCGCCCTCGTCCCGCCGTCGGAGCTCACCGCGGAGACCGCCGCCACGGCCGCCACCGCTGCCAGGGCCGCCACCGCCGCCCCGGCCGGCGCGCCGCGCGAGCCGGCCCGGCCGGGCACGCCCCAACCCGCGTCCCGGACGAAGGACGAGCTCGCCGAGCGGCGCCGGGAACGGCAGCGGCGGCTCGCCCGGGCCGTGAAGGCGGCCGAGGACGCCGAGCAGCGGCTACGGCACTGCCGTCAGCAGCGGTCCGACGCCGACGCGGCGCTCAGCCGGGCCGACGGCCGCCACGACGAGGCGCGCCAGGAGGTCGCCGACGCCGAGCAGCGGCTGCGCCGGGCACGCGACGGACTCCGGCGGGCCGCCGAGGAGCGGCGGGAGGCCCGCGAGCGGAGCCGGGAGGCCGCCGCGGCGGTCGTCCGGGCCGAGCGGGAGGCACACCGGGCCGCGGAGGAGGCCGGCCGGCTGTCGGCACGGAGCCGCGAATGATCGCCCGGCTGTCGGCACGGAGCCACGAATGATCTCCCGGCCGCCCCGGCCCGGGTCGAACGAGAACGCGTGTCGAGGACCCCTGCCGAAGCGGCCGTCGGCTACTCGACCTCGGCCCAGTCGAGGGTGCGCTCCACCGCCTTCTTCCAGCCCTCGTAGCCCTCGGCGCGCTGCTCGTCGGACCACGCGGGTTCCCAGCGCCTGGACTCCTGCCAGTGGGTGCGCAGTTCGTCCGTGTCCCGCCAGAAGCCGGTGGCGAGGCCCGCCGCGTAGGCGGCGCCGAGCGCGGTCGTCTCGGCGACGACGGGGCGGCTGACCGGCACGCCGAGCACATCCGCCTGGATCTGCATGCACAGGTCGTTGGCGGTCACCCCGCCGTCGACCTTGAGCACGTCGAGGTGGACCCCGGAGTCATGTTCCATGGCCTCGACGACGTCACGGCTCTGGTAGCAGATGGCCTCCAGCGTCGCCCGGGCGAGGTGGCCGTTGTCGTTGTAGCGGGCCAGGCCGACGATCGCGCCGCGGGCGTCGGAGCGCCAGTACGGGGCGAACAGGCCGGAGAACGCGGGAACGAAGTACACGCCGCCGTTGTCCCGCACGGTACGGGCCAGCGTCTCGCTCTCGGCCGCCGTACTGATGACCTTCAGCTGGTCGCGCAGCCACTGCACCGCGGACCCGGTGACCGCGATGGAACCCTCCAGGGCGTACACCGCCGGGTTGTCCTGGAACTGGTACGCCACGGTGGTCAGCAGGCCGTGCCGGGAACGCACCAGCTCCGTGCCCGTGTTGAGGACGAGGAAGTTGCCGGTGCCGTAGGTGTTCTTGGCCTCGCCCGGCGCGTAGCAGACCTGGCCGACCGTGGCCGCCTGCTGGTCGCCGAGCACCCCGCTGATGGGGATCGCGGCCCGCAGGGGCCGGGTGGTGCGGGTCACGCCGAACGCCTCGCGGTGGGAGGAGGGGTTGATGGTGGGCAGCATCTCCCGGGGGATGTCGAAGAAGCCCAGCAGCTCGTCGTCCCAGTCGAGGGTCTCCAGGTCCATCAGCATGGTGCGGCTGGCGTTGGTCACGTCGGTGGCGTGGACACCGCCGTCGGGGCCGCCGGTGAGGTTCCACAGGACCCAGGCGTCGGTGTTGCCGAAGAGGGCGTGGCCCTGGCGCGCCGCCTCGCGGACGCCGTCGACGTTCTCCAGGATCCACTGGATCTTGCCGCCGGAGAAGTAGGTCGCCGGCGGGAGCCCCGCCTTGCGGCGGATGACGTCGCCCCGGCCCGAGCGGTCCAGGGCCGCGGCGATGGAGTCGGTGCGGGTGTCCTGCCAGACGATGGCGTTGTAGTAGGGGCGTCCGTTGCGCGGGTCCCACACGACGGTGGTCTCCCGCTGGTTGGTGATGCCGATCGCCGCGAGGTCCTCCGGGAGGAGGTTGCCGTTGCGCAGGGCGGTCTGCATCACCGAGTTGGTGCGCTCCCAGATCTCCACCGGGTCGTGCTCGACCCATCCGGACCGCGGAAGGATCTGGGTGTGCTCCAGCTGGTGCCTCGCCACCTCGTTGCCGGAGTGGTCGAAGATCATGAAACGGGTGCTGGTGGTCCCTTGGTCCACCGCGCCCACGAAGTCAGCCATGAGGTACCGCCTCTGGTCCGGGGTTCGGCTGTGCCGGGGGTCAGCGCTCGGGGGTGGGGACGCGGCCGGGGGGCTGCTCCGGTTCCGCCGTGGGGAGGAACCGGCCGATGAGGGCCTTGTACAGTCCTGCGCCGAGCAGACCGCCGATCAGGGGACCGAGGATCGGCACCCAGAAGTAGAAGTTCCCGTACTGGTCCCGCCAGGCTCCGCCGTAGCCGGTGAGGAAGCTCGCCAGCCGGGGGCCGAAGTCGCGTGCGGGGTTGATGGCGTACCCGGCGTTGGTCCCCCAGGCCATGCCGATGGCCACGACGATCAGACCGACGATGAACGGGGCCAGGTTCGCGCCGGGCGCGTTGTTGAGCAGGTCCGTCACCGCGAAGATCAGCAGCAGTAGGAGCGCGGTGCCGATGATCTGGTCGCGGAAGGCCCCCCACTCGTACACCGGCAGGTTCGTGTTGCCGTTGGCCGGGAGGGTGGAGAACACGACCTGCGTCTTGACGGTGTGACCGGGGTCGGCCTTCGCGAGCGCCTCGGTGTAGTTCCAGCGCACGATGAGCGCCGCGACGAAGGCGCCCGCCGTCTGCGCCACCGCGTACGGCGCGACCTTGCGCCACGGGAACCCCTTGAACGCGGCCAGGGCGACGGTCACCGCGGGGTTGAGATGCGCTCCGCTCAGCCGGGCGGCGACGTAGACGCCCAGGGTGACGCCGATGCCCCAGGCCCACGAGATGCTGTCGTGGTCCCCGAGGCCGCCCGGCGGCGTGGTCAGCGCCCCGCCGGCGACCACCTGGGCCACGACGCCACAGCCGAAGAGGATGAGAACCATCGTGCCGGCGAACTCTGCCGACAACTCGCCGATCATCCCCGACCTTTTGAACCGATCAGCCATGGAAGCCCGCTTTCCCGCCGGCTCCGGGCCGGCTGTCGAGTGCCCGAGCTTGTCTCAGATCAGCATAAGGCGATCATGGACGTGTCGCATATGTCGTAGCGAACCGCCCGCTGCCTGTGGGTCCTGGTCACAGGACGAACGCCTGCCTGGCTGACGTCGCGGGCCGCCGACACGATGGGCGGGCGGGGCCGCCGTGCTCCCGCGCCGTCCGCCGCAGCCGCGCGGCGCGGTCCGTATGCGGGCCGTCCGGAGCCAGGCGGCGGCCTTCTGTTCCCGTCCCCCCGTCCCTCTTCCCCCATGCCCCCTTCCCCCCTCCCCTCGTCCCCGTTTCCCCGTTCCTGAGAGGCAGTGATCCCTGGTGAGTGCGAGCGGACGCCCCGACCCGGCCGCCGATACCGCGGCCGAGCCCGGGCGGACAACGTTCGACCGGTGGCGCTACGCGGGCGTCTTCCTGCTCCTGTTCCTCTTCGGCACCGAGACCTTCCTCGTCTCCCCGCTGCTGCCGACCATCGCGGACGACATCGACGTGTCCGAGTCGGCCGCCGCCCAGAGCGTCACCGCCTACGTCCTGGTCTACGCCGTGACCGCGCCCTTCCTGGGGCTGCTCAGCGACCGCCTCGGCCGACGGCGCACCCTGCTCGCCGGCACCGTCCTCTTCCTGCTGTCCAACGCGGCCGCCGCCCTGTCGGCCTCACTCGCCCTGCTGATCGTCTCCCGGGCACTGGCCGGCCTGGCCGCGGCCGCCGCGGGACCGGCGATCTGGGCGCACATCGCCGAGACGGCCCCCGACCGGGTCCGGGGCCGGGCGCTCGGACTCGGCATGGCCCTGTTCTCCTGCGGCCAGGTCGTCGGCGTGCCGCTCGGCGGACTGCTGGCGGGCGCCACCGGCTGGCGGTCGGCGTTCCTCGCCCTCGCCGTCGGCACCGCGGCAGCCGTTCCGCTGCTGGTGCGCCAGGTGAGCGGCGTGCCGGTGCCCGGGGCGGCGGCTCCGGCCCGCGGGGCGCTCGGCGCCGTGCTCGCCGCGTGGGGGCACCCCGCCCTGCGCAAGGCCCTCGCGGTCAACACCGCCTTCCACGCGGCGAACCTGGGTGCCTACACCTTCCTGGGCGTGGTGCTCGTGGACCGGTTCGACCTGTCGGTGTCCGCCCTGGGCCTCGTCGGCGTTCTCGTCGGCGCGGGCAGCGTGGCCGGCTCGCTGATCGGCGGGCGGCTGGGCGACCGGTCCCGGGCGGCGGGCCGCGACCATCTTCCGCTCCTGCCGGTCTGGGGCCTGCTCCTCGCGGCGGGCGTCGCGCTCACCGCCACGGGCCCCGGCATCGTGCTCGCGCTGCTGGGCGTCACCCTCTGGTTCGTGGCGAGCGGAGGGTTCGTCATCGACCAGCAGACCCTGGCGGGGACGGCCGCACCCGATCTGCGGGCCACCTCCAGCGCCTGGCTGACGTCGACGATGTACGCCGGGACGGGCCTCGGCGCCTGGGCCGTCGGCGCCTTCGACGACACGGGGACCGGAACGCTCGTCGTCGGGGCGGGCCTCGCCCTGGTCTCCGCGCTCGCGGCGCTCGCCCTGAGCGTCGGACTGCGCCGGAGGGCCGGCACGCCGGGCGTACCGCCGACGGCCGGCACGCCGGGCGTACCGCCGGCGGCCGGAGCCGCGGACGGACCGCCCGCGGCCGGAGCGGCGGCGGAGGAGCCCGCCCGGCCCTGACGCCGGAGCGGCGGGCGGGCGGGACTCAGCCCGCCTGCCGCTCACCCGTGTCCGGGGCCACGGCCCGCAACGGCCGCTCGCACAGCGCGGTCATCCGCACCCGGTCCTGCTCCGTCAGCGGGGTGAACAGCAGGACCAGCGCCGACGGGTCGTCCACCGGGTGGAACGACGACAACGACAGGGTCATGGACGCGGACCCCGGAGGCCGGACCGTCACGGAACGGGCCGTCAGCTCCGCCACCGAGTGGCAGCTCCACCAGTGGCGGAGCTCGGGCGCGTCCTCCGCCAGCCGGTGGTAGAGCTCACCGGTGCGCGGGTCGGCGAGCGCCGGGCCCGCCTGGGCACGGAAGTGCTGGAAGATGTTCATCGCCAGCGGCTCCCAGTCGTGCAGCACCGTGCGCAGCCGCGGGTCGGCCACCATCAGCCACATCAGGTTGCGCCGGTCGGCGGGAACGCTCTCCGGGCTGCCCCACAGGGCGCTCCACGGGGCGTTCCAGGCGAGCAGGTCGAAGTGGCGGTCCAGCAGCACCGCGGGACTGGTCGGCCAGGAGTCGAGGACGGGACGTACGGCGGCGGCCAGGCCGCCGGGTTCGGCGTCGGACGCCACCGGTTCGTGGTAGCCGGCCAGCCGCATGGCGTGCCGCAGACCGGCCGCGTCCAGCCGCAGCGCCCGGGCGACGGAGGTCAGCACCTGCCGGGAGGCGGTGACCCGGCCCTGCTCCAGCCAGGTGTACCAGGCGAGGCCCACGCCGGAGAGCGAGGCGACCTCCTCCCGGCGCAGGCCGGGTGTGCGCCTGCGCGCGGTGGCCGTCAGACCCACGTCGGCGGGCTTGAGCAGTTCGCGGTGGGCTCGCAGGAAGGCACCCAGTTCCTGGCTGGGGCCGGGGGTGGGGGTGGACATGGTGACGGCTCCTCGGCCTGTGCCGATCGGTCGGCGGACGGACGGTGGTGAGGGGGGCAGGGGGCATAGGGAGGGGTCAGGGGGCAAGGGGCGGGCGGTCGCGGGCGCGGGCCGGGCCCGCGACCGCGACCCGCACCGCCCCTCACCCTAGGGGGTGGCTCCGGTACGCGGGGTGAGCTTCCACAGGCGCACCGGCATGGAGCTCACCCGGCCCCGCGCGCGCTGGCGTTCCGCGGCGACGCGTCCGACGGCCCGGAAGAACGCGGCCCGCTGCCCCGGCTCCACCACGGAGGCGTAGTAGTCGCCGAAGGTCGCCGCGTGGAAGTGCTCGTACTGGGCCGCGTCCCGCACGGTGACCACCGCCTCCCGCTCCCGGTGATCCTCGATCGTGAAGAACTCGCCCAGCAGCTCGGCGAGTTCCGCCACGGAGCGGGTCCGGGTCGCGATCGGCAGCACACCGTGGTCGTCGAGCAGTCCGGGCACCGCCTCCCGCGCGATGCCGAGGCCGGCCAGGGCCTCGCGCACGATGTCGTCCTCGCCGCCCAGGCCGTGGTCGTCGCGGGCGGGATGGTACGTCGTCAGCAGGAAGGTGCCGCCGGGCGCCAGGTGGTCGCGCACCCAGGCGAGGACCCGGTGCTCCACCGGGTACAGCCAGTGCAGCACCGACGTCATGGTCACCACGTCCGCGCGGTACGGCAGCGGGGCGGGCGCGGTCAGGTCGGCGTGGTGCAGCACCGCGCGGGCGCCGAACGGCCGCAGCCGCTGGCCGGCCTCGGCGATACGGTGCTCGGAACGCTCCAGCCCGACGGCCAGCCGCAGCGAGGGGTGGCGCACCAGGGCCGCCTCCAGCAGCTGGCCGATACCGCTGCCGAGGTCGACCAGCACACCCGGTTCCCCGGACACCCGGTCGAGGACCCAGTCGCGGTCGTGCACCTGGCGCAGCCTGCTGGCGTCGTCGTAGCCGCCGAGGGTACGGGCCTGGGCCTCGGTGTCGTTGAGGGTCACGAGCGGTCCTCCTGGGCGTCGTCCGGGCCGGTCGCGGGGTGCGCGGCGGCGAGGGGCGGGGGCGGCAACGGCGTGGGCGGATGCGGCGTCGCGATGAACTCCTCCAGGCGGCGCCGCACGTCGCTCTGGTCGTACCGCTTGAAGAGGTTGATCCGGTTGCGGGCGAGGTCGCCGCGGTGGACGAGTTCGTACAGGTGCTGGCGCTGTCCGAACGCGTCGCCGGTCAGCTCCCAGGCGAGGCGCAGGAGCCGGGACTTGCGCTCGGCGTCGATGCCGCGCCCGCGCATGTAGCGGTCGAGGAGGGGGCGCAGCCGGGGATGGGCGAGGTCGTTCTCGGTCGGCTGCATCAGCAGCCCCGAGGCGCCGATGCGGCGCAGGACGTCCACCGCGCCCTCGGCCACCTCGGCGGACCAGACCCGGCCGGCCGCCGTGTCGCCGGGAGCCAGCAGCCCGCCGTCGGTGACGGTGGCGCGCGCCTCGGCGGCGTCGAGGAGGATCTCCGTCAGTTCCGTGTACGACGCCAGCCGGCCGAGATCCTCCTGGATGTTGCGGAAGCCGTCGACGCCGATGCTCTCGGCGACGAGCGTGGCCGTCGCCAGCAGGGTGCGCAGGCGCTCCCGGTAGCGGACGTGGCCGATGTACGCGGACCAGGCGTTGATCCGGGCGAGCCCGGCGCGGGCCAGGTCGCCGTCGCGCAGCAGGAAGACCCGGTTCCAGGGGACCAGGACGTCGTCGAAGAAGAGCATGGCGTCCTGCTCGTCGTAGCGCGCCCCCAACGCGTGGGCGTGGCCCCAGGACTCGGTGCCCAGCGGCTCACGGCACAGCGTCACCAGGCCCCGGGTGTTCAGCGGCAGCGCGAACCAGACGACGAACTGCTCGCCGCGGCGCTGGGTGAAGGAGGCCGACAGGTAGACCAGCACCTCGTGGGCGAGCGGCGCCAGGGTGGTGAGCTGCTTGGCCCCGCGCACCACGATGCCCTCGTCGGTCTCCGCCAGGACGCGCAGCGCGAGGTCCGGGTCGTCGACCGGATCGGCGGACCGGTCGATCTGCGGGTCGCCCAGCGCGTGGGAGAGCACGAGGTCGTTGGTGGCGCAGTGGCGGTACCAGGCGTGCGCGTTGGCCCCGAACCCGGGCCGGGCGCGCTCGAGCCGGTTGCGGAAGTCGTGCACGCCGACGGCGATCGACGCCATGAAGGCGGGGGAGCGCCCGTGCTGCCCGAAGGACGCGGCGTGCCAGAACTCGGCGCTGCGCCGCTGCAACCGCAGTTCCTCCAGGGTGCGCGGCGGCTGGTAGGCGCGGGCGAGCCGCTGCCCGCTGCCGGGGTCGCGGTAGGTGAGCAGGTCCCGGTGCCCGGGGTCGTGCTGGAGGTCCAGCAGATCGGCGAGCGCGTCGACCGCGGGGCGGAAGGCGGGGTGTCCGGCGGGGTCCGAGACCCGCTTGCCGTCGAGGTACAGCTCGCGGCCGTCGTCGAGTTCCGCGCGGTACCGGTCGCCGGTGAGCAGCCCCCGGCCGGTGTCGGCGGAGGTGTCCAGGAGGGTCATGTGCGGGCTCCCGTGGAGGGGATGGGCGGGTGGGCGAGTGAGTGGTAGGCGCCGTGGTGGTAGAGCAGCGGCTCCCCCGGCCGGCCGTCCGCGGCGGCGACCCGGCCGACCAGGACGACGTGGTCGCCGCCCGGCAGGACCGCGTGCAGCCGGCAGTCGAACCAGGCCAGGCAGTCCTCCAGCACGGGGACGCCGGTGGTCTCCGCGCGCATGGGCGCCACGGTGAACAGTCCGAGGGCCCGGCCGGCTCCGGGGGCCGCGAAGTGCCGGGCGAGCGGCTCCTGGTGACCGGCGAGGACCGACACCGCGTACCGGCCGTCGGCCCGGACCGCGGCCGCCACCGGGCTGCGGGCGCTGACGGCCACACTGACCAGCAGCGGGTCGAGCGAGAGGGTGCACAGCGAGGACACGGTCTTGGCGAAGACCTCCTCGCCGTGGCGGGCGGTCAGCAGGGCGACCCCCGTGGTCCAGCGGCGGGCGGCGGCACGGAAGGCGTCGGCCGTCGCGTCGCCCCGGCGGGCCACCGTCCGGGGACCGGCGCCGTGGCCGGTGTGCGCGGCGCTCACCGCAGCCCCACGCGGTAGGCGCGCAGCCACTCGTCGACCTGCACCAGGTGGTCCAGGCCGCCCACCGGATTGGGCGCGGTGCGCGGGCTGGGCAGGGTCCGGCCCTCGGCCAGGGCCCGGCGTACGACGTCCCGGTCGACGAGGTCGAACACCGGGGCCGCGGGATCGGCGAGCAGTTCGCGGGCCCGGTCGGTGAGCACCTGCGTGTAGCGCACGGCGGGCGTCGAGGGATAGCCGCTCTTGGGCCGGTCGGCGACCTCGGCCGGCAGCAGGTCGCGCACGGCGTCGCGCAGCAGCCCCTTGGACCGGCCGTCCGGCGCCTTCAGGGACCACGGCACGTTCCAGACGTACTCGACCAGGCGGTGGTCGGTGAACGGCACCCGTACCTCCAGACCGACGGACATGCTGACCCGGTCGACCCGTTCCAGCAGCGGCGGCAGCCACCGCGTCAGCGCCAGGTGGAACAGCTCCCGCACCCGGCGGTCGGCGCCCGTCTCACCGGGCAGTCGCGGCGTCCGGGCCACGGAGGCGCGGTACTGCTCGGCGGTGTACTCCTGCGGGCGCACCTCGGCCCGCACCTCCGGACGCAGCAGCGCGGCGGGTGTGGCGCGGCCGTGCAGCCAGGGGAAGGTGTCCGCGGCCCGGGCGGCCGCGTCGTGGAAGTACGGGTAGCCGCCGAAGACCTCGTCGGCCGCCTCCCCGGACAGGGCGACGGTCGAGCGCCGCCGCACCTCGCGGAAGAGCAGGTGCAGGGAGGCGTCCATCTCGCCCCAGCCGGGCCGGTCCCGCGCCCGCAGCACGGCCTGCCGGGCCTCCAGCAGGTCGTCGTCGGGAATGACGACGGAGGTGTGCAGGGTGCCGATGTGCTCGGCCGCCGCCTTGACGAAGGGAGCGTCGGCGCCGGTGCGCCAGGCGTCGGGCGCCCGGTCGGCGCTGCCGGGGAAGTCCACGGAGAAGCTGCTCACCTTGCCCTGCCCGGACCGCTCCCGCGCCTGTGCGGCGAGCGCGGTGACGGCACTGGAGTCGACGCCGCCGGACAGCAGCGTGCACAGCGGTACGTCGCTCATGAGCTGGCGCTCCACGGCGTCGGAGAGCAGGCCGCGCACCGTCCGCCGGGTCGTCGCCGCGTCGTCGGCGTGCGGCCGGGACACCAGCTGCCAGTAGCGCCGCTCGCGGGTGACCGACCGGCGTACGGAGACCAGGTGGCCGGGGCGCACCTCGCGCAGCCCGCGGAAGATCCCGTGGCCCGCCGTGGGCGCGGCGGGCAGCGCGAACAGCTCGGCGATGCCCTCGGCGTCCAGCTCCGCGCGGAACAGCGGGTTGGCGAGCACGGCCTTCGGCTCCGAGCCGAAGACGACGCCGGTGGCGTGCGCGTGCCAGTAGAGGGGTTTGACGCCCAGGTGGTCGCGGACCAGGAGCAGTTCCTCCTCGCGGCCGTCCCACAGCGCGTAGGCGAAGATGCCGTTGAAACGCCGGGGGGCGTCCGTGCCCCACTGCAGGTGCGCCCGGAGCACCACCTCCGTGTCGGAACGGGTGCGGAAGACATGGCCCAGGGACTCCAGCTCCCGGCGCAGCTCCCGGTGGTTGTACAGCTCGCCGTTGTAGGCGAGCACGGTCTCCGGCCGGCCGGCGGCCAGGGGCTGCGTGCCGCCTTCGAGGTCGATGACGGACAGCCTGCGGTGGCCGAGCGCCGCGTGCCGGGAGAGCCAGGTGCCGGTGGCGTCCGGCCCCCGGCAGGCCAGGGTCTCGGTCATGGCGCGTACGGTGGCGGCCCGCGTCCGCAGGTCGGTGTCCCAGTCGAGCCATCCGGTGACGCCGCACATCACTGCTCCCCTGAGGAGTCGGAGGGAGCCTCGGGAGCGGCCGCCTCCCAGCGGCAGCCGTGGCCGGTGGGGCCGGTCCTGAGGCTGTGGTTCGGCTCGAAGCCCTTGGCGCGGATGTTCGCCGACAGCGCCTTCGTGCAGTACGTGCACGGGGAGGCGAGCGTGATGCGGACGCCGGAGCGGCGGGCCTTCTCCCGGTAGTCCCAGATCGCGCAGTGCGTGATGGTCAGCGCCGCCCGGGTGGCACCGTCGGTCTCGATCCCGTCGTCGAACTCGTAGTCGGATCCGTACAGTTCGGCCTGGCGTGCGATGCGGTGGACGGGGTCGGCGGCCCCCCTGCCGTGGTCGGGCTCCACGTCGCGGTGCACCGCGGCGATGGCGGCGGCCCAGGCGGCGAGGGCCTGTTCCCCGTGCCGGGAGACGAGGAAACGTTCCATCAGGGCCTGGCCGCGGAAGAAGACGCGCTGCCAGTCCGCGGGGCCGCCGGCCGTGGGGTCCGGCAGGTCCGCGAAGATCTCCGCCTGGAGGGCGAACCAGTCGGACAGATGGGTGGTGTCGTGCCAGGCGGCCAGCAGTCGGGTCAGCCCCGACTCCGCCTCGTGCAGCCGTTGCCGCCACAACGCGGACCGTTCCGCCTCGGGCATGCCCCGGTAGGCGTTGCGCAGCCGGTCCGCCGGTGCGGGGTGCGCACCGGGCACGGGCGGGGTGCCCAGTACGGCGGTGAAGGGGCGGCCGGCCTCCCGGGCGTCGGTGCCGTCGTCCGCGGTGGACGCCGGCACCCCGACGGAACCGCCGCGCGCGATGCCTCCTGCGGGCGCATCGCTCATCTCGGATCTCCTTCGCGGTGGGGAGCGGACCGGTCGGGTCCTGTTGACCGGAAACGCTAGGAAGCGGCGCGATCACCCAGAAGCCCCGAAAGGGGGCCCCGAGGGCGACCTTCGGAGCCCGGGAACTGCTCCGAAGGTCGCCCTCGGGGCGGTGGTGGGGGCGCGGGTGGGCGGGTGTTCTCGGGCGGTGGTGGGGCGCGGGTGGGCGGCGCTTCAGCAGCGGCGGACCCGCGCGTGGGCGGCGTCTCGGCAGCGGCGGACCCGCGCGTGGGCGGGCGCCTGGGCAGCGCCTGCCCGCCCGCGGACCGCCCCCGGACCGCCCGTGGCCGCCCCGGGGACAGGACCCGGGTCAGCCCGCGAGGCCGTGCCGGTGCGCGTACAGCGCGGCGCGCAGCCGGTCGGACTGCCCGATCTTGCGCATGGCGTTGGTCAGATGCTTCTTCACCGTGGCCTCGGCCAGGGCCAGTTCCCGTCCGATCTCGGCGTTGCTCAGCCCCTGGGCCAGCTGGGCGAGGACCTGGCGTTCCCGGTCGGTGAGCCCGCAGTGCTGCGGCAGGGGCTCCGCCGCGTCCCCGGCCAGATGCGCCACCTGGACGCGGGCCGGCGGCGGCGCGGGCAGGAACACCGAGCCGCCGGCACCCGCGACAGCCACCGCCTGCACGATCCGGTCCTCCGGCAGGTCGAGCGGGAAGCACCCGCTCGCGCCCGCGAGCAGCATGCGGCTCGCCTCGGCCGTGCTCCGCGCCCTGCGCAGCAGCAGGACCCGGGCGTCGGGGACCACCTCCGGTGCGCGGAGCCGGGCGACAACGGCCAGGTCCTCCGCGAGGGTTCCGCCGCGCCCCAGCAGCACCACGTCCGGCCGTACCCGGCGCAACGCGTCCGGCAGCCGCAGCGGATCCCCGGAACTGCCGACGACCGCGGTGCCCGGATCGGCGTTCAGGACACTGCGCAGCCCGGCACTGGCCACGGGGTGGCGCTCGGCGAGGAAGACGCGGGTGACGGGGGAGGGGCGGTGGGCCTCCGGCCCGGAACAGGCGGGGTGACCGCAGCCGCAGGTGACGGCCGCCCAGCGCCGGCGGGGCGCGGCGGCCCGGCCCGACGGGCGGTCCTCGGCATCGGACAGCAGCTGATGCCCGGCGATCATGTCCAGCGGGTTGTCGATCTCCGCGTGCACGGCACGCGGGTCACCGAATCCGGTCGCGGTGGTGAGCGTCGTCACAGCCAACCCCCCGCAGTGACAGGGCAGTCGGCGCCGACGCGGCAATACGGCTTCACGTGTGGTCCCCTCAGCGATGGCGGGCCGGGACGGGCGGAGCCCCGGCGGATCGAGCCGTGATCAAGGGAGGGGGCGCGTCGACGGACGGGCCGTCAGGTCAGCGCCCGGCACACGGACGACAGGACTCGTCGAAACACCTGCGGTGCCACGAGCCGCCGATACCGACCAGCGTGAAGTCGGTTCGCCGTTTGGCCATGCGAACAGCGTAATTCGGCCTGTCGACAGGGGTCAACAAGGGCCGGATCACGTGCTTATGAGGGAACCGTGTATTCCGTACCACCGATCCTGTGACCCCGGGTATCAGCATCAACACCTGGCTGGTAACGGACCGTCGCGGTCCCGCACGCTTCGGTCACAGCGCCCCGGACCCGGTGCCGCCGACGCGTTCTCCCTTCCACCCCATGCCACCCCCGTCCTCCGTGCTGCCCCCATCACCCCGTGCCGCGCGCCGCCGCACCCGTCGCCGCCTCCCGCGCCCCCCACCCGAACGCGCCACCCAGCTCTTCGTCCAAGGGGCCACCCCGCTCGTCGTCCAGGAAGGACATCCGCATGACCGCCCACCCACGCCCGCCCGCCGGGCGTCCCGGCGCCGCGTACCGGGAGGCCGACGGATGAGGCGGTACCTGCTGCGGCGCCTGCTGCTCGCCGTTCCCACGCTCCTGGGCGTCACCGTCGTCGTGTTCGCCGCCGTCGCCCTCGTCCCCGGCGACCCCGTGGCCGCGTTGCTCGGCCCCGGGGCGCCGGCCGAGGCCAGGGACCGGCTCACCGAACGGCTCGGCCTGGGCGAGCCGCTGCCCCTGCGCTACGCGCACTGGCTGGGCCACGCGCTCCGGGGCGATCTCGGCGTCTCCGTCTCCGCCCAGCGGCCGGTCGGCGAGCTCCTGCTGCCGGCCCTGGGACACACCCTCGTGCTCGCGGGCGCCGCCTTCCTGCTCGTGCTCACCGGAGGCGTCCTGCTCGGCACGCTCGGCGCCACCCGCCCGGACGGGCCGGCCGCCCGCCTGTCACGCGCCCTGAGCACCCTGGCCGTCTCCGCTCCGCAGTACTCGGTGGCGCTGCTGCTCATCGCCGTGTTCGCCGTCGGGCTGCGGTGGTTCCCGGCCGGCGGCACCCAGGACCTGTTCGCCGGCGGCGGCACCGGCGACCGGCTCCACCACCTCGTCCTGCCCGCCGTCGCGGCGGCCCTCGTCCCGCTCGGCCTGACCGCCCGCGTCTTCGGCGCCGCCCTCGGGGGCGTCCTGCACTCCGACCTCGCCGACGGCCTGCGAGCCCGGGGCCTGCGCCGCGCCGCCGTCCTGCGGCACTGCCTCCACAACGCCTCCCCGGCGCTGCTCACCATCGGCGGACTCCAACTCGCCTACCTGCTGGAGGGCGTGGTGTTCGTGGAGACCCTCTTCGCCTGGCCGGGCGTCGGCCGGCTGCTGTACGACGCGCTCACCGCGCGCGACCTGCCGCTGATCCAGGCGGGCGTGCTGCTGGTCGCCGTCGCCTTCGTCGGCGTCAACATCGCCGTCGACACCGCCCACGCCCTCATCGACCCCCGGCTGCGAGGTGCGCTGTGAACCGGATCCCGCGACCGCGCCTGCTCGTACCGGCGTGCCTGGCGGGCGCGCTGCTGCTCCTCGCCGTCCTGGGCCCGCTGCTGGCGCCCCACGACCCCGACGCAGGCAGCCTGCGGGACCGGCTGCTGCCGCCCGGCAGCACCGGACATCCGCTGGGCACCGACTCCCAGGGCCGGGACGTGCTGAGCCGGCTGCTCGTCGCCACGGGCCCCTCGCTGCTGGGCGGACTCCTCCCGGTCGCCGTCGCCACCGTCGCCGGGACACTGCTCGGCATCGCCGCGGGACTCGGCGGCCACCTGACCGAACACGCCCTGCTGCGCACCCTCGACGTGCTCTACGCCTTCCCGGGCGTCCTGCTCGCCATCACCGTCGCCACCGTGATGGAGCCGGGCCTGCTCGCCACCGTCGTATCGCTGTCGGTGGTGCTGACCCCGGCGGTCACCCGGGTCGCCTTCACCGAGGTACGGCGCATCCGCACCGCCGAGTACCTGGAGGCCGCCCGGGTCAGCGGAGCGGGCCCGGTGACCGTCGCCCTGCGGCAGGTGGCCCCGGTCGTCACCCCCGTCCTGCTCGTCTACGCGTCCTCCCTGGTGGGGCTGGCCGTCGTCTACGCGGCCGGGCTGTCCTTCCTCGGCCTGGGCGTGCCCCCGCCGGCCGCCGAGTGGGGCGCCATGCTCGACGAGCTCCGGCCCAGCCTGCTGACCCGTCCCGAGGTCGCCGTACTGCCCGCCGTCACGATCCTCGTCGTCTCCGTCGTCTTCAACGCCCTCGGCGAGGCCCTGCGCCACGGCACGGGCGCCGGCCGGAACCTGCGCACGGAGGCCGGACGATGAACCCACCGGAACACCTCGAGGTGCGGGACATGACGGTCGTCCACGGCACCGTGCGCGCCGTGGACGGGGTGTCGCTGACCGTACGTCCCGGCGAGGCGCTGGTGCTGCTCGGCGAGTCGGGCAGCGGCAAGTCGACCCTCGCCCGCACCGTCATCGGCCTGCCCGGCCGCGGCGCCCGGGTGAGCGGCCGCGTGCTCCTGTCCGGCACCGACCTGCGCACTCTCGGCGAGCGTGCCCTGTCCGACATCCGCGGACGGCGCATCGGGTACGTCCCGCAGGACCCCGACGCCGGTCTCGATCCGCTGCGCCGGGTCGGCGCTCAGCTGACCGAGGTCCTGCTGCGGCACCGGGTCGCCGGCCACCGCGCCGCGGCCCGCCGCGCCGTGCCCGGACTGCTGGACGCGGCCGGCGTCACCGATCCCGACCGCGTCGCCCGCTGCCACCCGCACGAACTCTCCGGCGGCCTGCGGCAGCGCGCCGCCCTCGCCCTGGCCCTGGCCTGCGGGCCGGGACTGCTGATCGCCGACGAACCCACCACCGCCCTGGACGCCGTGGTCCGCGCACACGTCCTCGACCTGTTCGCCCGTCTGCTCACCGAGCGCGGCGTCGCCCTGCTCCTGGTCACCCACGACATCGGCGTCGCCCGGCGCGTCGGCCACCGGGCGGCGGTCCTGCGCGACGGGCGGATCGTCGAGACCGGGCCCGTGGAGAAGCTGCTGAGCGCCCCCGGGCACCCGCATGCCGCCGCCCTGGTGGCCGCACAGCCGGGAGGGCCCCGATGACCCGTGACCTCCTCCGCCTCGACCAGGTGTCCAAGCGCCACCGGCGCGGCCCCCTCGCCGTCGACGGCGTCTCCCTCCACGTGTCGGCCGGGGAGACGGTCGCCCTGGTCGGCGAGTCCGGCTCCGGCAAGTCGACCGTGGCCCGGCTGGCCCTCGGCCTGCTCGCCCCCGACACCGGCACCGTCCGCTTCGACGGCCACGACCCGCACCGGCTGCGCGGCCCCTCCGGGCGGCGGACCCGTGCCCGCCTCCAGTTCGTGCCCCAGCAGCCCCGCGGGTCGCTCAACCCCGCGCTCCGCGCCGGAGAGGCGGTCGCCTTCGCCCTGCGCGTGCACGGCACGCCCCGCAAGGAGCGTCCCGCGCTCGTCGCCGACCTCTTCCAGCGGGTCGGTCTGGCACCGGAGCTGGCCCGCCGCCACCCGCGCGAACTGTCGGGCGGACAGGTCCAGCGCGTCGCCATCGCCCGCGCCCTGGCCACCGGCCCCGACCTGATCGTGTGCGACGAGCCGACCTCCGCCCTGGACACCACCGTCCAGGCCCAGGTCCTCAACCTGCTCACCGACCTCCGCCAACGCCTCGGCCTGGCCTGCCTGTTCATCTCCCACGACCTGGCCGTCGTACGGCACCTGGCCCACCGGGTCGTCGTCCTGCGCCGGGGACAGGTCGTCGAGGAGGGCAGCACGGCCGCCCTGTGGAACGCGCCCCGCCACCCGTACACCCGCGCCCTGCTCGCCGCCGACGGCGCCATCGGCCCCGAGCCTCCCACGCCCCCCGAGCCGACCCGTTCCGATCGGTCCGAGCTTCCCGCGCCCCCCGAGCCGACCCGTTCCGATCGGTCCGAGCCCGTCGGTGGCGATGTCGCCGACGGGCTCGCACCGGCCGGTGGCATCGGCGCCGAGCCTCCCGGACCGACCCGTGCCGACCGGTCCACGCCCGTCGGCGACCCCGCTACCGAACCCCCCGAGCCGAACACGGCCGACCGGCACCGGCCCGTCGGTGAACCGTCCGCCCCATGAGTGACGACGAGGAACCCATGACGCACCACCAGCACCCGTCCGGCCGCCCGGCGGACCACCACCCTGCACCACACCCGCTCCCGGCGGGCCGCCCCCCTGCGGCACACTCGCTCCCGGCCGACCACCACCCCGCGCCACTCCCGCACCCGGCGGGCCGGACTCCCCGCCGCCTCCGCCTCCGCCTCCACCTCGACCTCAACCTCCGCCTCCGCCACCGCCTGCGCGCCGCCGGCCTCGCCGCCGCCCTGCTGCTGCCGTTCGCCGCGGCCGGCTGCGGCACCGGATCAGCCGCCGACGACACGGCGGGCGGCGCCAGGACCGGCGGCACCCTCGTCATCGGCGCCACGGGCAAACTCCCCAACCCCGACACCGTCATCGGCGGCGCCGGATACGAGGGCAAGCGCCTCGTCAGCTTCCAGCTGTACGAGGGCCTCACCCGCTACGACCTGTCGAAGACCGACGGCCCGGCCGAGATCACGGCAGCCCTGGCCACCTCCTGGAAGGTCGCCGACGACCGCAGGACCTGGACCTTCACCCTCCGCAAGGGAGTGACGTTCCAGGACGGCACCGCCTTCGACGCCGACGCCGTCGTCTTCAACCTCGACCGCTACCTCGACGAGAAGAGCCCGTACTACACGGACGCCCTCGGCGCGGCGGCCGGCGAGTACGCGGGCGGCATCACCAGGTACACCAAGCTCGCCGACGACCGGATCCAGCTCGTCACCGAGAAGCCCAACGGACACTTCCCGCAGGACCTCGCGCACGTCCTCATCGCCAGCCCCACCGCCGTCCGCAAGACCGGGTCCGCGAAGTTCTCCGAACATCCCGTCGGCACCGGCCCGTTCCGCTTCGTGAAGCAGACGGCCGGGGAGCAGATCGAGCTCGCGCGCTTCGACGACTACTGGCGCGGAGCCCCCAAGCTGGACCGGCTCGTCGTGAAGGCCCTGCCCGACGCCGCCGCGCGCACCGCCGCCCTGCGCTCCGGCTCCGTCAACTGGATCGAGTACCCCAACCCCGACGACATCCCGAGCCTGGAGGCCGACGGCGCGAAGGTCGTCACCAACAGCTACGACCACCTCTGGTACTGGATCCTCGACACCGCCGCCGAACCCTGGAGCGACCCCCGCGTCCGCAGGGCGGCCAACTACGCCATCGACCGCGAGGCCATCGCCGAGGAACTGCTCCACGGCACCGCCGAACCCGCCCGGCAGGCCGCGCCGCCCGGCACCTTCGCCCACGACCCGGCCGGCGACACCTACGACCACGACCCGGCCAAGGCCCGCGCACTGCTCGCCGAGGCCGGCTACGCCGACGGCTTCACCACCTCCGTCACCGTCCCCACCGGCGGCTCCGGCAACCTCGTCCCCGTGCCCATCGCCGAGGCCGTGCAACGCGACCTCGCCGCCGTCGGCATCGAGGTCGAGATCCGCACCACCGACTGGTCGACCCTGATCAGCGCCGAGGCCGAGGGGCAGGTCGCCCGCGACTCACAGGCCATCGCGCAGTCCACCACCCTGTTCCAGTCGGAAGCCCTGCTGCCCCTGTTCATCGGCACCGACAGCCCGTTCTGGACCGGCCACTACAGCAACCCCCAGGTCGACAAGCTGCTCGCCTCCGCCGGCGCCTCCGCCGACCAGGCCGCCCGCGAGGCGGACTACACGCAGGCCCTGGAACTCGTCACGCGGGACGCGCCCTGGCTGTTCGTCGTCAACGACCGCAACCCCAGGGCCGTCTCCCCGGCCGTCCACGGCCTCGTCCAGCCGCAGTCCTGGTTCCTCGACCTCACGACCGTATGGGTGGCCCGATGACCGTCTCCCACACCCCCGCGCCCGGCCTGCCCCCCACCTGGGGCATCACACTGCCGCTGCCCGGACTGACCATCGACCGGCACCGCTTCCTCGTGGAACGCCTGCCCGACCTCGGCTACACGGACGTGTGGAGCGCGGAGGGCGGAGGCACCGACGCCTTCACCCCGCTCGCCGCCGTGGCCGCCTGGTCGCCGACCCTGCGCATCGCCACCGGCATCGTCCCCGTGCACACCCGGGGCCCGGCCGTCCTCGCCCAGACCGCCGCCACCCTCGCCCAACTGGCCCCGGGCCGCCTCCTGCTGGGCCTCGGCGCCTCGGTGCCGGCCCACGTCACGGACATCAACGGCATCCCGTTCGACGAACCGTACAAACGGACCCGGGACGTCCTGCGGTTCGTCACCCGCGCCCTGCGCGGCGAGCACATCGCCGGTGACTTCGACACCTTCTCCATCACCGGCTACCGTCTGCCCCACCCGCCCGTGGACCCCGTCAAGGTGATCCTCGGCGCGCTGCGGCCCGGGATGCTGCGCCTGGCGTTCCGCGAGGGCGACGGAGCCATCACCAACCTGCTGTTCCCCGAGGACGTGCCCAAGATCCTGGACGCCGTCGGCCCGCAGCCGCCCGGCAAGGAACTCGTCGTCAAGGTGTTCGTCTGTCCCACCGAGGACACCGACTACGCCCACCGCGCCACCCGTCCCTTCCTCGCCTGGATCCTCAACCGCGAGCCCTACCGCAGGTTCCACGAGTGGCTCGGCAACGGCGACCTGCTGCGCGAGTCGCACGAACGCTGGGCCGACGGCGACGTCGACGGCGCGCAGAAGGCGCTGCCCGACGAGGTCGTCGACGGACTCTTCATCAGCGGGTCGCCGGAGGAGTGCCGCGAGCGCATCCTGCGCTACCACCGGCCGGGCGTGACCACCATCCAGCTGTACGTGTCGCTGCCCCCCGAGGTGTTCGTCAGCCGGGCCAGGGTCCTGGACACCCTGGCCCGCCTCGGCCCCGCCGCCCACTGACCCCGTCCGCATCCCCACCCTGCCCGCGGAGGTACTGCCATGGACCTGGACCTGGACCTGGACCTACGCGGCGGGGTACGCGCCGCACCCGTGCCGGGCGCCACCCCCGAGGAACGCCAGGCGCTGCGCTTCGCCCCCGACCCCCGCGACCGCGACGCCGACCCGGAGTTCGTGGCGCGCACCGCCCGGGAGAACGAGGAGGACGGACTCGACAGCGCCCTCGTCGTGCAGTCCAGTTCCTGGCCGGACCCGTGGCTGGTGGCCTGCTGGGCGCTGGCGGCCACCAGCAGGCTGCGGGTCGCGGTCGCCCACCGGGCGGGCCCCACGGCACCCACCGCGGCCGCGCGCGCCCTGGCCACCCTGGACCGGCTCTCCGGAGGGCGGGCCGCCGCCCATGTCATCGTGGGCTCCAGCGACGCCGACGTGGCCCGGGACGGCGACACGCTCGGCAAGGCGGCCCGCTACCGCCGGACGGGGGAGTACCTGGAACTGTTCCGCCGCACCCTCGTCGAGCGGCGCGACTTCGACCACGACGGCGAGTTCTACACCGTCCGCGGCGCCCGCTCCGGTCTGCTGCCCCACCCGCGCGCCGAACTCCTCTCCTTCGGCGGCTCGTCACCGGAGGGCGTCGAACTCGCCGCACGGCACGCGGACGTGTACGCGGTGCCGCCCCTGCCGCTGACGGCCACCCGCCGGCACATCGCACGAGTGCGCGCCGCGGCCGCGGCACACGGCAGGACGCTGCGGATCTGGCGCCACGTCACCGTCATCACGGCCCCCACCGACGAGGAGGCCGAACAGCGGGCCCGGCGCATCCGCGCGGACGCGCTGCGGCTGACCTCGGGCCCCGACAGCGCGCGCTGGCTGGAGGCGGTCCAGCTCGACCGCGACCGCGAACGCGGCCGTGCCGAAGGCCCCCGGCCACTGGCCGCCTACATCGCGCGCACGCTGGCCGGCGCGTTCATCGGCTCCCCGGCCACCGTCGCCGCCCGCATCGGCTGGCTGCGCGCGGCGGGCGTGGGCATCGTCCAGCTCGACATGCCCCTGGAGACCGCCCAGGACCGGGAACTGCGCCGCGCCCTCGTCGGCGCCCTGAGGGCGACGCACATCCCGCCCGCACCGCGCCACGCCGTGCACAGCCGGCGCGGCTGGTGACCACGGACGCCCGCGGGGCGGGCGGCGGCGCTCCGTGACGTGCGCCGGCCGTGACCCCGCACGGTGCGTGGACGAGCGAGCACACGACGGTGACGACCGGGCACATGCCCGCGGGGACCTCGGCGGCCATTGCACCCGGTGCGGCGAGCCGGGCGGCGCCCCGCCTACGGCGTGACGCCCGCCCCGGCGGGCGGGTGGCCGCCTCGCCGGCGGGCGAGTGACCGTCGCGGATGTCACGCTGAGTCGCACAGGACTCGTGAAAGGCGCTCCTCATGATCACCACTGACTTCCCTCCGGGTTCCCCCTGCTGGCTCGACCTCGGCACCCCCGACGTCCCGGCCGCCGCCGCCTTCTACGGCGCGGTGCTCGGCTGGGACTACGAGTCCATGGGCGAGGGGGAGGACATGGAAGGCGGGATGTTCCGCAAGGACGGCAAGATCGTCGCGGGGCTCGGCAAGCTGACCGAGGAGGGCGCCCGGTCCGCCTGGATGATCTACTACGGCGTCACCGACGCGGACGCCACCACCCAGGTCGTCGAGCGGGCGGGCGGTACCGTCCGGGTGGCCCCGAGGGACCTCGACCAGTGGGGCCGCATGGCGCAGTACAGCGACCCGCTGGGAGGCCAGTTCGCCGTCTGGCAGCCGGGGGAGACCAAGGGCGTCGAACTGGTGGAGGAGCCGGGCTCCCTGGTGTGGACCGAGCTGTACACGAGTGACGCGCGGGCCGCGAAGGAGTTCTACAGCGCCGTCCTGGACTGGCGGTTCAGCGACATGGAGCTGCCCGGCGGGGAAGGCGTGTACACCCTCATCACGCCCGCCGGTCTCCCCGAGGAGCGCATGCACGGCGGCCTGATGGAACTTCCGGCGGAGGACCTCGCCCTGGCGGACGGACGACCGTACTGGCACCCGGTCTTCGCCGTCACGGACTGTGACGAGGCCGTCGCCCGGGTCACCGCGAACGGCGGCAGCGTGCAGATGGGCCCGGAGGACGCGGAAGGCGTCGGCCGGCTGGCCGTCTGCCTCGACCCCGCCCGAGCGGATTTCGTGGTGCTCGCCCCGGCCGAGGAGTGAACGCCCCCGGGCCGCCCGGTGTGCGGTGGCGTCGCCGGACACCACCGCACCGCGGACGCCACCGCACACCGGGGAGGCCACCGCATCGGGGACACCACCGCACACCGGGGAGGCCACCGCATCGGGGAGGCCACCGCATCGGGGACACCACCGCACACCGGGGAGGCCACCGCATCGGGGAGGCCACTGCATCGGGGAGGCCACCGCATCGGGGACGCCACCGCTCACCGCCGGCCGCACCCCGTCACCGGCCGGCGGCCCGGCTCACGCGGAACCCTCGGGGTCCGCGTCCCGCACCGCTCTGAACTCCACGGCCACCACACCGTCGACGGCGCGGCACAGCTCCTCCAGCACGTGCACCGGGACCCGGGGCGACAGCCGCCCGCTGAGGACGACATGGCCGTGCGTGACGTCCACGTGGAGCGCCGACGGGGCCTCGCCGAGCGTGGTGACCAGCACCTCCTCCACGATCTCCGTACGGATCGCCTGGTCCGTGCGCAGGAAGACCCGCAGCAGGTCGCTCCTGCTCACCACACCGGTCAGCCGTCCGTCCTCGCCGACCACGAGCAGCCGCTTGATGCCGTGCTGCGCCATCACGCGGGCGGCGTCGACGACACTCCAGTCCTCGCGCGCGCAGACGGCGGGCGACGTCATCAGCCCCGCCGCGTCGACGGCCGAGGCCTTGGCGGGCGACGGAGCGGTGGCCGGCGCTCCGGCGCCGCCCTCCGGCCGGCCCCACATCTTGTGCAGCAGATCCGCCTCCGACACCACCCCCACCGGGCGGTCGTCGGCGTCCACGACGGGGACGGCCGTGATGTCGTACTCCAGCAGCAGATGCGCGATCTCCTTGAACGGCGTCGCGCGCCGGACCCGCACGACGGCGTCGCTCATCAGGTCGCGCACCTTCTGGTGGTTCATGTGAGGACTCCCTCTCTCCCGCCGGCCGCACGGACCGGCTCCTGCCCTCCTTTGTAGGCGGCCCCGGCCGACGAGGCCTCACGGGCGCGCAGGCCGTGGGCGGTCGGGTGCCGCGGCCGACGCGACGGCGGTGTGCGAGGTCCCGGAAGCAGGGGAGACGCGGGTCACATCCGCTCGTGTCACACCCTGCCGAGCCGGCCCGTCAGAGGTGTGTATCCACGAACGACGACGAAGGAGAGTCTCCTGTGGAAGCTCGCCTGAACCTCCACGGCAACACGGACGTGGCCAAGATCGTGAAGCATCTCGCCGCGGCGGGAAAGGTGGCCTCGGACCTGGGGCTGCCGGCCGCGACGCAGGAACTGGTGAAGCTCCGCGCCAGCCAGATCAACGGCTGCGGCTTCTGCACCGACATGCACAGTAAGGACGCCGCGCACGCCGGGGAGAGCGCGGTGCGGCTCAACCTCGTCGCGGCCTGGCGGGAGGCGACGGTCTTCACCGACGCCGAACGCGCCGCCCTCGAACTCGCCGAGCAGGGCACCCGCATCGCGGACGCGGCCGGCGGTGTCACGGACGAGGCATGGGCGTACGCCGCCAAGCACTACGACGAGGACCAGCTCATCGCCCTGGTGTCCATGATCGCCGTCATCAACGCCTTCAACCGCCTGAACGTCATGGTCCGGCAGCCCGCCGGGGACTACCGGCCCGGCCAGTTCGGATGAGCGGAGGCCCGCTCCGGGCACCCCGTGCGGGTGCCCGCCCCGGGCCGCACCGGTCGTCAGCGGTGCTTCTCAGTGGTGGGCGTGCGCGACGGCGTGTCCCCTGCCGCGGCCGATCATCCACTTGTTCACCGGCGTGGTGACCAGGAAGGCCACGGCGAAGCCGCCCAGGAGCGGCCACCAGAACAGCCCGTCGGACAGATGGGCGTCCATCGCGCCCGGGACCAGGGCGACGATGCCGTTGTCGACCAGTTCCATCACGGCGATGGAGACGGTGTCGGCCGCGAGCGCCACCTTGACGGCGGCGCCGAGGCCGAGGCCGGCGCGGCGGACCGCGAACAGCGTGAAGGAGTAACCGAACACGAAGGCCAGCGTGATCGCCAGCGCCATGGTCTGCGCGTTGCCCCACATCAGGGCGGTGCCGATCACCATGCCGAGGATCTCGCCGACGGCGCAGCCGGTCAGGCAGTGCAGCGTCGCCCGCGCCGCCGTCGCCCAGGACGCGCCGGGCGGACGGCCGCCGTCGTGCCCGGTGGGGTGGCGGGCGTGCGTGTGGTCGTGCGTGTGGTCGTGCGCGGTGCCGGTGCGGTGCGTGCCGTGGTCCATGACCGTCATCCCCATTCCGCGGTGGTGGCCCGTTCCGTCGTGGGTGTGACCCGCTCCGGGTGTCCTTCCCTGCTCAACGATATACCCCCAGGGGGTATTCCGTGCAGGGGGGAGGTTCCGTCGGTCCGCGTTCTGGTGCGCGGGCAGCCGTGAGGGGCGCGGAAGCCGCCGTACGGCTTCCGCGCCCCTTGGCCCGCCCGTCCGCGTCGGTCAGCCGGAGGTCAGCCGGAGGGATCGAGCACGACCGGCAGCTCCGCCAGGCCGCGGAAGGCCGGGAACGGCACCTGCATCCATCGCGGCCCGCCGGCCGGGTCGGCCGGCGCCATCCTCGGGAACCGGTCGAAGAGGCGGGTGAGGGCCACCTGCGTCTCCAGCCGGGCGAGCGGGGCTCCCAGGCAGTAGTGGATGCCGTGCCCGAAGCCCACATGGGCGTCCCGCGCGTTGCCCGGCCGCGTCACGTCGAACTCGTCCGGCGCGTCGAACTTCAGCGGATCGCGGTTGGCCGAGCTCAGCGCGATCTGGACCAGGGAGCCCTTCGGGATCAGCGTCCCGCCGTACTCCACGTCCTCGGTCGCGTAGCGGAAGGTGGCGCTCTCCACGGAGCCCTCGTAGCGCACCAGTTCCTCGACCGTCGCGCGGATCAGCTCGGGGTTCTCCCGCAACGCCCGCAGTTGCGCGGGATGGGACAGCAGGTGGTGCACGGCGTTGCCGATGAGGTACGCCGTCGTCTTGTGACCGGCGAACATCAGCAGGAACGCCGTGGAGACCAACTCGCTCTCCGTGAGCCCGCCGTCGTTGTCCCGGACCGTGACGAGCGCGCTCAGCAGGTCCTCGCCCGGGCGGACGCGCTTGTCCGCGACGAGGTCCGTGAAGCAGGCGTGCAGCCCCTCCTCGGCCTCCTGCTGGGCCCGCTTGGCCTCCTCGCCGAACCCGGTCTGCGCCACCGTGGTGGACAGCCGCTGCAACAGCGGCCGGTCCTCGGCCGGCACACCGAGCAGTTCGCAGATCACGCCGATCGGCAGCGGGAACGCGAACGCGGGCAGCAGGTCGAACGGCTCCCGCGTCGGACAGGCGTCGAGCAGGTCCCCGGCGAGCTCCTCGATCCGCGGCCGCAGGGCCTCCACCCGCCGCGGGGTGAACTGGGAGCTGACCAGCCGGCGCAGCCGGGTGTGCTTGGGCGGATTGGAGTTGAGCATGTTGTCGTCCAGCGCGACGGACGACTCGCCGAAGATCCTCCGGTACGCGTCCATGGCCCCGTACATGTCCTTGCTCAGCCGCGGATCCGACAGGGCGGCCCGCGCGTGCTCGTACCGTGTGATCAGGTACGTCTCGTTGCCGTGGGGCGGTCTCATCGGGCAGACCGGCGCCGCTTCCCGGAGCCGGGCGTAGACCGCGTGCGGGTCGCGCCGGAACTCCGGGGTGCACCGCTCGGCCGCGGTGACGGCGTCTTGGATGGTCGTCAAGGACGGCTCCTCAGGTCGAAGAGGGCCTCGGCGTTGCCGCCGAGGATGAGCTGCTGGGACGCCTTGTCGACCGGCAGCTTCTCGATCATGCGGACGAAGTCCTCCAGCGGCGCCGCCATCGGCGGCGAGTCCGTGCCGAACAGCATCCGCTCGGGCCCCAGCACCTCCGCGTTGAGGCCCAGGTGCGCCGGGCTGAACGGGCTCGTGTCGACGTACATGCGCCGGAGCGCGGCGACCGGGTCGGCCGACGGCGGCCGGCCCGCCCCACCGGCGGGGGCCGGCGCGCCGGGGGACCGCGCGGGCGACGCGGCGGCGGCCCGCGCGGGCGGCCGCGGCAGTAGCCGGGCGGCGGGGGCGGGGGCGCGCGGGGTGGCGGCGGGCGGCGCGAGGTCGGGGGCGCCGCGGGCGGCTGCGGG